>NZ_BAAAQB010000012.1:242475-288688 GCF_039531445.1 Arthrobacter humicola | reverse complement strand
CGTCCGGTCACCTTGGGGGTGACCGGACGCCGTCGTTTGTTCTTTAAGCTCTTGCGCGTCGCTCCGTGCTGCGCTTTGTGCGTAGGTTTGCGCTCGGCGCAGGGCGGGAACTACTTACTTCTTGCCCTGGTTGGCGACGGCCTTGATGGACTCGGCGGCGGCCTCGGGGTCAAGGTAGGTGCCGCCCGGGTTCAGCGGCTTGAAGTTTTCATCCAGTTCGTAGACCAGCGGTATGCCGGTGGGGATGTTCAGGCCGGCGATGTCTTCGTCGCTGATGCCGTCAAGGTGCTTCACCAGGGCCCGGAGCGAGTTGCCGTGGGCCGTGACCAGGACGGTCTTGCCAGCCTTGAGGTCGGCCTTGATGTCCGATTCCCAGTACGGCAGCAGCCGGATCAGGACGTCCTTGAGGCACTCTGTGCGCGGGACGGCGTCGCCGAGGTCCTTATAGCGCGGGTCCCCGACCTGGGAGAACTCGGAGTCGTCAGCCAAGGGCGGCGGCGGGGTGTCGTAGGAACGGCGCCAGGTCATGAACTGCTCCTCGCCGTACTCGGCGAGAGTCTGGGCCTTGTCCTTGCCCTGCAGGGCGCCGTAGTGGCGCTCGTTCAGGCGCCAGTCGCGCTTGACGTCGATCCAGCCGCGGTCGGCCTTCTCAAGGGCCAGGTTCGCCGTGTTGATGGCCCGCTTCAGCCTTGAGGTGTAGAGGATGTCGGGGAGGATGTTGTTCTCCACGAGGAGCTCACCGCCGCGCACCGCCTCGGCGCGGCCCTGGTCGTTCAGGTCAACGTCCACCCAGCCGGTGAACAGGTTCTTGGCGTTCCATTCGCTGTGGCCGTGGCGCAGCAGAATCAGCTTGTAGGTCATGGTTTTTATCCTAGCCGAGCCCCCGCAGGGGGCGCAGAGCGTTACACCGCGTGCGTTTCACCGCGACGCGGGGTCAGATACGGCCCATCGCGGGGCCTGTATCTGACCCCACGATGGTGGAAGCCCGAACGATAGGCTGGGGCTGTGGTGCAAAAGGCTGAACGGGTGCTGGCCCCCCGGAACCAGAGCGGGGCGAAAAGCGGTGTCCGCGGCGGCAGGCCGGTGGGCAACGTGACCCGGGGAACCACGAACCCCAACCGGATGCGCCGCGTGGACCGCTGGCTGACCGGCCCGCAGGCCTGGCGGCTGCGCGCCGCGGCCGATCCCCTCGCCATCGACCTCGGCTACGGCGCCTCGCCGGCAACCGCCGTCGAACTCTTTGACCGACTCTCCACGATCCGCGCGGACGTGCGGGTGGTGGGAATCGAAATCGAACCGGAAAGGGTCCGGCAGGCCCAGGCACTGGAACGACCCGGCCTGAGTTTCCAGCTAGGCGGCTTTGAGCTGCCTGTGGCCGGAGATCCTGTGCTGGTGCGGGCCTTCAACGTGCTTCGGCAGTACGAGGAAGCCGACGTGCCGGGCATCTGGCGGCTCGTGCAGGACCGCCTCGCCCCGGGCGGGCTGTTCGTCGACGGCACGTGCGATGAAATCGGGCGGCGCGCCGCCTGGGTGGCGCTCGACGCCATGCGGCCGCTGAGCCTGAGCGTGTCCATGCGGTTTGGCGCCTTCGCGCTGCCCTCCGACGTCGCCGAACGGCTGCCGAAGGCCCTGATCCACCGCAACGTGCCCGGCGAAAAGATCCACGCCTACCTTCAGGCGATGGATCAGGCCTGGCTGGAGGCGGCACCGTTGGCGTCCTTCGGCAACCGCCAGCGCTGGTCGGCGATGTGCCGCGCGCTGCTCGACGCCGGCTGGCCCGTCCAAGACGGCCCGTCGCGGTGGCGGCTGGGCGAAGTCACGGTGGGCTGGGACGCTGTGGCGCCGGGGAATTAGCCTGGGCCCACGGCGGCAGGGTTCCCTCAGCGAGCTTGCGAGCCTAGGGGGCCGGCGGGTGGGCCCACGGCGGCAGGGTTCCCTCAGCGAGCTTGCGAGCCTAGGGGGCCGGCGGGTGGGCCCACGGCGGCAGGGTTCCCTCAGCGAGCTTGCGAGCTTAGGGGGCCGGCGGGTGGGCCCACGGCGGCAGGGTTCCCTCAGCGAGCTTGCGAGCTTAGGGGGCCGACGGGGACTACCAGGGGCCGTAGGGGCCCATGTTGCGGCCGCGGCCGGCGTCCTTGACCGCGGGGCGAACGTCGGCGAGATAGACGGACGCCGCTGTCACGGCGGCAAGCCCGAAAATGCCGAGCGAGCTGGCTCCGCCGCCGCTTCCCAGCTGCGCGAGCAGGGAGAAGAGGCCCACGGCGAAGGCGCCGCCGGTCAAGGCTAGCCAGAAGGTCTTGGTCCGTTTCGATACGGCCTCGAACGCGTTGGCCTTGTGCCGGAGGCAGTCGAAAAACGCCCATGCCTCCAAGGCAAAGGCCACGATCGCCAGGACCAGGTAGATCCCGGATTCGACATAGAAAATGAGTAAGCGTCCGTCCACTCCCCCAGCCTAGCCGTCCAGCGTCCCCAACGCCTGCTCCAAATCGGCCCAAAGGTCTTCCACGTTTTCAATTCCCACGCTCATCCGGACCAGATTGTCCGGCACGCTCTCCGGCTCGGCCGTGTGCCGGCGCCGGCGTTCGATCAGGGACTCCACCCCGCCCAGGGACGTGGCCGGAAGCCAAAGGTGGAGGGCGCGGATCATGCGGTCCGCCGCCGCCGCGCCGCTAAGGCTGCCCCCGTGACCACGTCCCGGTGCCACCTCGATACACAGGATGGACCCGAATCCCTTCATCTGGGCCTTGGCACGCTCGTGGCCGGGGTCCGAAGACAGACCGGGGAAACGGATGGCGGCAACCCGCGGATGACCGGCCAGCCGCTCGGCCAGGATCTGCGCGGAGGCCTGCGATCGCTCGATCCGCAGTGCCAGGGTCCGGAGCCCGCGCAGGGCCAGCCATGCCTCAAACGGTCCGGCGATCCCGCCGTGGATGGTGCGGTGGTGCAGCAACGCGGCGCGGAGACCGGCGTCGGAGGTCACGAGGGCGCCGAGCACGACGTCGGAGTGCCCGGAGAGGTACTTTGTCACCGAATGCAGCACGACGTCGGAGCCCAGGCTGAGGGGCTGCTGCACGAGCGGCGTGGAAAAGGTGTTGTCCGTGACCACGATCGCACCGGCCTCGTGTGCCGCGGCGGTCAGGGCCCGCATGTCGGCGATGCCGAGCATGGGGTTGGTGGGGCTCTCCAGCCACAGCATGCTGGCGGCACGGCCGCCGGCCGGGGCGAGCGCGGCCAGGACGGCGTCGGTGTCGGCGATGTCCACCGTCCTCAATTCGAGGAAGCCTTTGGCCGCCAGTTCGGTGGCCATGGTGACCGAGCCCGCATAGCTATGCGACGGCATCACGAGCACGCCTTGGGCGGGCACCAGAGACAGGGCCGAGCTGACGGCGGCGAGTCCCGAGGCGTAGAGCAGGCCCGGCAGGTCTGCGCCTTCCAACTGGCCCAGCGCCTCTTCGAAGGGATCCCACGTGGGGTTGGAATAGCGGCCGTAGCCGCGGTCGCCGTCGCCCAGCGGTCCGGTGCCGAAGTACGTGGAGGACAGCACCAGCGGCGGGTTGACCGGTTCGTCGCGGGTGCGCGGCGGGCGCCCTGCTGCCACGACCAAGGATTCCGGCGAAAGCGTTGCGGCCAGTTCTTCAGAAAGACTCATGGAGACAGGGTACGTGTGAGCCGCTCAGGGCACCCAAGCCGTTACGCCGCAGACTCTGGTGTCGGTGATTGTCGGTAGTCTAGAACCGTGACTACCCAGAGCCCCGGAGCGTCCCCTCAACAGTTGCCCGGTCTGTTGCCCGGACTGTTCATTGCCTTCGAAGGCGGAGACGGCGCCGGCAAGTCCACCCAGGCGGCTGAACTCGCCAAAGCCCTGGAATCGAGCGGCTTCACGGTGCTGCGGACCCGGGAGCCGGGCGGCACGCCGATCGGCGAGAAGTTGCGTTCCCTTGTGCTGGATCACGGGCACGGCCACATCGATGCCCATACCGAGGCCCTGATTTTCGCGGCGTCACGGGCGGCCCATGCGAGCCAGGTTATCCGGCCGGCCCTGGAACGCGGCGAGATCGTCCTCACGGACCGGTACATTGACTCCTCGGTCGCCTACCAGGGCGCCGGGCGCGGCCTCGGGACGGAGGCGGTGCGGGACATCAACGCTTGGGCGACGTCAGGCCTGCAGCCGGACCTCACGGTACTGCTCGATGTCGACCCCGCCGTCGGCCGGCAGCGACGCACCGCCGGCGATGCCGCCGAAGACCGCCTCGAGTCCGAAGCCGACGAATTCCACGCCAAGATCCGGGCAGCTTTCCTGGACCTGGCCGCCGCCCGGCCCGAGGCGTATCTGGTGCTTCCGGCCCGTCTGCCCGTCACCGAACTCGCCGCACGAATCTTTGAGCGCGTCGAATCCCTGCTGGCCGTCGCCCAAAGCAGCACGGCATGACCGTCTGGGACGACCTCCAGGGCCAGGACGCCGTCGTGGCCCAGCTGCGCCAGGCGGCCCAGGGCGAAGGCCTCACGCATGCGTGGCTATTCACCGGTCCGCCCGGTTCCGGCCGCTCCAACGCCGCCAAGGCCTTCGCCGCGGCCCTGAACTGCGACCAGGAGGACGTCAGCCAGCGCGGGTGCGGCGAGTGCCCGGCATGCCTGACCATTCTCGGCGAAACCCATTCCGACGTCGCGTTCGTGCGCACCGAAAAGGTCACCATCACCATTGATGAGGCGCGCGAGCTCGTGTCCACGGCAGGGAACCGGCCGTCGTCGGCCCGGTGGCGGATCATTGTGGTGGAGGACGCGGACCGGATGGCCGAGCGCACCACCAACGTCCTGCTCAAGGCCATTGAGGAACCCACACCCCGCACCGTCTGGATGCTCTGTGCCCCCTCCCCCGCCGATGTCCTCGTGACCATCCGCTCCCGCTGCCGTCCGGTGGCGCTGCGGCTTCCGCCGGCCGCCGACGTCGCGGCCCTGCTGGTCAAGCGCGACGGCGTGGACCCGGCGGTTGCCGAGCGCGCTGCCCGGGCGGCGCAGAGCCACGTGGGGATCGCCCGCCGCCTGGCCCGGGACCCGGAGGCCCGTGAGCGCCGCCTGGAGACCGTTCGTTTTCCGCTGTCCCTGCGTGGTGTCACGGCGGCGGTCATGATGGCGGAGAAGCTGGTCAAGATCGCCACCGAGGAAGCCACCAGTTCCAATGACGAGCGCGACGCCGCCGAGAAAGCGGCGCTGCTGGCCACCCTCGGGGCACCCGAAACCGGCACGCTGCCGCCGGCCATGCGGGGCCAGGTCAAGCAGCTCGAGGATGACCAGAAACGCCGCGCCAAGCGCTCGATCACCGATTCCCTTGACCGCACGCTGACGGACCTGCTGTCCTTTTACCGGGATGTCCTGATCATCCAGATGGGGAACGCCGTGGAACTGGTCAATCTTGAACTCCGGAGCGAACTCGAAGACTTCGCTTCCCGTTCCACCGCCGAAGTGACCCTTGCCCGCATGGACGCCATCAACAAGGCCCGCAAACGGATCACCACCACCAACGTGGCTCCGCTGCTGGCGATTGAGTCCATGGCCTCCAGCCTGATTTGATGGCCGCGGCCACTCCACCGACACCATCGCTTTCGTTCCTATCCTCCAAGGAGATCCGCATGAAGCCTGCTCGACCCAAGTCCGCAAGATCCCGATCCCTGGCGATCGGCATGCGGGCCGTCGGCGCCGCGGCCTTGGCCGTGACACTGGCCTCGTGCAGCCTTTTCGGTGGTGGCAGCGGCGGCGGCTCGGGTGCCGCAACGTCGGGGGCCGCATCGGGACAGGCGGACCCGTCGATCGCTGCGGCGGCGCCCGCGGAACTGCGCAGCTTCTACTCCCAGCGGATCGACTGGAAGCCGTGCGAGAGCAGCTTCCAGTGCGCCAAAATCAAGGTCCCGCTGGACTACAGCAAGCCTGACGGTGACCACATCGAACTCGCCGCCATCAAGCTCCCCACGAAGGGCAACAAGAAGGGCACCCTCTTGGTCAACCCCGGCGGCCCGGGCGGATCGGGCTATGACTTCGTCAGGGACGCGGCCAACACCAACATTTCGGAGAAGGTCCGGTCCGCCTATGACATCGTGGGCTTCGACCCCCGCGGCGTGAAGCGCTCCGCCCCGGTCACGTGCCTCACGGACGCGGAACGTGACGCGTCCCGTGCCAAGACCTATGCCTTGGACACCGATGCCGGACTGCAAGCGGCCCTGGCCGACAACAAGGCCATCGCAGCCAAATGCGCAGAAAATACCGGGCCGGTCCTGGGCCAGATCGACACCGTCAGCGCGGCCAAGGACCTCGACATCCTCCGCGGTGTGGTCAACGACGCCAAGCTGAACTACCTCGGCTACTCCTACGGGACGCTCCTGGGCGCCACCTACGCGTCGCTGTTCCCGGACAACGTCGGCCGGCTGGTCCTCGACGGCGCGTTGGATCCGTCTCTGAGCTACGAGGAACTGACTGCCGGCCAGACCGTGGCCTTCGACAAGGCCCTGCACACCTACGTTGCCAACTGCCAGCAGACCAGCGGATGCCCGATGACGGGAAGCGCCGAGGACGGCGTCCAGCAGATCCGCAACGCGATCAACGCCGCGGAGGCCAACCCGCTGCCGTCGAAGGACGGCCGGAAGGTCTCCGGGTCGACGTTTGTCAGCGGCCTCATCATCCCGCTCTACAACAATGACAACTGGCCGATCCTCACCCGGGCGCTCGGCCAGGCCCTGGCCGGCGACGGCACGGGCATGATGCAGCTGGCCGACTTCGGCGCCGACCGGGACCCCAGCGGCACCTACACGTCGAACAGCTCCTTCGCCTTCAACGCCATCAACTGCCTGGACTACCCCATGGTGACCGACACCGCGTCCATGCGGGCCGAGGACCAGAAGCTGCGCCAGCTCTCCCCCACCCTGGGTTACTACTTCGCCTACGGCGGAACTAACTGCATGGACTGGCCATACAAAAACGTCCGGACCCCGGCCCCAGTGGAGTACAAGGGTTCGGCCCCCATTGTCGTTGTGGGAACGACTGGCGATCCGGCCACCCCCGTCGAATGGGCCAGCTCCCTGCGCAAGCAGCTCGGGAATGCCTCGCTGCTGACGTGGAAGGGCGAGGGCCACACGGCTTATGGCCGCTCCAACAGCTGCATCGGCAACGCCGTCGATGACTACCTCGTGGACGGCAAGACTCCGGCGGACAACACCGTCTGCTAGGTAGCGTCTGCTCGGCACGGTTTGCTGGGCCGGCGGGCGGCCGCGGACGCTCATTTTGACCCGGACGCCGGGACTCTATTACAGTTATCTCTTGCATGATCCGCCCGGTTCGCCGGGCTTTCATGTGGTTGCTTCCTTAGCTCAGTTGGTAGAGCGTCTCACTCGTAATGAGAAGGTCGCCAGTTCGATTCTGGCAGGAAGCTCGGGAAGAACCCCGTATTTCCGCTGATTCAGCGGGGATACGGGGTTTTTTGCTGGTGGCCGTGGGATGCCCTTATGACCGCACCGAGCGCGCCGAGTGCGGCCGGACCCTCACCAGCCCCGCCGGCGCTCCTCCGGTCACGGACTTAATTTGAACTCCAGGTGTGCAGCGGCGCCCACCGCGTAGCCGGCTGAGAACAATTCCCAGGACTGCCCGGTAGAATTTCGTCCCATCCTTCATCTCTTTGAGATTTATCCGGGAGCGAGCAGCGAAGGCAAACTGATGGACAACCCGACATCACCTACCCCGCCGCGGCGGCCACCGCCGGACCACCCTCCGCGATCTGGCCGTCCGGGCACAGCACCTGCGAAGGTCGTCAGTTACCCGGTGCCGGGCCCAACCTCGCAGGACGGTCAGCCTGGCCTGTGGACTACTGAGGGACCGGAGGAAGCGCCGGCGAAAGTTGTCAGCTACCCGGTGCCCGGGGCCCCGGCGTCTCAGGAGCCTGCGTCGCCGACTGTAAGCCCGCCTGCGGTGGAGCCGGATCAAGCTAAGCAGCCTGGCCCTCCGGTCGGTCATCCCGGCAAGCGTCCTAAGCGGAGGTGGCGCCGCAAACTCCTGCTGGCTCTGATCGCCCCGCTGGTTCTGGTCCAGATCATTGCGTTTATGTTCAGCATGGGCGTGACCCTGCCGCGCACTGCTTACATGCTGGAGGCCGGCGAGCCCAACGTCTACCAGTTTGTCTCGATCAACCACATCAGCCGGCACCTGCTCGCCGCGACAATCGCCCATGAAGACGAACAGCTCGGCACCCGCTCTGGCGCTTTCGACCTAGGAGACTTCCAGGCCAGGGCGCAGGCGTACTTCCAGGGAAAGCCCGACCCGAGCGGCTCCACCATCCCCCAGCAGCTGGTCAAGAACATTTTCCTCTGGGACGACCAAAGCGCCGCCCGCAAAGGCATCGAGGCCGTCCTGGCAACCCAGTTCAGTTACACGCTGAGCCCCCAACGGGCTTTGGAGCTCTACCTGAACTATGCCCAGTTCGGCCCTCACCTGTACGGCGTCTGCGCCGCCAGCTGGTACTACTTCGGAACACCGCCGTGGAACATGTCCGACTACCAGTCTGCTCAACTGATGGGCGTCCTGCCCTTGCCGGATCTGGTCAGGAGAGACCCCAACGGTGGAATCTACCTCGGCGATGGCGTCCACCCCGCCGTCTGGAACCTGGTGAACGGGGCGGCCAACGTCTGGGTGCCGCGGCAGATCACCGGTCTGGGCGGGTGGCAGGCGGCCGTCGCAACGGTCGGTATCACCGACACCGCCGACAGTCATGCTGACCGGCGCGCCGACGACGACGCGTGCTCGACCATGCCTCAAAGCGTAAAGGACCGTATCCAGAGCGAAGCCGGCTAGCGTCTCAGCGCCGGGCTTCCTCCGCAACCGGGCCTTAGGGAATTTCTCAGTCGGATACAGCCCCGATCCGTACTTTCAGGGTTACGCGGGAGCCCGTCCGCGTCGGCGGTGAAAGAGCCCTGGGCGCTGTCAGTCTTGAGCTCGCCGGGCATCGTGCGAGTCTCGGCGGATGCCAATCATTCAGGTTCACAACGCGTTCCCGTCGTCCGTCGCGAAGAAGCGCGAGTTGCTGGCCGCACTGACAGCGGTGGCACAGGAATCAGTTGGCGGGATCGGCCTCGGCGTCCCAGGCCGGCAAAATTTGAGGGTCGGGGAACAGCAGGTCCGCCAGCATCGCGCTCAGCGCTGCGGGGACCAGGAAGAGCCCCGCCAAATGGGCGTAGAGCCCGTCAGGATTTTCCGCGGACAACCCTCCGACGACCACTGCGGGCAGCGCCGTCAAAATCGACACCCAGAGCGGCCTTCGCCTCAGCCTCGCCCACACGGCCGCCGCCGCGAACGCCGTAGATCCGAGGAATACCAGGCCGTGCCCTTCCGCGTCCGTGGGTGACCTGACGATGAGGCTGAACGACTCGGCCAGCCCGCACGCCGTCACCGCAACAGCGAACAGGACAAGCAACGACCATGCTCCGTCGGCCCAGCGGACATGATCTCTCATGGACTGACGGTACCCTCTGCCTAGGCGTAGTGCAGGCTCAGCAGCATCGCCTTCAGCTGCGCGTAGCGCTCTGTGCCCATCCAGGCTTTCGCTTCGGCCGGGGAAGCAAAAGCCGGTGTGGACGGCGCATCGGACAAAACGACCCAGGCGCTCAGGACGCCGTTGGGCAGCCGGATCTGGCTGGAACCGGAGGAGTCGGTGGTTGCCAGGAATTCCCTCGCGTTCCGGACGTCCATGAAGTAATAAGGGCCTCCGGTGGCCCCCGGGTACTCGTCATAGGCGAAGCCGAACTCTGTGGCTTCCCCCGCCATGTTGGTAACGCCGGGCGCCGGTGCGTGATCCAGGATGGTCCGACTTGCCGGCCCGGCGGCGCCGTCGCCGTACATGCCGCTATACATGCGGGCCAATCCTGTACCGGACGCATCCGAGATGATCGCTTCGAATGAGTTCTTCTGGGCTTCCGCGTTGAGCGCCGGACCAGGCTTGACCTTGACCGTCCAGCCGGCCGGGTGAATAAACGAAATGTGGCCGTCCGGGAACGTGAACGTCTGCAATGCTGCAGCCCGGGGTGTCTCCGGGGCGGGGGCCGGAGACGTGGTCTCGCTTGCGGCCCGGGCAGAGTCGGCAGCGGTAATCGTTGCAGCGGGTGCAGCCGGGGTTGTGGAGATCGGTTGCGTGCTCGCCTGCGGGTCGGCGCAGGCCGCGGTCGTGAGGAGTATGCCCGTCAGGGTCGCGGTGCCCAGCAGGCGCGTGGTGCGTTTCTTCAAGTTATCCCCCAAAGAAGTGCGGCAACGGAGGCTGGCAGAAGAGAAAACTCGGGCCCGCCGCTGGCCTTAACCATGCGCCGGTTTCGGCACATCTGTCGATACGTCCGGCAGCCCAACCACCAAGGGAGGGCGGCGCTCAGCGTGCGATGAACGCGCCGCTGTCCCGGGACGCGGTCGTGTAGCCAAGAAGCGACCCGGTGACCCGGACGGCGATCTTCGCGTTCCGGTCGACCGCCCTGACCTTGTAGGTGGCCGAGCAAGCATTCGAGATAATGACGCCGACGGCGACGAGCCGGGCTGGTCCGGCTATTTCAGGGTCAGCACCGGGTTGACGGGAGCCATCAGCGAGTCCACCTGCAGGCCCACGGACAGTTTCTGGCCGGCGGCGATCTTGGTGGCCCAGTCCGATCCGCTGCAGGTCACCGACACCCTGGGAATGACCGTGCAGGTGATGCCCCAGGAGTTGGCCACCCGGGTGACATTGGCATCGGGCCAGCTCACGCTCCAGCCGGCGGCCGCACGGAGCCCGGTGACCTCGATGTTGGCCACGTAGCCGCCGGTCCACGAACTGGTCAGTTTCCAGACCGCGCTGATGGACCCGCCCGACGTCGGCACGGGAGACGCTGACGCCGTCGCCGACGGCGACGGCGATGCAGTGATGGTTGGTGTCGCAGTGGTTGTGGGCGTTGGTGTTGCGGTGACGGTCGCCGTCGGGGACGCCGTGACAATCGGCAACGGGGACGCCGTCGGCGATACTGTCGGGGACGGGGTGTTCTTCAGGATGGGCGCCAGCGCGGCCAGTTTGGCGGCCTCAGGGGTGCGCCAGTCTGCCTGGACGAGGCCACCGGTGATGCCGCTGTTCGAATTAAACGCCCAGTACGCAAAGCTCATGGAGTTGGTGCCGAGGTAGGAGACAATCTTCGCCATCCACTGCTGGTCCGATGTGGTCTGCAGCGCGGTCCCGAACTCGCCGAGCAGGATTGGGGCGATGCCCTGCTTCTGGATATAGCCCCAGTTGGCATCCCAGACGGCCGGCAGATTGTTGGGGTAGGTGGGATCACTGAACCACTTCTGCGCAAAGAGCGACGCCGGGTAGTCGTGCGGGGAGTACACCACGCGGTTGGGCGTGGCCAGGGTGACCGGCTTGTTCTTCACATCGGCCAGGCCGCCGCCCCACCACGTGGAGGTTCCGTTGCCCTGGTTCTCGATGCCTTCGATGATGATCAGCAGGTTGGGGTTGGCGGCCAGGACGGCGTTCCCGCCGCGGGTGGCCGCGGCCTGCCAGTCGGTGGCGGCGGCCCCGCCCCAGGTCGCAGCTCCGGCGGGCTCGTTGTGAAGGTCGGCGCCGATGACAGTGGGATCGGTCTTGTAACGCGCGGCGAGCATCTTCCAGTCCGCGATCCACCTCGACTCCGGGTAGGCGGATGTGTACCAGAGCGGGGACTGGTCCGCGGAAGACGGCCGGTGCCGGTCCAGGATGACCTGCAGGCCGTTGGCCTTGGCGCGGGCGATCACCGTGTCCATCAGGATCAGGGGCGTCTTGCCCTCAAGCCCATAGGCGCGGTTGGCCCAGTAATTCAGGTTCCCCTTGATGGACGTCGCGGCCAGGCACTCGTTGGAGAACGGCAGTCGGACGGTGTTGAAGCCCATTGACTTGATGTTGGCCAGGGCGTCGTCAATGGTCAGGGTCCCCCATAGCCCGTGCGGCATGCAGTCAGGAGTTTCCATGCCAAACCAGGATGCTGCCTTGATCGTATACGGGGCGTTGTTCGAGTCCAGGATCGTGCCGCCGGAGGTGTGCAGCCAGCCGGTCGGCGCCGGGGTTGTTGCGGCGATGGCCGGGGGCGGCGCGGCCACGGCGACGCCGGCGAAAGCCAGCCCGGCAGCCACCGCAATTCCAAGAAGGGCGGCAGGCACGGAAGGTCGATGGCCAGCGTGGCGGGACGGGTTGGAAAGCAGCTTCACAGTTCCTCCTGAGAGTGGCGTGCGGGTGCGGCCCTGGTGACCCGGGGCGGCAGGCGGGACGCAAACGGCCCCTTCCGGCCGGTGCCGGAGGGGGCCGTCTGCCGAGTCTTAGCGGTTTGCGGCCGCAGTGCCCATGACTACAACGAGGAAGATCACCGTAAAGGCGATCGACGCGTAGCCGATGACCAGTGCGGCGATGGCCAGGCCACGGCCGCTTTCACCGGTGGTCTTAATCTGGTTCAGGGCGATGTGACCCAGGATGATCCCGAGCAGGCTGATAAAGAAGGATGAAACGAGTGCCGCGATGGCCAGACCGTTGGTCTTCGCGGATGCGGGCGCGTAGCCCTGGTATTGGGGTGAGCTCATGGTTGTGAAGCCTTTCAATCCGTCGGTGTGGGTCCCCCCGGCCCGCACAATGCGGATCGGCTCTCAAAAAGTACCAAGCAGATGCCGAAAACGGTCCACCTCGCCCAATATTTCCTCCCGCGCCACGGCAGGGGCACAGCGCCCTGACCTGCGTATTGTCTTTTTCCGGGTCGTCGGCGAGCCTTAGGGAATGGAACGGCCCGGCCGCAGGCTGCCAGCCCGGCAGCAGGAAAGTCCGCCGGCACGGACCGGCGGACGGCGAGGCCTGCGGGGGCGCCCGCAATGGGGCACAGTGGTGGCGTTCGGCCTCGTCAGCCTCGCCACGGACATGGTGTCCGACGGCGCCCGGCCGCTGGGAGGTCCCCTGCTCGCCCAACTCGGCGCATCAGCGCTGTTTGTGGGTCTCGTGACGGGCGCCGCAGAAGCCGCGGCGCAGGGGCTGCGGCTGGTGTTCGGTCCCTGGGCGGATCGCACTGGGAAATACTGGACTTTCACGATGGCCGGGTACGTGCTCACGGCGGTGTGCGTCCCGCTGCTGGCGTTGGCGCCCTTGGCCGGATCCGCCGGACTGGCACTGGCGGCCGCGCTCCTGATCGGGGACCGGGTTGGCAAAGCCGTCCGTAGCCCGGCAAAGACCGTCCTGCTGGCTGCCGCTGCCGGGCCGGTTGGGCGGGGCCGTGGCTTCGCCGTCCACAAATCCCTCGATCTGGCCGGCGCGCTCCTCGGCCCGCTGCTCGTCTCCGCGGTGCTGGTGGCCACCGGCTCGCTGTCGGCGGCGTTTGCGGTGCTCGTCTTACCGGCGGCGGCAGCGCTGGCGATCCTCGTGTGGTTGCGTCGCAGGGTGCCGGACCCGGGCGACGTCCCGGCAGGACCCGTTGCCGCCGTCACCGAGTTCCCCGCAGACGCCGCGGCACCGGGCTCGGCTCCCGGGTCCGTCCCAGCTTCGGCACCGGGTTCTTCGCCGGCTTCGTCGTCGGGTTCCGTGCTTCTCCCTGCGAACGGCGGCCGGCCGCCGTCGGTGTTTTCCGGCGCCTTTGTCCTGTTTGCCGCCGCCGCCTTCTTCTGGAGCGCCGGCCTGGTGGCTTTCGGCGTCATCTCCTACCATCTGACGGCCGACGTGGCGGTTCCTGTCTCAGTCGTTCCACTGCTGTACGCGGCCGCCATGGGGGCGGCCGCCGTCGGGGCCCTCGCCAGTGGCGTCCTTTACGACCGTGCCGGGGCGGCCGTGCTGCTCGGCCTTCCCGTGCTGATCGCGGGGGTGCCTGTCCTGGCCCTGGCGCCGAGTGCCGGCGTCGTTCTGGCCGGTGTCCTGGTCTGGGGCGCCGCCACGGGCGTCCAGGACTCCACGGTCAAGGCGTTGGTGGCCGATCTCGTGCCGCAGCCCCGGCAGGGCACCGCCTACGGGGTGTTCGCGGCATTCGAAGGGGCCGGGGCGTTGGCGGGCGGGGTACTGTACGGATCGCTTTACGGCGCGCGGCCGGTGCTCATTGCTGCGGTGGCGGCACTCCAGGCGGCGGCCCTCGTCCTGCTCCTTATCACCCTGCGCAGAAGCCGGCGCCCGTCAGCGGGTCACGGGCGTGCCGAAGCGCGGACTTAGCGGCTCCAGACGGACGCCGCGCCGGAATGCCCTGTGATGACACTTTGGTAGATGAAGAAAGCGCCCGCGACGGCGCCGGCAATGAGGAGGACCACTCGGACGATCCGGTTGTCCCGCAGTCCGCCGAGGAACGCCAGACGCCGGCCGAAGGGCTCATAGGTGACCACCAGCATGGCCGCGACGATGACGAAGAAAATCACCGAAAAAACCTTGAGCACATCGCCCTGCTGGGCATGCTCGCGGACCAGGGCCGATGCCGGACGGGCCTTCTGCAACTGCTCGCCGGCCTGAGCCGTCACCACGGTTATGGGAACCAGAATCAGCGACAACACGCCCAGCGGCCAGGCCAGGTAGCTCCGCCAGCGCGGTGCCACGGCGTAGACAATGGCGCCCAGACCCGCAAGCGGTCCGAACACCACCACGGCGTGGACGAGCAGGACGTGGGCCGGTAGCCCGCCAATTTCGATCAAGTGAATACTCCTCAGTATCGGGCGCCGCCGGGTCTCATGACAAGGCCGCGAGCCGGTGCTCGCGGCCGGGCCGGGACTTCTATGATTCTTGCATGGGAACCCCGGGACTTGCGGGCATTGCCGGGCCGCTGTACGCGTTGCCGTACGGCGAGTTTGTTGCGGCAAGAACGGCTGCCGCCCGCCGCCTCAGTTCCGAGAACATCGCTGCCGCGGGGCAGAGGGCCCTGGCAGCCGACGTGCGGGCCTTGCCCAAACCCTCCCTGGCCGCGTGGGCGGTGAACATGATGGCGGCGCACAGCCCCGAAATGCTGCGGGAGCTGGCCGAGCTGGGGACGTCGATGCAGGCCGCGCAGTCCGCCCTGGACGCTGCGGGCCTGCGCCTCCTCTCACAGGAACGGCGGCAGCTGCTCTCCGGCGCCGTGAAGGCGGCACGCGAACTGGCAATTCGGCAGGGCCGGCCGATCAGCGACGCCGTGGCCGCGGAAGTGGAGAAGACACTGCGGGCCGCCACCACGGACGCCGGGGCCGCAGCAGCCGTTCAGAGCGGCTGCCTGCTCCGGGCACTCTCGGCGGACGGGGTCGACGTCGTCGATCTCGCCGGCGCGGTGGCCGTCCCCGGCAGCCTTCCGGCCCGGGAAGCCGACACCCGGGCCGTGCACGGAGGAGCCGACGGCGGGTTACCCGGCGGAGAACCGACAGCGGTGCAGCCCCGTCTCCGGGTTGCCGGGAAAGCGCAGGTGACCCCGGCGCCGTCGGCGGTGGAACGGGCCCGGGCCCGGCTGCAGGAGGCCAAAGAGTCCGCCGCAGCGGCCGACGACGAGGCACGCGGCGCGGCGGCGGAACTGGAGGAGGCTGCAGCCGATACCAGGCGGTTGGCCGATGAGGCGCACGAGCTCCGGCGGCGCCTTGATCTGGCCGAAGCCGAGCTCAAAGCGGCACGGAAGCGTCACGAGCTGGCCGCGGCCATGGCTCAGCAGACGGCGAGGGCCGCGGACCGGGAACGCCGCAAGGAAGGCCTGGCCCGGGAACGCATGCTGCGGCTCGGCAACACGCCGGAGGCGTGAACTCTTAGTGTCGGAGGTCGGTTGCACACTGGAGTCATGGAGAACAACCAGGATTTCCAGCAGCATTTCCAGCAGCACTGCGACAACGCACAGGACGGCGCGCAGTACTTCGAAGTCACGTACTGGAACACAGACTCCGGCCGGATCCGCACCGAGAGCTTCGATGACGCGGCCGCCGCGGACCGCTTCGCCAGCCGGTGCGTTTCGGGCGAAGACGGCTGGGCGGTCGTGGATGCTATCCCGGGAAAGGTACGCCGGGCCGCCGCCTGAGTCCGGTGCGGCACAGCGCACGCCGGGTCGGCACCGTCCCGTCCTGCGGGAACGGCCGGGCAGCAGAAAGGGCCTCCACCCCGTGCGGGGTGAAGGCCCTCTGCGAACGCCGGCCGGGTCAACCGGCCCGATGCTGTGAAGCGCCGGGCCGGTGCCTTAGGGCTGTTGCTTAAGCGAAGTCTGAGACTGCCGGGTCCGGGCCGATCCTGCCAGCGCCTTCGGCGGAACGGTCCAGTCCGTTGATGGCTTGGACGTCCGTCTCGTCAAGGGTGACATCGAGGGCCGCGTAGTTCTCGCGGATCCGGGATTCGGTCACGGACTTCGGGATGACGACGTTGCCGATCGCCAGGTGCCAGGCGATGACTACCTGGGCCGGGGTGGCACCGTGCTTGGCGGCAATCTGGGCAATGACGGGGCTTTCGAGGAGCTCGCCGCCCTGGCCCAGCGGCGACCATGCCTGGGTGAGGATGCCCTTGGAGGCGTTGAATTCGCGCAGGTCGGCCTGGTTGAAGAACGGGTGCAGCTCGACCTGGTTGATGGCCGGCACCACGCCGGTCTCGTCGATCAGGCGCTGCAGGCCCTCCTTGGTGAAGTTGGAGACGCCGATCGTCTTGACCCGGCCCTGCTTCTGGAGCTCGATGAGAGCCTTCCAGGTGTCAACGTACTTGTCCTGCTGGGGCTGCATCCAGTGGATGAGGTACAGGTCCAGGGTCTCGAGGCCCAGCCGCTCCATGGACTCCTCGAATGCCTTCAGGGTGGATTCGTAGCCCTGGTCCGCGTTCCACAGCTTGGTGGTGATGAAGATTTCCTCGGGCTTGAGGCCGGAACGCTCGATAGCGCGGCCAACCCCTGCTTCGTTGCCATAGATCTTGGCGGTGTCGATGTGGCGGAAGCCGGCCTCGAACGCCTGGACAACCACCTTTTCGGCCACGTCATCTTCAACCTGCCACACCCCGTAGCCAAGCTGGGGAATGGTGTTGCCGTCATTGAAAGTCAGTTCCGGTGAAAAAGTCATATAACTATCCTGCCAACATCGGTGCAGTCCGGCTAGCGCCAGGGCGAAGCTAAGCTAGGCGCTTAACCGGGAATACCCGGCGTCGGGCCGCGGCCGGTTGCCTCGGCAAGCCGCCGTTCGGCGTCGTGGACGTGTTCCAGTACGGCGTCGGCGCGCCGCCGCACGGACGCAGCGCCCGCCGGGACAGGCCCAACGGCCAGGCGGAGCATCGCCGCCGCTTCCGCCGTCATGGCCAGTGAATTGCCCGCCGTGGAGAGGGCGCGGTGGACACCTGCCAGAGGCCCGGGAATGTCCAGTCCGTTACTGGGATATCGCCGCTGGGCCTCCACGCAGATCTCCCGGACCCGCGGCGCGAGTGCGGAGAGCTCATTGGCGACCTCGACGAGCTCGCCGTACAGTGCCTCGTCCTCGACCCCTTCGAGGACCTGGTGGTAGCGGTCTAGTCCGCGGTTGAAGCGGTCATGGGCGCGCCGCCAGAGACCCTTCCCAAGTTCGGCGTCGTCCCTGCGCCCTTGCCGCGCCGCGCTGAAGAAGCCCAAGGTCGCGCTAAAGGTACTGGCCGGGACCGTGGTCCGGGTCGGCGGGCTCGGGAGGCTGGGAGGGGTCAGCGCCGCGGCGGGGCGCGGCGGCGCGAACCGGTTCGCCATTCTCCCCGATGATGACGCCGGGTGCGATCACCGTTCCCGGCGGCAGCTGACGCAGCTGCATCTGCGCGTAGGCGTGCTCTCGGGCGGCGTGCTGAGCCGCGATGGCCGTCTGGATGCCGTGGAAGAGCCCCTCAAGCCAGCCGACCAGCTGGGCCTGGGCAATCCTGAGTTCGGCGTCGGACGGGGTGGCGTTCTCCGGAAAGGGTAGGTTGATCCGTTCGAGCTCCTCAACGAGCTCCGGGGCCAAGCCGTCCTCGAGTTCCTTGATGGAGCGCTCATGAATTTCGGCCAGCCGGACCCTGGCCGCGTCATCCAGGGGTGCCGACTTCACTTCGTCCAGCAGCTGCTTGATCATGGTGCCGATCCGCATGACCTTCGCGGGTTCGTCCACCAGGTCCTGAAGTTCGCTCCCCCGGGGCGGTCTGGGTACGGGGCCTGGAGCGCCGGCGTGGCCGTCCGGGACTGAAGCCGGCAATGCCACCGGCGCTCCGGGCAGGGGCAGGACGTCGTCCACGGGTGTGCCTTCGACGGGCACGTCGTCGGCAGTTTGATCTCCGGGCTGAGTGTCGTGCTGATCGCTCATGGCTTCATACTCTCACGCGTCCGGAGGCGCGGGTCCGGCGTCCGCCGGAAGCGGAAGGGCGCCGTCGGACACGATTGTGCCCGACGGCGCCCTTCCCCCGGATCCTTGACGGCGTCCCGCATTCGGCCGGTCAGCGGCATATGCCGCCCGCCACCACCGGGTACATCACGACTGCGTGTTCAGCAGCGGCGGCTCAGCAACACCGCCCTTGAGGGGTGGCGTCCTGGCGGTCGGTCCGGTCGCGCCAGAACTCCCGCTCCGTCAGGGCCGGACCGGCATGACCGGAGGCCTCGTGGTGTTCCAAGTACTTCTTGTAGGCATCCGCGCCCAGCACCCCGCTGAGATACCCGGCAATCCCCCGAATCCCGGCGATTACCACGTTCATGGCCGACTCCGCATCAGTGGTGTCCGGACTTTTCCAGCCGCTGCCCGGCCGGAAGGCTGTTCCACTCGGCCACGAGTTCGCGCTCCGCCGGGGTGGGGATGAACCCTGCCGGGGCGAAGACGCGGGAGGCCTGGGCGGGGTCTTCGTGCTCGGCGTTGGGCAGCCCCGCGGCCGTGTTCCGCAGGGCCTTGATAGTTGCAATCACGGCCGTGATGATGACGACGATGCTCAGCACCACGAAGATGATCGACAGCCAGCCCTGGATCATGGTGTTGCGCACCACGGCCTCCATCGCCGCCTGGGTCTTGGCAGTGCCGAAGGAGGTCTTACCGTCCGCAAGCGCCTTGGCGAAGGCTGCGTTGTTGGCGAAGTAGCCCACTGCCGGAACGGGCGAGAAGATCTTGTAGAAGCTCGCCGTGATGGTCACGACGGCGGCGAACGCCAGCGGCACCGCCACGATCCACAGATACTTCAGGGCGGTGCGCTTGGCGGCGATGGCCAGGCAGACCGAGAGGGCGATGGCCGCCAGCAGCTGGTTCGCGATCCCGAACAACGGGAACAGGGTGTTGATTCCGCCGAGCGGGTCGGTGACGCCCATCAGCAGCACCGCACCCCAGGCAACCACCATGATGGCGGTGCAGAGCCACGCCCCCGGACGCCAGGAGTGCTCCTTGAACTTCGGAACGAAGTTGCCGATCGAATCCTGCAGCATGAAGCGCGCAACCCGGGTACCGGCGTCGACGGCCGTGAGGATGAACAGTGCCTCGAACATGATGGCGAAGTGGTACCAGAACGCCATCATCGCGGTGCCGCCGATGAACTGCTGCATGATGTGAGCCAGGCCGACGGCGAGCGTAGGCGCGCCGCCGGAGCGGGACACGATGCTCTGCTCCCCCACGTCCTTGGCCGTCTGCGCAAGGTCGCCGGCGGTGATGTTGACCCCGGACAGGCCCAGGCTGTTGACCCACGCGGCTGCGGTTTCGACAGTGCCGCCGGTCAGCGCCACGGGTGCGTTCATGGCGAAGTAGATGCCGCGGTCAATGGAGATGGCGGCCACGAGGGCCATGATGGCCACGAAGGATTCCATGAGCATGCCGCCGTAGCCGATCAGGCGGGTCTGGCGTTCCTTTTCGATCAGTTTCGGCGTGGTGCCGGACGCGATCAGCGCGTGGAAGCCGGACAGGGCGCCGCAGGCGATCGTGACGAACAGGAACGGGAACAGGGAACCGGAAAAGACCGGGCCGTTGTCGCGGCTGGCGAACTCGCTGAACGCCGGGACGGTGATCTCGGGACGGACCACGATGATCGCCAGGGCCAGCATCACGATCACGCCGATCTTCATGAAGGTGGAGAGGTAGTCGCGGGGGGCCAGGAGGAGCCAGACGGGAAGAATTGCGGCGATGAAGCCGTAGATGATGAGGCCCCAGGCGATGGTGACCTTGTCCAGGTGGAAGAACGCGGCACCCCAGTCGGTGCCTGCCACCGCGCCGCCGCCGATGATGGCGGCCATGAGGAGCACGAAGCCGATGATGGAGACCTCCATGACCTTCCCCGGCCGGATGTAGCGCAGGTACACGCCCATGAAGAGGGCGATCGGAATGGTCATGCCCACCGAGAAGACGCCCCACGGGCTTTCGCCCAGGGCGTTGACGACCACCAGGGCGAGGATGGCCACGATGATCACCATGATCAGCAGCGTCGCGACCAGGGCGGCGGTGCCGCCGATCACGCCAAGCTCTTCGCGGGCCATCTGGCCCAGGGAGCGGCCGCCGCGGCGCATGGAGAAGAACAGGACGAGGTAGTCCTGGACGGCACCGGCCAAAACGACGCCGAGGATGATCCAGATGGTGCCTGGCAGGTAGCCCATCTGGGCTGCGATGACCGGGCCCACCAGCGGGCCGGCGCCGGCGATGGCGGCGAAGTGGTGGCCGAAGAGGACGTTGCGGTCTGTGCGGACGTAGTCCTTGCCGTCGGCCTTGTATTCGGCCGGGGTGGCACGGCGGTCGTTGGGCTTGAGCAGGTAGCGCTCAATGACCTTGGAGTAGAAGCGGTAGCCGATCAGGTACGTGCACACTGACGCGAACACAAACCAGATGGCGTTGACGGTCTCGCCGCGGATGATGGCGAGCATGAACCAGGCGACGCCGCCCAGCAGGGCGATGGCCGCCCACAGCGCGATCTTGGCGGGGGTCCATGTGCGATCCGCGGCGTCGCGGACCGACTCATCCACCGACGTCCGCGGAAGGGACGGGTCCGGAACGATCCCGTCGTCGAGCTGTACTGTTCCGTGCGTGCTGACTTCTTGCGTGGTTCTGTGTGTGCTGTCGCCTTGTGTGCCGTCTGGCATTGTGCCCATGTCTCCTCCTCGAGAATCCCAGCTGGGCAGCCCACCGGTGCAGAACTGCCCCCCGCACCCTACCAACGCGGCCGCGCCCCGGCGCCGCACCTGCGCCCGGCGGTGCAGTCCGCGCGACGAGCGGTCGGCCGGACGCGGTGAACGGTCCGGGGGCGCGGCTGGGCTAGGGCCCTTGAGGCCGCGGCCGGGGGCGGCGGGGTAGGCCGGGGGCCGCGGTCTAAGCCGGGGGGTTGCTGAGCTGCATCAGGCGGGCCTCGCAGAGGTCCAGCCAGCGCACTTCGGCCTCGGTCTGGAAGATGAGGGAGTCCAGCACCAGGACTCTGGCGGTATCGGCCGGGCGCTGGAGGGCGGCGGTGTCGCGCCGGGACTTGGTGTACTCCTGCAGGGCCCGGATGGACACGGCGCGCTGGGCCTGGATGATGGCGCCGACGTCGGTTCCGGGAATCGTCAGACCGAGCGCGAGCTTGATGGCCAGTTCATTCCGGGGCGGATTCGCGCGGGAGACCGGGAGCGCGAACCACTCCCGGACCTCGGTTCGGCCGGCCGGGGTGATGCTGTAGATGATGTGCCCGTCGCCGTCGCCGCCGTCTTTTTGGACGAGTCCGTCGCGTTCCAGCCGGTCTAAGGTGGTGTATACCTGCCCGATGTTCAGTGGCCAGGATGCTCCCGTGCGGTCCTCGAACTCGGTCCTGAGCTGGTAGCCGTAGCGCGGCCGGTCCTGCAAGAGGGCGAGGAGACTGTGGCGGATAGACATGGCACTCCCGGAGGGCAGGAAACCACACAGCATACACGCGCCCCAAGACGCGTGTATACCGCGTATGGAATTACATTATCGTCATTCATGGACCGACAGCAAAACAGCGCATGCCATTGATGGAATAAGTCGTTGCCGACCTACTGTTTGACCTGCGGATTAAGACCCGGCGGGGCCGTGGCGTCTAGTCCACAGCGTCCGCTCCGAGCCCGGCGCTACATGACCAACAGGACTTTGCCGACGTGGTCGCCTGAATCAAAGTAGGTGTGCGCGGCGGCGACCTGGTCCAAGGGGAAGGTCTTGGCCACGAGGGGCCGAATCCTGCCGTCGGTCAGCATCGGCCAGACGGCGTCGCGGACGGCGTTCATGATGACGGTCTTTTCCTCGACCGGTCGGGGACGCAGTGCCGTGGCGATGATGGCCGCCCGTTTGCGCAGCAGCTGCCCTAGGTCCAGTTCCGCTTTCGCTCCGCCCTGCAGCCCGATCACCACCAGACGTCCGTAGTCGGCGAGCGCCTCGACGTTCTGCCCAAGGTACTTGGCGCCGACGACGTCGAGTATCACGTCCGCCCCTTTGCCGCCGTTCTGCGCGCGCAGGCTCGCGGGGAAGTCTTCCTCCGCGTAGTTGATGGCGATGTCAGCGCCGAGGAACGCCTTGGCAGTGCTGACCTTCTCCGCGTTCCCGGCCGTCGTGGCCACCCGCGCGCCGATGGCTTTGGCCAGCTGAATGGCCATGGTGCCGATACCGCCGGTGGCTCCGTGGATGAGGACGGTTTCGCGCGGCTGCAGTTGCGCCGTCATGATCAGGTTGGAATAGACGGTGGCCGCGACCTCCGGCAACGATGCCGCAGTGACCAGGTCCACGCCGTCGGGAATCCGCAAAACCTGCCCGGCGGGCACGGCAACCTTCTGGGCGTAGCCGCCGCCGGAGAGCAGCGCCACCACCTTGTCCCCCACCGAGAACGCCTTGGTGACGCCCGGGCCGAAGCCCGCAATCCTGCCGGAGACCTCCAGCCCGGGGATCTCGGAGGCGCCCGGGGGCGGCGGGTAGAACCCCTTGCGCTGCTGGACGTCCGCACGGTTGAGGCCGGCGGCCACGACGTCGATCAGAACCTCGCCGGGGCCGGCCACCGGGGCCTCGACCTCACGGACTTCCAGGACCTCGGGTCCGCCGGGCTCAGAGATATAGACAGCCTTCATGGAGCACTCCCGATTCCTAACTGGCCCCGCGCACCTGCGCCGCGATCGCCAGGTCCGATCAACATCTCTCCCCAGAATATGGCGGGGAGCCATACGCGTCCGCAAGCGCAGCGCGTTTTTTGTGGCAGCCGACTGCCTATGAAAGACTACTCGTTAGGGAAGGTTGTCCGAGCGGCCGATGGAGCTGGTCTTGAAAACCAGTGTGCGGTAACCCCGTACCAAGAGTTCGAATCTCTTACCTTCCGCGAGAGCGCAGAGTCTGCGCGATGCAGTTAGCGCAAAGTTTGCGCGGTTCAGGGGCCGGTTGAGGCAATCGAGAGATTGTCCCAGCCGGCCTCACTCGTTCCCCGGCTCGCTCGTCCGGCATTGCGGCCGAGGGTTTCGCTTTGCATGCCGCAAGATCAGCGCATTCTTTCCGCGTGACTAGCACTCTGATGCCCAAAACGCAAAGCTGGGCGGTACGATCAGCCTCGTGAAGAAGAACACCACCAGCATCACCAGCATCTTTGGCCTCAGCCTTGCGCTGACCTTTGGTGCCATGGCGGTGTCTCCAGCCGCCGGCGCTGCCACCCAAACCACCGCAACCCGCTCCGCAGGCACAGCGGCCCCCTCTGTCACGGCAGCCCCCATGACCAGGGCCGCATACAATGCATCCTTCGTCCTCCTGGCGGCTGACTATCAGGCCGCCGCCCAGCGTTTCGTTGACGCTCAGGCCAGCGAATACGCCTACCAGGCGAGCCTCCGGCCCACCCTGGACAAAGCACTCGCGGCCAAAAAAGCCGACATTGACGCCACCAACGCGGCCTACGACAAAGCGACCGCGGCGCTGAGCAAGGCGAACAGCGCACAACGGCCCGCGCTCGACAGGGCTCTGGCAGCGGAAAAGGCGGCGTACGCCCAGAAAGCCGCCGAGCACATCAAAGCCATGGACGATCTCGCCACCGCCCAAGACAAAAAGCGGCCCGCCCTGGATGCCGCTATCGCGGCCGAAAACGCTGCCTTCGACCGGAAGACCCAGGCCTACGCCAAAGCCGTCGCCGACCTGACGGAAGCGAATAACCGGGTCAAACCAGCGCTCGAACAAGGCATCGCCAACGAATACGCCAAATACGCCAGCACGAGAGCGGCCTACGACGCGGCAGTATCCAAAGCCAATACGACGCTCTCCGCGAAGAAAGTCGCCTACGCCAAGGAATACGCAGCGGCGAAAACCACCGCAGCGAAGGACCTGGCCAAAGCGACGTACGCGAAAGCCACAGCCAGCTACACCGCTGAAATCGCCGCACTCAAGGCCGCGTACGCCAAAGAGGCCCCCGCCCGGGACGCCCGCATCCAGGCGCTCCGCGACGGGTACACCCAATCCAAGGCAGCCTACACAGCCGCGCGAGCCCAGCTGGCGGCACAACGCGACAGCGAATACCGCGCCAAATCCAGCCGCATCGAAGCCCTAAAGAACGCCTACACCCAGTCCAAGGCCGACTACAAGAAGGCCCGGACGCAGCTCAAGAACGCCTACGCCAAGGAAGCCCCCGCCCGGGACGCGCGGGTCGCCGCCCTCAAAGACGGGTACACCAAATCCCAGGCCGACTACAGCCTCAAACGGGCCCAGCTGGCGGACGCGCACGCCAAGGCCGTGGCCGACTACAAAGCCAGCACCTCTGCGCTCCGCACCAAATACGCCCGGACAGTAGCCGGCAATGGAACCCGGCTGGCGGCCACCGTCACCGCCTTCGCGGCGGCAGGGACGAAATACACCACGGCGCTGGCGCGTCTGCGCGCAAGCTACCCTGCGTACAAAAGCTGACACCTGAAGCGAAAGGCCCATCGAACAGCGGGGCCAAGGCAGAACGCCCCACGACCTGATAAAGGAACCCATGGAACGCCGACACTTTCTCACACTCCCGCTGGCCGCTCTGGCGGTCCCCGGACTGATGGCAGCCGGTGCCGGCTCGGCTAATGCGGCCACTCCTGTCCGGGCTCTCAAAGGCGCATCCAACGGCGGCAGTGACGCCCTGTCATTCAGGCAGATCACGAGCCTCAACCCCGACTGGTATTACACCTGGCAGGCCACGCGGACCTACACCGGCAAACCCTTCGTCCCGATGATCAAGGACGGCAGGAGACTGCTCCAACAAGATGCGCTCGGCTTTGTGAACCGGGAGCTGAGCCAGACGAAAACCGCCAACCTCCTCGGCTTCAACGAACCCGACCACCCGCTCCAGGCCAACATGTCCGTCGATGAAGCCGTCCGGCTGTGGCCGCTGCTGCAGACGACCGGGCTGCGGCTCGGTTCTCCGGCCACGATCAGCCCGGACGCCAAATGGCTGGACCAGTTCATGCTCCGGGTCAAGCGGGAAAACCTGCGCGTCGACTTCATGACCATGCACTGCTACGCCTGGCCGGACACCGCAGACTTCCTCAGGAAGGTTGCCCGCCTCCACGACAAGTACCAGCGCCCCGTCTGGGTCACCGAATACGCCGTCGCAGACTGGAATGTCTCCAAGACCCACAAGAACGAGTTCACCCGCCCGATGGTCGAGAAGTTCATGCGCGAGACCGTCGCTGGCATGCGAAAGCTGCCGTACGTCGAACGGTTCGCGTGGAAGAACCGCCCCATCAACGACCCCCAAATGGGCACGTCTTCGCTGTTCAAACTGGACGGCACGTTGACATCAACGGGCAAGCTCTACGCGTCACTCTAAGCGCGCGTGGTGCGCGTTTGCGGCGGTGCTTGACCGCTTGTTGACCGCGCGGGGAACACGACGGCGGCCGCAGCGGAGCACGGGTTGAGTGCGGCCACGCGTGCTGCCATTTGCGCCGCGGACAGCCTCCCCATTGAAAGTGTCGGGGCCCCGTCATAGTCTCGCTGTGTCTCCACCAGTTCGTCTCCACCACAACGCCTCCAACACGCACACTAGTCCGGCGGCCGCACGACGATGCCAGTCCGCCACAGAGAGCAGGAGTCCCCATGCCCACACCCGACCACTCCAACGGCGCACCATGCTGGATCGACCTCAGTACATCGGACGCCGAGAAGGCGAAGTCCTTCTACGGCGCACTGTTCGGCTGGACCTTCCAGACCGGCGACGCGGAAAAGTACGGCGGCTACATCACCGCCTCGAAGAACGGAAAGTCCGTGGCCGGCATGATGCAGCAGCGGCCGGACCAGGCAGCCTGGCCCGACATGTGGTCCACGTACCTGCGGTCTGAGGACGCCGCGGCCACGGTCGAGGCTGCGACGGAGCATGGCGGGCAGGTCCATATGGAGCCCATGGAAGTTCCCGAGCAGGGCAGCATGGCCATGATCGCGGACGCCACAGGCGCGTCGATCGGCGTGTGGCAGCCGGCCGAGATGAAGGGCTTTGAGCTGGCGGCCGAACCGGGCGCGCCGGCCTGGCATGAGCTCCACACCAAGGACTACGCCACTGCAGTCAAGTTCTATCAGGACGTGTTCGGCTGGGACACCGACGTCATGAGCGACACCCCGGAATTCCGCTACACCACGCTGGGCGCGGGACCGGCGGCCAAGGCCGGCATCATGGACGCTTCGGCCTACCTGCCCGCGGAGGTTCCCTCCAATTGGCAGGTCTACTTCGCCGTGGAAGACACGGACGCCACGGTTGCCCAGGCCGTCTCCCTCGGCGCCACGGTGATCCAAGAGGCGGAGGACACCCCCTTCGGCCGGCTCGCGACGCTGACCGACCCCACCGGCGCGATGTTCAAGATCGTGGCTGACACCGGCCAGGGAGGCCAGCCCGCTGCGGACGCGTAGCCCCGGAGCCCGGGACCGCTAACCCCGGCCTCCCCGACAGGCGGGGCCGAAAGGCCTCTGCCACCTAATTACAAAAATTGTTGTAAGAAATACCGGCCAGTCCCTTCCCCGAGGGCTACTGGCCGGTATTCTGCTGTGGAGCGCCCGGTGGAGGCACCCGGACACCGCTCACCTGCATCATCAGTCACCGCTGCCCGGGGCTTTCGAGCCGCTCCGGGAAGGCTGCGGCGCGTCTCGCTGGGGGACGTCCCGCCGAATGCACGTTTAATCCATACGTTGTTCATTCACCCCTGTTTGGATGGGCCCGGCACGACTTGACCAGGAGTTCAGGCCGGCCACTGTCCGCTGCACCCGGCGGACGCACTGCACCCTGCCCTTTACCCGGGGCACCCTAATGAGAGTTAGAGCGGATGAAACAAACACCCTGGAAATCAGTGCTGGGCACAGCCCTGTCGGCGGCGCTCATAGCGGCTCCGCTGGCGGCAGCCCCGGCATATGCCGTGGAGGCTTCCCCGGCGGCAACCGGAACCTCACCGGTGGTCATCAACGAGGCCTACCTCAGCGGCGGCAGCACCGGCGCCGCCTTCAAGAACAAATTCGTCGAGCTCTACAACAGCTCCGACGCGCCCGTTTCGGTGGACGGCTGGTCCCTCCAGTACCGCTCCGCCACAGGCACGGGAGCGCCGAGCTCGGTTGCAGCCCTGAGCGGCAGCATCCCCGCCCAGGGGTACTACCTCCTCAAGGGCGGCAGCAACGGCACCGCCGGCGCGGACCTCCCGGCCGCGGACGCCACCGCCACCGGGTTCAACCCGGCCGGGGGCGGCGGCACGATCGTGCTGGCCAAACAGTCCACCGCACTCAACCCGCTGCTGACCGGCTCTGTCATTGAACCGGCCAACGTCGCGGACGTGCTCGGCTACGGCACGTCGAACACCTTCGAGACCCAGGCGGCCGCGGCGCCGTCGGGCAACACCGACGTCAAGAGCCTGAACCGCAGCAACGGCGCGGACACCAACAACAACTCCGCCGACCTCGCGCTCAACGCAGCCATCACGCCGAAGGCTGCCAACGGCACCGCAGATCCCGGCCCGGTCGACCCGCCCGCGGACCCCGGCACGCCCCCGGCCACCAAGACCATCGCCGAAATCCAGGGCACCGGCGCGGCCAGCCCGCTGGCCGGGTCCACGGTCACGACGCGCGGTAGGGTCACCGCGACGTTCCCCACCGGCGGTTTCGCCGGCTACTACGTCCAGACCGCCGGCACCGGCGGCGATCTCACGCCGGCCAACCACACGGCGTCGGACGCTGTGTTCGTCTACTCGCCCTCCACGGTGGACTCCGTCAGGATCGGTGACTACGTCGAGCTCACCGGCGCCGTCAGCGAATTCTTCGGAATGACCCAGCTGACCGTTGCCGCGGCAGCCGATCTGAAGAAGCTCACCGAGGCCGCCCCGGAGGTCAAGGCCACCGGCTTCGCCCTCCCGGCCGACGAGGCGTTCCGTGAGTCCCTCGAAGGCATGCTGCTCACCCCGCAGGGACCGGTCACCGTGGCGGACAACTTCTCGCTGAACCAGTACGGCGAGATCGGCCTGGCCGGTGGAACCACCGCGCTGGAGCAGCCCACCGCCGTCGCGCCGTTCGGCTCCGCGGAATACACCGCCGCTGTGGCGGCAAATGCCGCCCGCGGCATCAAGCTCGACGACGGTGCCACCACGAACTTCCTCAAGGACGCCGCCACGAAGGCCCAGTTGCTCCCGTACCTGACCACGGACGACCACGTCCGGGTCGGCGCGCCGGTGACGTTCAAAACCAATGTGGTGCTCAGCTACGCGAACAACGTCTGGAAGTTCCAGCCCCTGACACAGCTCACGGCCGCCAACGCGGACACCGTGCAGCCGGCAAGCTTCGGCGCCACCCGCGCGGACTCCCCGGCGGCCGTCGGCGGCAACCTCAAGCTCGCCTCCTTCAACGTGCTGAACTACTTTCCCACCACGGGCGACACGATCTCCGGCTGCAAGTTCTACAACGACCGGGCGGGCAACCCCATCACCGTCAGCGGCGGCTGCGACGTCCGCGGCGCCGCCAACGCGGAGAACTTCAAGCGGCAGCAGGACAAGATCGTCGCCGCCATCTCCAAGTCCGGCGCCGACGTCGTCACCCTCATGGAGGTCGAGAACTCGGCCCAGTTCGGCAAGAACCGTGACGACGCCCTCGCCAAGCTCGTCGATGCCCTGAACATCGCCACGCCCGGGATCTGGGACTACGTCCGAACGCCCGCCAACGCACCCCCGCTGGCCGACGAGGACATGATCCGCACCGCGTTCATCTTCAAAAAGGCCACCGCCGAGCCGGTGGGCGAGTCCATCATCCACAACGACACCGTCGCATTCGCCAGCGCCCGCAAGCCGCTGGCCCAGGTCTTCAAGCCCGTCGGCGCCTCGGATGACAAGAAGTTCATCGCGATCGCCAACCACTTCAAGTCCAAGGGCTCCGCCGCCACTCCGGAGGACACCGACAAGGGCCAGGGCGCCTCCAACCTCGCCCGCACCGCCCAAGCCAAGTCCCTGCTGGCGTTCTCGGATGAACTGCAGAAGTCCAAGGGCACGGACAAGGTCTTCCTGATCGGCGACTTCAACTCCTACGCCAAGGAGGACCCGATCAACGTCCTCACAGGCGCCGGCTACGTCAACCAGGATGAGAAGGCAAAGAACGCCGACGGCTCCGCCAAGCATTCCTACCTCTTCGGCGGCCTCGTGGGTTCGTTGGACCACATCCTCGCCTCCCCCGCAGCCAACGCCGCGGTCACGGGCGCTGACATCTGGAACATCAACTCCGTGGAGTCCGTGGCGCTGGAGTACAGCCGCTACAACAACAACGTCACCGACTACTACACGCCGGACCAGTTCCGGGCGAGCGATCACGATCCGGTGGTGGTGGGCCTGAACTTGCCCGTCACCCCGGCCAGCGTTGAGCTGAACTTCCTGGGCATCAACGATTTCCACGGCCGCATCGATTCCAACACCGTGTTCTTCGCGGGGACCATCGAGAAGCTTCGCGCCGCCGCCGTGCCGGGCGCGACGGCGTTCATTTCGGCCGGAGACAACATCGGCGCCTCGCTGTTCGCCTCCGCGACCGCCAAGGACCAGCCGACCATCGACGTGCTGAACGCGCTGGACCTGCGCACCTCCGCGGTGGGCAACCACGAGTTCGACGGCGGCTGGGCGGACCTGCGCGACCGCGTCAGCGCCGGCGGAACCAACGCGAAATTCCCGTACCTGGGCGCCAACGTCTATGCCAAGGGCACCACCACGCCGGTTCTGCCGGAGTACACGGTCCTGGACATGAACGGCGTCAAGGTCGCCGTGATCGGCACCGTGACCCAGGAAGTGCCCTCGCTCGTCACGCCGTCGGGCATCGCGGACCTGGAGTTCGGGGATCCCGTCGACGCCATCAACCGGGTCGCGGCAAAGATCAAGGCGGACAAGCTCGCCGACGTCATCATCGTGGAGAACCACGACGGCGCCGGGTCCGGTGCGCCCGAGGGCGCCACCCTGGAACAGGAAGTCGCCGCCGGCGGCCCCTTCGCCAAGATGGTCCAGAAGGTCACCCCGGATGTTGCCGCGATCTTCAACGGCCACACCCACAAGCAGTACGCCTGGGACGCGCCGGTCCTGGATTCGGCGGGCCAGCCCACCGGCAGGACCCGCCCGATCGTCCAGACCGGAAACTACGGCGAGTTCATCGGCCAGATCCAGCTCACCGTCGACACCAAGACCATGTCGGTGACCGGCTACAAGGCCGGCAACGTCCAGCGCACCACGAGTGCCGCGCAGCCTGCAGCGGACCTCGTGGCCCAGTACCCGCGGGTCGCCGCCGTCAAGACCATCGTGGACAAGGCCCTGGCCGACGCCGCCGTGGTGGGCAACCAGCCTGTCGGCAAGGTCACCGCGGATATCACGACGGCATTTGGCGGCTCCCCGGCCGTGCGCGATGACCGGGCCAGCGAGTCCACGCTCGGCAACCTGGTGGCCGACTCCCTCGTGGATGCGCTGAAGGCGCCGGAACTCGGCGCCGCAGAAATCGGCGTCGTCAATCCGGGCGGTCTGCGCAACGAGCTGTACTACGCGCCCGACGGCACCATCACGTACGCCGAGGCCAACGCGGTGCTGCCGTTCGTGAACAATCTGTGGACCACGTCCCTGACGGGCGCGCAGTTCAAGACGCTGCTGGAGCAGCAGTGGCAGACCAACCCGGACGGCACGGTTCCCAGCCGCGCGTACCAGCAGCTGGGCCTGTCCAAGAACGTGAACTACACCTACGACGCCGCTCGCGCCGCCGGTGACCGGATCACCTCGATCCGGGTCAACGGTGTGCTGGTCGACCCGGCGAAGTCCTACCGAATCGGGACGTTCAACTTCCTGGCCACCGGCGGCGACAACTTCCGCATCTTCAAGGAAGGTGCCGGCACCAAGGACTCCGGGCTGGTGGACCGCGACGCGTGGATCAAGTACCTGCAGACCCACAACCCCGTTTCGCCTGATTTCGCACGGCGCTCCGTGGCGGTCGTGAACACGACGGCGGCCGAGGTCAAGAGTGGTGAGTCCGTCACCTTGGCGGTTTCGAAGCTGGACCTCACCTCGCTGGGCAGCCCGTTGAATACCTCGCTGCGCGTCGAATTCACGGATGCTGCAGGTGCCGTGACGTCCCTTGGCTCAGTTCCGGTGTCCGCCGGCGCCGCCACGGTGGACGTGAAGGTTCCTGCAGCCGCGGCTGCCGGCACGGGCACCCTGGTGCTCACCGCCGTCGAATCCGGCACTGTGGTGAAGACTGCGGTGCTGATCGCGGCCAGCACCCCCGTCCCGCCGAAGTGCGTCCCGCCGGTCAAGCCGACGCGGCCCGCGGACGTCGTGGGCCAGGTGAACTACGGGACAGCCATGGCCGCCTACAGGAAGTGCCTCAAGGGCTGATCCGTGTCCCGGGCTTCCGTAGCCCGGGGCACGTAGCCGGGTTCTCGTAGCTCCCGCAGCAGTGAGCATGCCCTCCCCTGGCCCGCAGCAGTGGACATAAGCACCAATAGTCCACGGCCCGGCGCCACGGGAGGGCATGCCCATTTGTCGAGGTGTCGGGGTGGAACCCAAGGAGCCAGGATGCCGCGGCCACATCACGGGACATGCCCAGCCCTAAGCCTCACGAGTGGACATAAGCACCAAGAGCCCACCGCCGGGCCCCACGGCAGGGCATGCCCATTTTTCGAGGTGTCGGGGTGGAACCCAAGGAGTCAGGATGCCGCGGCCACATCACGGGACATGCCCAGCCCTAAGCCTCACGAGTGGACATAAGCACCAAGAGCCCACCGCCCGGCGCCCCGGGAGGGCATGCTCATTTTTCACGGCCCGCCACAACACGGGACATGCTCAGCCCTAAGCCTCAGGAGTGGACACAAGCACCAAGAGCCCACCGCCGGGCCCCAGGGGAGGGCATGTCCACTTTTCACAGGGGCGGATGCGGGCCAGAGACGTGCAGCTGCGTGTCAGCGGCCCAGGATGTCCCGGGCGATCTCGTCGGCGTCGCGCAGGGTGCGCTGCCCGCTGCGGTAGACGGGACCCGACGCCGGCCGGGCCTCGGCGGCGATTGCCGTGCCCCATTGCGCGGCGGAGAGCTGGAGCCCGAGCACGTAGATTCCCTCCGTCACGGACCCGTTAGCCCCGAGCGGCCGATACGGATGCGGGACGACATCCAGTCCCGAGGTCTGGACCGGGGTCCCCTCCACGCTCATCATGAGGCGCGGCCGCACCAGCCCCTCGGCCAGCAATTGCTCCAGCAGGGGCGAGGCGTTCGCGGCCACCCGGTTGGCCGGCGCAAGCGCCTCGATCATCGCCGACGCCGCCACGGAGCCCGCCGCGGAGTCGCCCGCCACGGCGGCCCCCAAGCCAGCACCGCCCGAGGCGGTCCCCAGGCCGGCACCGCCCGCGCCGCTCCCCGTCCGGGAGCTCGCGCCGGCACCCCCCGCGCCGCCCAGAACACCGCCGGACCCGCCGTCGACGCTTTCATCGGTGCCGAAGCCCACCCAGGGCGACGCCGCGATGAACGTCCGGGCTCGGCGGTCCACGCCGAACTTGGGGTCCGGGCCCACGAAGCGGACAACCCCCGCGCGGGCCAGGGCCGCGAGCTGCGCGGCACGCAGCGCCGGCGGACCGCTCGCCAGGCCTTCCACGAAAGATTCGAACCAGCCGCGCAGGCCCGCGACCCACGATTCGTCCGTGATGCCACTGTCGGCCACAGCAGTCTTGAGCACCGCCCGGCCGTGGTGCAGGGCGCCGATGGCCATCTTCACGGCGTCGTTCTCGCCGAGCGCCGAACGCCGGGCGTCGTCGAGCAGATAGTCCACGACGGCGGCATCCAGTTCAGACCGGGAGCCAAACGAGCGCCCGGCCAGGGGAGCTGCGAGGCCGAGCAAGTCCAGGCGGTGGGCTGCCCGGACATGGATGGCGACCACGGATTCCATGGTGTTTTCCCACTTGCCGGTCGAATGCGCGTGCGGCCGCAGTGACTCGTCCAGGGCGCGCAGGAACTCGGCCGGATCGGTCAGGACCGCACCGGGCTGCGAGCGCGCGAGCGTCGAGTAGTAGGCCCAGATCGCGTCGCGGTGCAGGAGCGGCCAGAGGTCAAAGTCGAAGGACGGCCGGATGCCGGACTCGGCGAACTTCGCGATCGCGTCCTCGGTGCAGTACCGCAGCTGGACCGAGCCCGGGTAGTAGCCGGTGAGCGTCGCCTTGGCCCGGTAGGGGGTCCCGCGGCGTGAGGCGGCGATGATGAGAGGTTCGCGGCCGGACGGCACGTATGTCAGTTCGGCGTTGTCCTCCGCGGCCAGGAACCGCCCGCCGCGCCCTTCCGTCAGCTGTCCCATCACGTCAAAGAAGTTCAGGCCCATACCGCGCACGAGGACTGGTTCTCCGGCCGGCACCACGGACCAGTCGACGTCGGCGGGCGCCGCTGGCGGCAGGTACAGGAGGCCGAGCTCCTCCGCCGCGGTGAGCAGCTCCCGCTGTTCGGCGTTCAACCGCGCGTCCAGATGGCCCAGGGCCAGCACCACGGAGTCGACGGTGAGCACCGTGCCGTCGTCGAGGACGACGTCGAACCGCACCGCAGAATCCTGTGCGGCAACAGGGTCAGCAGCCGCCGGGTCAGCGCCCGCTGCGGCCGCGTGGCGCACGGAGGTCGCCGTCGCCGGGTGGAAGTCCACGGTGACGCCGGCCGGGATCCGGGTGAGCAGCTCCTCGAGGGTGGAGCGCAGGTAGCGGCCGTACAGGGCCCGGCTGGGGAAGTCCGCCTGGCCGAGCCCGGAGACTTCGGCCCGTTCCTCGTCAGTCAGCGACGGATCCGGGTGGCGTTGCTGGAGGTCGCGCCACTGGTCAAAGGTGTGCCCGGCCAGGGGCGCGGCGAGCGCCGGGTCTTCCGGGATGACCGTGGGATAGAACGATTGCGTGTTCATCAGGTACAGCCGCGACTGCCCGGGCTGCCAGACATGCCCGGGCCCGGCAGGGTACGGGTCAATCACGTCGATGTGCAGGGTTCCGGCGGGGCCGGCGGCGGCCCAGTTGGCGAGGAGCCGCTCCAGCACGCTCGTGCCCCGGGGACCGGCGCCAATCACTGCCGTCCGGATGCTTCGCGATATGCCCACGGCATCCAGCGTATCGGCAACCCGGCCGCGGGCCGGACCCGCCGCATGACTTGCTACTGCCGCACCGATGTTCTTGGATGGAAAAATGACCGCCACAGAAGCTGATCACCCGTCCGCGTCCGGCCAAGCCGCCGGCGCCGCCCCGGCTGCAGGGACTGCACCCGAACCAATCGACGAGAACATCTGGCTCGAGGACGTCTACGGCCAGGAGCAGTTGGCGTGGGTCCGTGAGCAAAATGCCCGCACCGAAGAACTCCTCGAGGATGCCGACTACACCGACCTCGAAAACAGAATCCTGGAGGTCCTCGACTCCACCGACCGGATCCCCATGGTGGGCAAGCACGGCGAGTGGTACTACAACTTCTGGAAGGACCGGGACAACCCCAAGGGACTGTGGCGGCGGACCGGCTGGGACAGCTACCGGGCCGGGGCCCCCGCATGGGACGTCCTGTTGGATGTCGATGCCCTCGCCGCCGCCGAAGGCCAGGATTGGGTCTTCCACGGCGGCAACTTCCTCCGCCCGGCCCCGGGCGAACCGCACCGTCGGGCGCTGCTGGCCTTCTCTCCCGACGGCGGGGACGCGAACCGCTACCGGGAGTTCGACGTCGAGGCCCGCGGCTTCGTGGATCCGGCGGACGGCGGCTTCGACCTCCCGACCGGCAAGGGCAACGCCTCCTGGCTGGACGCTGACACCTTGCTTGTCGCCACCACGGCCGACGGCCTGCCGCGGACCACCTCCTCCTACGCCCGGACCGGGGTGAAGCTGCGCCGGGGCGAATCCCTCACACAGGCCGAGAAGCTCTTCGACATCCCCGAGGACCACATGATGGCGATCGTGGCCCACGACTCCACGCCGGGCTTCGAACGCACGTTTGCCGTCGACTGGATCAGTTTCTTCGAAAAGAACACCTCCGTGCTGCGCGACGGCCAGTGGGTGCAGATCGACGTGCCCGCGGACGTGAACTTGAGCTCCCACCGCGAATGGCTGCTGTTCCGCCCGCAGCGCGACTGGACGGTCAACGGCACCACATATCCCGCGGGTTCCCTCCTCGCGGCCGGCTTCGAGGACTTCCTCGCCGGCAGCCGGGACCTGGCCGTGCTCTTCTCGCCCGATCCGCACACCTCCCTGCAGTCTTGGAGCTGGACGCGGGACTTCCTGCTGCTGAATCTGCTTCGGGACGTGTCCTCGGAGATCCATGTCCTGGATCCGCGGCGCCCGGGAACGGACTCGGCATGGGAGGCCACCGTCCTGGACGCCTGCCCGCCCTTGCACGACGTCAACGCCTTCGCAGTTGACGACGAAGACGACGCCGAAGGCACGGACGATGACGGCGATGACGGCACCGGCGGCGCCGCCTCGGTGTCCGAGGGCGAGTCGCCCGGCGCCGGGAATGACTTCTGGCTCATCGCCACCGGTTTCACGACCCCCACCACCCTGACCCGGGGAACACTCACCCGCGGCGGTGACTCCGGCGCCGGCGCAACCAGCACGCACGAGGTGATCCGGACCTCGCCGTCGTTCTTCAACGAGGCGGACTACGAAGTCCAGCAGCACTTCGCCGTCTCCAAGGACGGCACCAAGATCCCCTACTTCCAGGTAGGCTCCAAGGACCTGGTCCTGGACGGCCAGAACCCCACCCAGCTGTCCGGCTACGGGGGCTTCGAGATCTCGCGGACCCCGGCCTACAGCGGGGCAGTCGGCCGGGCCTGGCTGGAACGGCGCACCGCGGCGTCCGCCGGCGCTGAGGGCGGGGCCCCGCACCGCCGGGGCGGCGTCTACGTGGTGGCGAACATCCGCGGCGGCGGCGAATACGGGCCGTCCTGGCACCGCGCCGCACTGCAGGGCAACCGCCACCGCGCCTATGAGGACTTCGCCGCCGTGGCGAAGGACCTGATCTCCCGCGGTGTCACGTCCCGCGAGCGGCTCGGCTGCGTGGGAGGCTCCAACGGCGGGCTGCTGGTGGGCAACATGCTCACGCAGTATCCGGAACTGTTCGGCGCCGTGTCCTGCGGGGTCCCGCTCCTGGACATGCGCCGGTACACCAAACTCTCCGCGGGCTACTCCTGGATCGGCGAATACGGCGACCCTGACGACCCGGAACAGTGGGAGTCCATCAAGACGTTCTCGCCCTACCATCTGCTCAAGGACGGGGTGGACTACCCCGAGACGTTCATCTGGACGGCGACCTCCGATGACCGGGTGGGGCCGGTCCAGGCCCGGAAGATGGCGGCGCGCATGCAGGCCATGGGCATCCCGAACGTCTGGTTCCATGAGGCCCTGGAGGGCGGTCACGCGGGCGCGTCCGACAACCGGCAGGCCGCGGCCCTGCAAAGCCGGAGTCAGCATTTCCTGTGGCGTGCCCTGGCCGGCCGGGAGGCCTGATCCCGCACTCCCGTTAGCGACAAGCAACGCGGGGTCACATCCGGCCCATCATGGGCCGTAGGTGATCCCGCGTTGTCCCGGACCGGCCGTTTTGCACTGTGTGGCACCTTCTGCGTATCCTTGGTTGGCTAGTTAATAGCAATTGGAGACGTGCCAGAGCGGCCGAATGGGCTTCACTGCTAATGAAGTGTGGGGCACAACTCCACCGGGGGTTCAAATCCCCCCGTCTCCGCGTTTGGCCCCGGTCCCTGACCGGGGCCTTTTGCATTCCCGGGGCACCCGTCCGGTGGCCGGACGCCGCGCGCCCGACGGCGGATCCGGATGGCAGGATAGGCCCATGTCGAGCAACACGGAATTTGACGCGATCATCGTCGGCGGCGGCCACAACGGCCTTGCCGCGGCGGCGTATCTGGCCAAGGCCGGGCGGGACGTCCTGGTCTTGGAAAAGCTGGAGCACGCTGGCGGCGCCGCAGTCTCAGCGCACGCGTTCGACGGCGTCGACGCCCGTCTTTCGCGCTACTCGTACCTCGTGAGCCTCCTCTCGCAGCAAATCATCGATGACCTCGGCCTGCGCATCGAACTGGCGCGGCGGCGCTATTCCTCGTATACCCCGGACCCCCGGGACAGCGGCCGGGCCCTGCTGGTGGACAACGAGGACGCGGCCGCCACCGCGGCGTCCTTCGCCGCCGTCGGCGCGCCCGACGGCGAATTCGGCGCCTTCACCGCGTTCTACGCCGCGTGCCGGAAGCTCACGGAAGCCCTCTGGCCCACCATGACCGCGCCGCTGCTGCCGCGGTCCGAAGCGCGGTCCCTCGCCGCCCGGGCCGGGGCGTCCGCGGCCTGGGAGGCCATGATCGAACGTCCCATCGGAGATGCCATCAGCCAGGACCTGCACAGCGACCTGGTCCGCGGCGTGGTCCTCACCGACGCGCTGATCGGCACCTTCGCCCGGGCCGACGACGAGGATCTGCAGCAGAACATCTGTTTCCTGTACCACCTGATCGGCGGCGGGACGGGCGATTGGGACGTGCCGGTCGGCGGCATGGGCGCCGTGTCCGGTGAGCTGGAGCGGGCCGCCCGCCACGCCGGCGCGACCATCCTGACCTCGGCAGACGTCACGGCCGTCCGCCCAGGCGGTGTCGTGGGCTACCGCCACGGCGGGGAGGACCACAGGGCAACCGCGCGGTGGATCCTCTCCAATGTGGCACCGGTGGTCCTGGACCGGCTCCGGGACAGCGGAACCCGCAACGGCACCGACAACCCGAACCATCGCCGCGAGGGCGCACAGGTCAAGGTCAACCTCCTGCTCAAACGGCTACCGCGGCTGCTGGACGGGTCCGTCAGCCCGGAGGCGGCCTTCGGCGGGACGTTCCACATCAACGAGACGTGGTCCCAGCTCGACGCCGCCTACCTCAGCGCCGCGGGCGGATCCGTGCCCTCGCCGCTGCCGTGTGAAATCTACTGCCATTCGCTGACCGACCCCAGCATCCTGTCCCCGGAACTGCAGGCCGCAGGTGCCCAGACGCTGACGGTCTTCGGGCTGCACGTCCCGAACCGGCTGGTCACGGCGGAGAACAATGAGGACCGGCGGACCGAACTGCAGTCCGCCGTCCTGGCCTCTCTGAACTCTGTCCTGGCTGAACCCATAGAGGATCTGCTCCTGACGGGTCCGGACGGTCGCCCCTGCATCGAAACCAAGACCACCCTGGATATCGAACGCGCCGTCGGCATGCCCCGGGGCAACATCTTCCACGGCGGGCTCGACTGGCCGTTCGTGGAAGACGGCGACCCGCTGGACACGCCGGCGCGCCGCTGGGGCGTGGCCACGGACGATCCGCAGATCCTGCTCTGCGGCTCCGGCGCCCGCCGCGGCGGTGCCGTCAGCGCGATCGGCGGGCACAACGCCGCCATGGCCGTGCTGGAAGCTGAACAGCCGCTCCGCCATGCGTGACCCCGACGGCGGACCCTTGAGCATGAAAACCTCCTCCCGCAGCACTGTTCCGGCCGAGGGCAGCTGGAGCCCGCGGCTGGCCCTCCTGGTGGCCGCAACGTTCTTCATGGAATTCCTCGACGGGACCGTCCTGACCACGGCCATTCCCAGCATCGCCGCCGATTTCTCGGTCGCCCCGGCCGACGTCAACATCACCATGACGGCCTACCTGATGACGGTCGCGATGGGCATCCCGCTCAGCAGCTGGCTCGCGGAGAGGATCGGGGCACGCCGGGTGTTCTGCCTGGCCATCGCAACCTTTACCGCCGCGTCATTGCTCTGCGCGCTGAGCCAGGACCTCACCATGCTGACCCTGAGCCGGGTCCTGCAGGGGGCCGGAGGCGCCATGATGGTCCCCGTGGGAACCCTCGTGGTGCTCCGCGGGACGCCGAAGAAGGACCTGCTGCGGGCGACCGCGTTCCTGGTGTGGCCCGGGCTGCTGGCCCCGGTCCTGGCCCCGCTGGTGGGCGGCGCCCTGACAACGTACCTGTCCTGGCATTGGATCTTTCTGGTCAACCTCCCCCTAGGCCTGGCGGCGTTCCTGGCCGCGCTGCGCCTGGTCCCGGCGGTCGGCGGCGACAGCACGCGGCGACTCGACTGGCTGGGGCTGGCATTGACCACGCTCGGGGTGGGCTCCCTGCTGGTGGGTCTGGAACTGACGGGCGGCCGGGACGCCGGACTGGCGGCGGCCGCGGGGATCGTGACGGGCCTGCTGTTCCTGACCGCCGCCGTGGCCTGGATGCGGAGGTCCAGCACGCCGCTGTTCAATCTGTCCGTCTTCGGCGCGCGGACGTTCCGCGCGACGGCCACGGGCGGCTTTGTGTACCGCCTGACCATCAGCGCCGTGCCGTTCCTGCTGCCGCTGATGTTCCAGGCCGGCTTCGGCTGGGACCCCCTGCATGCCGGGGCGATGGTGTCCGCCGTGTTCGTGGGCAACATCGGGATCAAGCCGGCCACGACGCCGCTCATCCGGCGGTTCGGCTTCAAGCCCGTCCTGGTGTTCGCATCGTTGGCCTCGGCGGTCACCTTTGCGCTGTGCGCGCTGCTCGACGCCGGCACGCCGGAGCCGCTGATCGTCGCGGTCCTCGTGGCCAGCGGAGCCTTCCGCTCCATCGGCTTCTCGGCCTACGCGTCCGTCCAGTACGCCGACGTCGTCCCGGCCCAGTTGCCGTCCGCGAACGCCGTCTCCGCCACGCTCGTGCAGCTCGCGACCGCGGCGGGGATTGCCGTCGGGGCGCTGCTGCTGCGGGTATTCGAGTCAGGCAGCCATGCCCTCGCCGGCCCAGCGGCCGGTGACCCGGCGGCGCCGTACCGGGCGGCGTTCGTGGCCATCGCCGTCCTGATGCTCCTGAGCACGCTGGACAGCCTGGCGCTCCCCCGGCACGCGGGCGCCGCGGTCAGCCGGCCTGGCCCAGCACCAGCGGCAAAACGGCGCCGGCGCCCGCAAGCCTGAGGGCGCGCCCGGAGACGGTCAGGGTCCAGCGGCTGTCCACGAGGTCGTCGATGAGCATCACGCTCTGGCCGCGGATTCCGGCCAGGGCTTCCTCCAGCTCGGGCCCCACCACCAGGCGGTCCCAGACGGCGGCGAGCCGGTAGGCACTGTTGCCGCCACGGCCGCCGGTGGGTCCGCCGTGGTGGAGCTGCAGCTGGCCAAGATACGGGATGCGGCCGATCTCGGAGATCCCGCGGGCCAGGGAGTCCACCAGCACGGGCTTGCCACGGGAGGGCAGGCTGATGATCGCGGCCGGCCGGCCGGCGCCGCTCCAGCCCGGGGCCCGCGAGTCTCCGGTGCCCCATTCCCTGAGTACCTGGACGCAGGCCTGCAGCATGCCGGGGTCCACGGGCCGGTCGGGCGCACCGGCGGCGAAGGCCTCGCGCAGGGCACCGCCCCAGCCGAGGTCCGTCAGGCGTGCCAGGACCCGGCCGTCCGCGAGGGCCTCGTCCGGCTTGATCTTGCCCTTGACGGGCACCCCCAGCCGGTCCATGCCGGTGGGCCACTGCAGCCGCGGCTCCAGCACGACGCCGGCCCGGCGGAGTGTCTGCCCGGCGGCCTCCGTGGCTGCTTCGGCGATATCGGCCGGGAACCAGCGGCCAGCACAGTTGTCGCAACGGCCGCAGGCGTGGGCTGTTTCGTCGTCCAGCACCGAGGTGATGTATTCCATCCGGCAGCCGGCGGTGTCCTGGTAGATGACCATCGAGTCCTGCTCATCCACCCGGGCCTCGGCGATCCGGCCGTACCGTTCGGCGTCGTAGCTCCAGGACTGTCCCGTGGAACGCCAGCCGCCGCCGACGCGTCCGACGGCGCCGTCCACGGCCAGCACCTTCAGCAGCAGCTCCAGCGGGGTCCGGCGCAGGTCCACCCGGGCCTCGAGCGCCACCGTGGACACAGCCGTACCGGCCTCGGCAAGGGCCGTCAGGACGGCTGCGGCCTTGTCCTCGGACGGCATGGACGCGGTGGCGAAGTACTGCCAGATGTCGCGGTCCTCGGAACCGGGCAGGAGCAGGACGTCGGCGTTCGCCGCGCCGCGCCCGGCACGGCCCACCTGCTGGTAGTACGCCACGGGAGAGGACGGCGCGCCAAGGTGCACCACGAAGCCGAGGTCCGGCTTGTCGAAACCCATGCCGAGGGCGGAGGTGGCAACCAGCGCCTTGACCTGGTTGTCCTTGAGGAGCTGCTCGGCGCGTTCCCGGTCCGCGGGGTCGGTGCGTCCGGTATAGGCAAGCACCTCGTGCCCGGCTTCGGCCAGGAGCCGGGCGGTGTCCTCGGCGGCGGACACCGTGAGCGTGTAGATGATGCCGCTGCCCTGCAGGTCCTGCAGGTGGGTCAGCAGCCAGCCCAGCCGCTCGCGGGAATCCGGCAGTGTCAGGACGCCCAGCCGGAGCGATTCCCGGCCGAGGGCGCCGCGGATGGTCAGGACGTCCTTGCCGAGCTGCTCTTCGATGTCATGGACCACCCGGGAATTGGCCGTGGCGGTGGTGGCGAGCACCGGGACAGTCTCCGGCAGCTGAGTGATGAGGTCCGCGATGCGCCGGTAGTCGGGGCGGAAGTCGTGGCCCCAGTCCGAGATGCAGTGGGCCTCGTCAATCACCAGCAGCCCGGTCCGGCGGACGAGTTCGGGAAGCTGGTTTTCCCGGAAGGACGGGTTGGTGAGGCGCTCGGGCGAAACCAGCAGGACGTCCACTTCATCGGCGGCGAGCTGCTCGCGCACGGTGTCCCACTCCAGCTGGTTCGCGGAGTTGATGGCGACCGCCCGAACCCCGGCCCGGGCCGCGGCGGCCACCTGGTCGCGCATGAGGGCCAGGAGCGGGGACACTATCAGGGTGGGTCCCGCGCCGCGGCGGCGCAGCAGCAGCGAGGCGACAAAGTACACGGCCGACTTTCCCCAGCCGGTGCGCTGCACCACCAGGGCGCGCCGGCCGCCGTCGACCAGTGCCTCAATGGCCTCGAACTGGCCGTCATGGAACTGCGCCTCGGGGTGCCCCACAAGCTCCCGCAGCACAGCCTGGGCCTGTTCCCGGGTCGGGGAGACAGCGGCCCCGGAAACTGCGGCGCCGGAAATTGAGGTGGCGGAATCTGCTGGGCTGGAAAGGACGTTCTGGTTACTGGCCATTGATTCAGTATCCCAGCCCCCTCCGACACCGCCACAGCGAGCACCCCGCTATGTGGACAACCCACGCAGTGGACACCGCGGCAGACAACACCGCGGCGGACAACACCGGCGCGGCCACGTCAGCCCGCAGCGTCAGAGCCGCAACGTAAGATAAGACCCGTGACTACGGACAAGACAAAGACTTTTGACCTCTCGGCCTCGTTCAAGGCTTATGACGTGCGCGGAATCGTGGGCCAATCCATCACCGCGGAAATCGTCGAAGCCGTCGGTGCGGCCTTCGTCGACGTCCTGGAGCTCACGGGGCAGACCGTGCTCGTGGGCGGGGACATGCGCCCCTCCTCCCCCGAGTTCGCCAAGGCCTTTGCCAACGGCGCCGCCACCCGCGGCGCCAACGTCCAGTTGCTGGACCTGATCTCCACCGACGAGCTCTACTACGCGTGCGGCGCTCTCAACGCCGCCGGCGCCACATTCACTGCCAGCCACAACCCGGCCGAGTACAACGGCATCAAGATGGCCAAGGCCGGCGCGGTGCCGATCTCCTCCGAAACCGGGCTCAAGGAAATCCAGGCCCGCGCCGAGGAATACCTCAACGCCGGCACCATCCCGGCCGCCGGCACCCGCGGCCTGGTGGGCGTGCATGATGTCCTCAAGGGGTACGCGGAGTACCTGCGCAGCCTCGTGGACCTGCGCGGCTCGCGGCCGCTGAAGGTCGTCGTCGACGCCGGCAACGGCATGGCCGGCCTCACCACGCCGGCCGTGCTGGGTGATGCGCTGCTGCCCAAGCTTCCCCTGGAGATCGTGCCGCTGTACTTCGAGCTCGACGGCTCGTTCCCGAACCACCCGGCCAACCCGCTGGAGCCGGAAAACCTGCGCGACCTGCAGGCCGCCGTCGTCGAGCACGGCGCGGATATCGGCCTGGCGTTCGACGGCGACGCCGACCGCTGCTTCGTGATCGACGAAAACGGCGAGCCCGTCTCGCCGTCGGCCATCACCGGCATGGTGGCCCGCCGCGAAATCGCCCGCGCCCAGGCCCTCGGCGAGGACATGCCGACCGTCATCCACAACCTGCTGACCTCCCGCGCGGTTCCGGAACTCGTCGAACGCCACGGCGGCCGCGCCGTGCGCACCCGCGTGGGGCACTCCTTCATCAAGGCCGTCATGGCCGCGGAAGGAGCCATCTTCGGCGGGGAGCACTCGGCCCACTTCTACTTCCGCGACTTCTGGAATGCGGACACCGGCATGCTGGCGGCCATGCACGTCCTGGCCGCCCTGGGCGAACAGGACGGCCCGCTCTCCGAACTCGGCCGCGAATACGAACCGTACCGGTCCTCCGGCGAGATCAACTCGGAAATCGAGGACAAGGCCGGCGCGGTCGAGCGCGTCCGCGAGGACTTCCTTGACGAAGACGTCGAGGTCGACTACCTCGACGGCAGCACCTTCATTGCCACCGACGGCAGCTACTGGTTCAACCTGCGCCCGTCCAACACCGAGCCGTTCCTGCGCCTCAACGTCGAAGCCACGGACACCGCCACCATGGAGCGGGTCCGCGACCGCGTCCTGGCGCTGGTCCGGGGCTAGCAGTGGCCGCGCATCCCGAAGAAACCCCGGACGCCGGCTCCTGGCGCGAGTCCGTGCCGGAAGCCAGCGCCACGGACCTGGAAAATCTGCTCGGCACCGGCGTCGGGGCCGCGCAGGAGCAGCTGGAGCGTAACGGCGGCTTCCTGCCGTTCGCGCTCGTAGTGCAGAACGACGGCGAAGTCCGGCTGGTTGCCGTGACCCCCGCGGACGCGAGCGACGGATCCGACGCTGACTTCGACGCGGACACCATGATCCGGGACCTCCACGAGCTGCTCCGCCAGCACCGGGACGAGTTCCGGGCCGCCGCGGTGGTCTGTGACATCACGCTGATCGAGGAGGACTCGGACGCCATTCACGTGGCCGCCGAACACCAGGACGGATCGCTGTTCGCCGCGGTCCTGCCCTACGCCCCGAACCCCGGGACCCGCGAGCTCGAATTCGGCCAGCTCTCCGCCGATACCAACGAACCCGCCGTGTGGGTGGACTAGACCGGCCGTAAGCTGGGGATATGAAGATCAACGCCTTCGCTGATGTGAGCCTGCGCGCCATGATGGTGCTCGCGGCCGCTCCCGACGGCGGGCTCCTGACCACCCAGAACATCGCCGACGCCGTCGGCACGCCCTACAACCACGTCAGCAAGGCGATGGCGAAGCTGCGCGAACTGGGCATGATCGACGTCGAACGCGGCCGCAACGGCGGATCCCGGCTCAGCAGCGCCGGCCGCGCCGCGACGGTGGGCCAGCTGCTGCGGGAACTCGACACCCGCCAGGACCCGGCCGACTGCGTCGCCGCGGGCGGCACCTGCCCGCTCATCACCGAATGCCATCTCCGGGCCGCGCTTGCCCGGGCCCGCGAGGCCTTCTATCGCGAACTCGACGGGATCGTCATCGCCTCGCTGCCGACCTCCCGGCAAATGACGCCCGTCTTCCAAATGATCGGGCTGCGTCCCGGACTCTAGTCACGGCCCCTCGTCACAGCCCTGCCCACCCGATTTGCATCACTCTTCTACGCCATGTAGAACTGAGGTGTAAATACTCGCATTTCAAATATTAGTATTCGCATCGCGGTCCGGTTGAAGACCCCGGGCCACTAACTCAGGAGTCAGCATGCTCTCGGACAAGTCCTTCCCGGTCATCGAGGCCACCCTGCCGCTGGTCGGTTCCCGCATCGGCGAGATCACCCCCAAGTTCTACGCCCGGCTCTTCGCCGCGCATCCGGAACTGCTGGACGGGCTCTTCAGCCGCTCCAACCAGCGCAACGGCAACCAGCAGCAGGCCCTGGCCGGAAGCATCGCCGCTTTCGCCACCCACCTGGTGAACAACCCCGGCACCCTGCCCGAGACCGTCCTGTCCCGCATCGCGCACCGCCACGCCTCCCTGGGCATCACCGAACCGCAGTACCAGGTGGTCTACGAGCACCTCTTCGCCGCCATCGCCGAGGACCTCGCCGAGGTCATCACCCCGGAAATCGCCGAGGCCTGGACCGAGGTCTACTGGCTCATGGCGGACGCGCTGATCAAGCTCGAGAAAGGCCTCTACGCCGCCCAGGCGAACGGCGAGATGTGGACCCCCTGGAAGGTTGCCGCCAAGACTCCCGCCGGCACCGGCTCCATGACCTTCACCCTGGAACCGGCCGACGACACCCCCATCACCGCGGCCCTCCCCGGCCAGTACGTCAGCGTCAAAGTCACCCTGCCGGACGGGCTCCGTCAGGTCCGCCAGTACTCCCTCTCCGGCGACGCCGGCACCAGCCGCAGCTTCACCACGAAGCTCGACGACGGCGGCGAGGTCTCCCCCGTGCTGCACAACACCGTGGAGGTCGGCGACGTCATCGAAATCTCCAACCCCTACGGCGAAATCACACTCAAGGAGGGCGACGGCCCCGTGGTCCTGGCCTCGGCCGGCATCGGCTGTACCCCCACGGCGTCCATCCTGCGCTCCCTCGCCGAGTCCGGTTCGGACCGCCAGGTCCTGGTCCTGCACGCGGAAAGCACCCTGGACAGCTGGGCGCTGCGCTCCCAGATGACTGACGACGTCGAACGCCTCGACGGCGCCGACCTCCAGCTCTGGCTGGAGCAGCCGGAAGCCGGCGCCAAGACCGGCTTCATGTCCCTGCGCGAAGTGGACCTGCCCGCCAACGCGTCCCTGTACCTGTGCGGCCCGCTGCCGTTCATGAAGAACATCCGCAACGAGGCCATCAACGCCGGCATCCCGGCCACGAAGATCCACTACGAGGTCTTCGGCCCGGACATCTGGCTCGCCAGCTAGACACCCATC
>NZ_BAAAQB010000012.1:127007-242357 GCF_039531445.1 Arthrobacter humicola | reverse complement strand
GCCCCGCACCTTTCGCAAGGTGCGGGGCCGCCGTTCGTTGACCGGTACTTGTTACTGCTGGGCTGCCATGCGAGCCTTCAGGCCTTCCAGCTCGGTACGCAGGGCCTCGGGCAGGGAGTCGCCGAACTTGGCGTACCACTCTTCAATCGAGGCCAGCTCGGTGGCCCACTCCTGCGGGTCGACGCGGACGGCGTCTTCAACGTGGGCGTGGGTCAGGTCCAGGCCGGTGAGGTCCAGCGCGTGGCCGGCCGGCACGAAGCCGATGGGCGTCTCGACGGCGTCGGCCTTGCCCTCGATCCGCTCGATGGCCCACTTGAGGACACGCGCGTTGTCGCCGAACCCGGGCCACGCGAAGTCACCGTCGGCCGTGCGGCGGAACCAGTTGACCAGGAAGATCTTGGGCAGCCGTGCCGGGTTGGCCTTGGACGAAACGCTGATCCAGTGCTTCAGGTAGTCGCCGGCGTCGTAGCCGATGAAGGGCAGCATGGCCATGGGATCCCGGCGGAGCACGCCCACCTGGCCCGCGGCCGCGGCCGTGGTCTCGGAGGACAGGGTGGAGCCCATGAAGATGCCGTTGGTCCAGCTGCGGGCCTCGGTCACCAGGGGAACCGTGGTCTTGCGGCGGCCGCCGAAGAGGATGGCGGAAAGCTCCACGCCGTCGGGGCTGTAGTACTCCTCGGCCAGCATGTCGATCTGGGAGATCGGGGTGCAGAAGCGCGAGTTCGGGTGGGCCGCGGGCTTGTCCGAATCAGGCGTCCAGGAGTTGCCCTGCCAGTCGGTCAGGTGCGCCGGGACCTCGTCGGTCATGCCTTCCCACCACACGCCGCCGTCGTCCGTGAGGGCCACGTTGGTGAAGATGCTGTGGCCCTTGGCGATGGCGCGCATGGCGTTCGGGTTGGTGCCCCAGCCGGTGCCGGGGGCGACGCCGAACAGGCCCGCCTCCGGGTTGGTGGCGCGCAGTTCGCCTTCCTTGCCGATCCGCATCCAGGTGATGTCGTCGCCGAGGGTCTCGACTTCCCAGCCCTCGATGGTCGGATCCAGCAGGGCGAGGTTGGTCTTGCCGCAGGCGGAGGGGAAGGCGGCGGAGACGTAGTAGTTCTTCTTTTCCGGCGAGGTCAGCTTGAGGATGAGCATGTGCTCGGCCAGCCAGCCTTCGTCACGGGCCATTACCGAGGCGATGCGCAGGGCGTAGCACTTCTTGCCGAGCAGGGCGTTGCCACCGTAGCCGGAGCCGAAGGACCAGATGGAGCGCTCCTCCGGGAAGTGCACGATCCACTTGTCCGGGTTGCAGGGCCATGCGACGTCGGCCTGCCCCGGGGCCAGCGGTGCGCCCAGGGAGTGCAGGGCGGGGACGAAGAACGCGTTCGTGGCGGTGATCTTGTCCAGGACCTCGGTGCCGATGGTCGCCATGATGCGCATGGAGGCGACAACGTAGGCGCTGTCCGTGATCTCCACGCCGAACTTGGGGTCCTCTGCGTCCAGGTGGCCCATCACGAACGGGATGACGTACATGGTACGGCCGCGCATGGAGCCGGCGAACAGGCCGCGCAGCTTCTCCTTCATCTCCGCCGGCGCCATCCAGTTGTTGGTGAACCCTGCATCGCGCTTGTTCTCGGAGCAGATGAAGGTCTGCTCTTCGACGCGTGCCACGTCGGCCGGGTCGGAGAAGGCCGCGAAGGACTTGGGGAACAGGTTCTCGTTCAGCCGGGTCAGGGTGCCCGCAGCAACGAGCTCATCGGTCAGCCGGGTGTTTTCCTCTTCCGAGCCGTCAACCCAGTAGATCCGGTCCGGCTGAGTCAGTTCAGCCACCTCTTCAACCCATGCCAGCAGACCGGCATGTGTGGTGGGTGCCTTTTCAAGCAACGGCAGTCGCGCCAGATCTCCCATTACGGTTCCCTTCCTCGGGTTCAGTGGTGTGTCCTAAATGCTAGGGCTCGCCACGGTGCCGATTTTGGGCTCGGACATGGGATGACCAGGGCTGCGCGAATCAAAACCCGCGGAAATCCAAGGAATTTACCGGTGAACAGTAGCACTTTTTGTGACTAAGGTCACGTAGACCGGTCTAGTTGCCCAAGTTACACCCGTTTCGATTTGTAACTGGGCCCGGGCTCGCGTAAAGTAATTCGAGGTTCGGGGAGCGAGAAGTTCTCCAAGAGCCGAGAATGCGCCCATAGCTCAGCTGGATAGAGCGTCTGTCTACGGAACAGAAGGTCAGGGGTTCGAATCCCTTTGGGCGCACAGAAGAAGATCCGCCCCGGTTCGCCGGGGCGGATCTTCTGTTTTAAGCCTCGGCCCGCAGTCCGCTGACCGTCGATTGCTCCGTAGCTGCCCTTCTGGCGGGCCAAAGGGCAGCTACGGAGCAATCGACGCGGGTCGACGCCGGTTGACGGCGAATCAGGCGCTCAGGCGATCAGGCCGTTGTCTGGGCGATGATGCTGCGGATTCCATCGAAATGGCTGTTGAGCCGCTCGGCAGCGAGGACTTTATCCGCCGAGGCAACAGCCTCGTAGATCTCCCTGTGCAGCGCGGCGGTTTCATGAAGGTCCACCGCATACAGGCTGCCGACCTCGAGGTGGATCCGGCGGTACACCTTCCAGAAAACGTCCATGAGACTGATCAGGAGCTCGTTGTTCAGCGGCTCGAACAGCCGGCGGTGGAACTCCGCGTCGGCTTCGATGAAGGGCTCCCCGGCAGCGGCCGAGGCTTCCATGCGCTCCACCGATTCCTCCACCGCGGCCAGCTGTTCGGGCGTGATCTTGTCCATGGCGGCACCGACCAGGCCGGATTCGAGCGCCTGCCGGACATCGACGAGCTGCATCGCTTCTTCGCCGTGGTGGCGCAGCGACAACCGCGCACGGAAAGTGAGGCCGTCGGTCAGTGCCTCGAAATTGCTCGGGGCCACGAACATGCCGAAGCCGTGCCGGATCTCAATGACTCCCACCGCCTGGAGCGCCTTCAGCGATTCCCGCAGCGTATTGCGGCCGACGCCGAGAGCGGCGGTTAGCTCGCTCTCCGTGGGCAGCGGGTCCCCGGCGACAAGATCGCGTTCGAGGATCAGCTCCAGGATGTCCGCCTGAAGCGCCCGGAGCCGGGCCTGCGCACTGAACCGCGCCATCGGTATGGTCTTGCCTGCTGTGATATTTCCTGCGGCCATGGCCGCCTCCTCCCCCAAGTATGGTCCCAACAGTATCGATGGTCCCCGGTCCTGCAAAGGGCTTTTCCCGGCACATTACGCCGGGCCCCGGCCGCGACGGTGCACGAAGCGCCTGCCCCAGCACCCGCCCCGAGCGCGTCACGGCCCCGGCGTAGGCTGGTGCCATGACGTTACGGCTCGAGCGGGAATTCGATGTCATTGTGATCGGCGCGGGCGCGGTCGGGGAAAATGTCGCGGACCGCGTGGTCCGCGGCGGCCTGACGGCGGTCCTGATCGAGGCTGAACTGGTGGGCGGCGAGTGTTCCTACTGGGCGTGCATGCCGTCGAAGGCGCTTCTGCGGCCGGGCACCGCGCTGCACGGCGCGCAGACCGTCCCCGGCGCCCTGGAGGCCGTCACCCGAACCCTCGATGTTGCCGCCGTCCTTAAGCGCCGGGACTACTTCACCTCGAACTGGCAGGACGACGGCCAGGTCAAATGGGTGGAAGACACCGGGATAGATCTAATCCGCGGCCACGGCTGGATCACCGCCCCGCGGCAGGTGGAGGTGGCCGGGCTGGACGGCAACAGCTACGCGCTCACGGCCCGGCACGCTGTGGTGGTTGCGACGGGATCCACCCCCAACCAGCCCCCGGTCGAGGGACTCCAGGACATCGAATACTGGACCACGAGGGAGGCGACGTCCGCCCGCGAAGTTCCCGAGCGGCTCGCCGTGCTCGGCGGCGGGGTGGCCGGCGTCGAACTGGCCCAGGCCTACGCCCGCCTTGGCGCGGCCGTGACGCTCGTTGCCCGCGGCGCCCTCCTGGGCGCCTTCCCGGAGCCGGCCGCCGAACTGGTCGCTGCCGGACTGCGCGCCGACGGCGTCGACCTCCGCCTCCATACGGGTACACGCAGCGTCAGTGAGAACGACGACGGTTCCCTCACGCTCGTGCTCGACGGCGGGTCCGGGGGCGGTACCGGCGCCAGCGCAGGGGCAGCCGCGGGCGCGAGCCTCACGGCCGACAAACTGCTGGTCACCACCGGCCGGCACCCTGCCCTCGAGGGGATCGGCCTGGACAGCGTCGGGATTTCCGCGCCGGAGGGCGGCCCGCTGCGGCTCACCACCGATTCCACCGGCCTAGTCCACCGCGCCGCGGAAAACGAGGTGTCCGGCAGCCCGTGGCTGTACGCGGCAGGCGACGCCGCCGGACGGGCCATGCTGACGCACCAGGGCAAATACGGCGCCCGGGCCACCGGCGACGCCATTGCCGCCCGTGCCAAGGGTAAGCTCACCGGCGAGCCGGCACCGTGGACCGGCTTTGCCCAGACGGCCTATGACCACGCGGTGCCCAACGTGGTGTTCACCGACCCGGAACTGGCGAACGTCGGCCGGACCAAGGCGCAGGCCGGGAAGGACGGCTTCCGGGCCTCCACCGTGGAGCTTCCCATCCAGGTTTCCGGTTCCTCCCTGCACGCCGAAAACTACGAAGGGTGGGCGCAGCTGGTCATCGATGAGGACCGCAAGGTGCTGCTGGGCGCCACGTTCGCCGGCCCGGATGTTGCCGAACTCCTGCACGCGGCCACCATCGCGATCGTGGGGGAAGTGCCGCTGGACCGGCTGTGGCATGCCGTGCCCTCCTATCCGACGATCAGCGAGGTCTGGCTCCGCCTGCTGGAGGCCTACGGCCTCTGAACCTGCCGGCGCGTCTCGTTCATCACATCACCGGCATCTTATTTGAACTGACCGGTCAGTTTAGTTAGCCTTGGAGCAGACACCGTTTCTGCGAAAGGCAAGCTTTGCTCTGCGTACAACAACTCTCCGTGACCGGCCGGCGGGATGACCTGCTGCCGCCGACCTCGCTGGAGGCCGCGCGCGGTGAACTCCTGCTCGTCGAAGGCCCCCGCCAGGACCAGAGGACGGCCCTCGCCCTGGCCCTGACCGGACGCATGAGGCCCTCCTCGGGGAACATCGGCTGGGACGGCAGCGGCCGGATCAAGGCGCTCCGGCAGGCCAGCAACGTGGTCGACTCCCCCGGCGTCAACGAGCCCGAGCAGCACCTGAGCGTCCGCGACCTCGTCACAGAGGACCTGTCCCTGATCCCGCGCCGCCACCGCGGCGCCCTGCGCAGCACCCCGTGGCTGAAGCTCAAGAACTTCGAGGACATCGCCGGGCTCTGGGCCGAGCAGCTGCCGGCCGGCCGGCGGGTCGAACTGCTCACGGCGCTCGCCCTCGCCAATCCGGACACGGGCTTGCTCGTGATGGACTCCCCCGACCGGCACAGCGGCGACGCCTCCGACTGGCTGCCGCGGCTGATGGAACTGGCGCACGACGCCGGGCGGCCGCTCGCCGTCGTCGCTACCGTCACCCGCATTCCGGACGGCTGGACCGGGCCCGCCGCCGTGATCGGCAACGCAGTCCCCGAGCCCGACGAAACCCGCCCCGCTGAAACCTTCCTACCCGAAACCGAGGACGCAAAGTGACTGTGCTGCGGCTGGCCCGCTCCGAGCTCAAACGAATGACCGGCGGTCTGCTGCCCAAGCTGACCATCCTGGCCCTGGCCCTGGTCCCGCTGCTCTACGGCGCCGTGTACCTTTACGCGAACTGGGATCCGTACGGCAAGCTGAACCAGATCGATGCGGCCCTGGTGGTCGAGGACTCCGGCGCCGCGTCCGCCGACGGCACCCGGCTGGAGGCAGGCCGGAAGGTGGCCGAGAGCCTTGTGGACGACCACGTCTTCAACTGGAAGACGGTCGGCAGCACGGAGGAAGCCGACCAGGGCGTCAGCAACGGCACCTACGCGTTTGCCCTGAAGATCCCGAAGGACTTTTCCGCGAACCTGGCCTCTCCGGGCAGCTTCGACGCCGCCAACCAGGCCATGCTCAATGTCACCACCAACGACGCCAACAACTACCTCCTGAGCACCATCGTGGACAAACTCACCACGGCCGTGCACACGACGGTCGCCAAGGAGGTGGGCGAGGAGACCGCCAATCAGCTCCTGACCGGGTTCGGCACCATCCATACGCAGATGCTCAAGGCCTCCGATGGCGCAGGGCGACTGGCCGACGGCGTCGCCCGGCTCCATGACGGCACGGTGAGCCTGCACCAAGGCACCGGCGAGCTCAAGAGCGGTGCCTCCGAGCTCTACAACGGCGAAGTCAAGCTCCGGGACGGCGCCACGTCGCTGAGCGCCGGGGCGGCCCAGCTCAGCGGCGGCCTCACCCAGCTCAAGGACAAGACGGCAGCCCTGCCCGCCAACGCACAGCAGCTGGCTGACGGCGCCGCCCAGGTGGCTGCCGGCAACGCCGCGCTCAATACCGCGATGCAGTCCATCCCCGGCCAGCTCGCCGCCGCCAACCAGGCCGCGCAACAGGCCGCCGCGCAGGGCCAGCGGAGCCGGGTGGTGGCATCGACCGGCCACTTGGTCGCCGCCGGAGTCCTCACCCAGGAGCAGGCCGACGCGGTCGTGGCCGACGTCGACGCCACCCCCGCGCCGGCCGCGCCGTCGCCGGCTGCTGCCGCTTCCGCCGCGAAACTGCAGACTGCCGCCACCCAGGTCCAGAAACTCGCCGACGGTTCCGCCGCCGTCAGCGCCGGCGCCTCGCAGCTGGCCGGTGCGGCGCCCGCCCTCAGCGACGCCGTCGCCAAGGCCTCCGCCGGGGCGGACCAGCTCGCCAGCGGTTCCGCCACCCTCGCCGCCGGCCAGCAGAATGCCATGGACGGCGCCGGCAAGCTCGTGCAGGGAGCCCAGAAACTCGACGACGGCGCCGCCCAGCTGGAGACCGGCGCGGCCACTGCTTCCGACGGCGCGGGAACCCTCGCCGGGGAACTCGCCCAGGGCGCGGGCAAGGTACCCAACCCGGACGACGCCCAGAAGGACAGCCTTTCCAAGGTCATGGCCGACCCCGTCGCGGTCAGCAAGGTCTCGCAGGCCAAGGCCGGGTCCTACGGCGCCGGGCTGGCGCCGTTCTTCCTTACGCTGGCCCTGTGGATCGGCGTCTTCATGCTGGTCCAGGCCATGCGCCCGGTCACCCAGCGCGCGCTGGCCTCCAACGCGCCCGCCTGGAAAATCGCTGCGGGCGGCTGGCTTCCGTTCCTGGCGGTGTCCGCCGTCCAGGCAAGCCTGCTGACCCTCGTGGTGGATGTGGGGCTCGGACTGGACCCCGCCCATCCGGTACTGATGTGGTTCCTCATGCTGGCGGCCGCGATGGCGTTTAGCGCCATCATCCAGGGCGTCGTGGCGCTGCTGGGCTCGCCCGGCAAGCTCGTGGTGCTCATCCTGCTGGTGCTGCAGCTGGTGTCCTCCGGCGGCACGTTCCCTTGGCAGACCACGCCGGAGCCCTTACACGTCGTGCACCAGATCCTGCCCATGGGCTACGTGGTCAGCGGCATGCGGCACCTGATTTACGGGGCCGACCTCGCGATCATCCTGCCCACCATGCTCGGTCTGGTTGGCTACACTTTGCTGGGACTGGCCATGTCAACCGCGGCCGTCCGCAAGAACAAGTACTGGACCCTCAAGACGCTGAAACCGGAGATCGCCGTATGACCAACAGCCCACGCGGCGGCAGCACGGCGGGCCCCGGGGATACGGAGAAGAAGCTCCGTCCCGGCCGCACCAACGCCACAAAGCAGAAGCTGTTCGAAGCGTCCATGGAACTGATCGGCGAACGGGGTGCGGCGGGCGTGACCGTCGACGAGATCGCAACGGCCGCCGGGGTGTCCAAGGGCACGGTGTATTACAACTTCGGCAGCAAATCGGACCTCATTGCCCAGCTGCTGCGCCACGGTGTGGACATCCTCATGGCGCGGCTCCTGAGCGTCCGGGACGACTCCGCCGATCCCCTCGCCGCCATGGAGGAGATGATCGGCCAGGCCATGGACTTCATGGCCGAGTACCCGTCCTTCGCCCGGCTCTGGGTCAGCGAGAACTGGCGGACCCCCAGCGAATGGCAGGACACCTTCGCCGAGCTCCGCGGACGCCTGCTCGCGGTGATCGGCTCTGCCATCGACGGAGTCGCCGCCGTCTATCCCGTGGACCCCGGAGTGTCCCGGGGAAGCCTCGAAACGGCCATCTTCGGCGCCTGTTTCGTGGTGGGACTGGACCGCCACGCCTACAACCCGGAGCGGACCCGCGAGCAGAGTGTGGCCGCAATTATGGCCTCCATGCGCGGCTACGTCGTGAAGCAGCCGCCCGCTCAGGCATGATTATTCACATGCGTCACATGGGTATCAGCGGGAAGATCGCCATCGGAGCGTTCCTCGCCGCCGGGGCCCTCCTGGTCCTGACCGGGATCACCCTGAACGAGACCGTGTTCGTGTGGTTCCTCGGTGCGTCGGCGGCGGCCTATGTGGCCTGCGTGGCCGAGGTCGTGATCCGGCGCCGGCACAAGACCCTCGTGGCGAGCGGGGCCGGCAGCATCCTCTTCATCGCGTTCGGAATCGCTTTCCTGCGCCAGTGGGGCCTCGCCTTCAACCCGGACCCCAATGCCCTGTCCACACGCGTCGATTCCGCGCACCCGGATTTGTATTTCTATCTGGCCGGCGCCGCCGGAGCCGTCACCTTGCTGCTGTTGTTCGCCGGCACCGCCCTGCCCGGCAGGAGCCGCGGCCGGCGCGCCCCCGGCCAGGCCCCACGGCGCCGTCCGGCGCCGGTTTCACGGGGCGCGGGGGCCAGGACCGCAAGCCCGCGGCCGGCGGCGTCGCGCACGACGGCGCGGGGAACCACCGCACGTCCGGCGGCTGCGCGGCCGGCCGCCAAGTCTGCGGCAAAGGCACCCGCGAGGGTCCCCTCCGTCAAATCACCGGCGGCAAAATCACCGGTCCGGTCACCCGCAGCAAAAACACCCGCCAAGCCACCCAGTGCGAAAACGCCCGCCCGGAATTCCGCCCGCCGATAATCACGCCGCCGCGGCCGGCGCAGGATTCCGGCCTTGGAATTCCGGGCGCGGGAATTTGGGTTCCTGATTCCGGGCTCAGAGGTTTCGCGGCCTGTCGTCCGGCGGGTTGGTATCCGTGGTGTGGGTTTGGGCCGTGTCGGCTTGCGTCACGTCGTCCGGGTTGCGCTCTTCACCGGAAACGCGCGCGCCGGGAACCGGCTCGCCGGCCCCTGGTTCACCGGAGACCGGCTCGGACCGCAGACTCCGCCGGGTGGGGGTCTCGGCTGCCGCATCGTCGTGCTCGGACGTGACGACGTCGGGGTCCAGTTCGTCGGCCTTGCGCAGTTGCTCCTGCGCGCCGGAGCGGACTTTTTCGGCTTCTTCCTGGCGGCTGCGGGCTTCCTGCCGCAGGCGTTCGGCCTCAAGCTCGGCCTGCTGCGCGTCCGCCTCGGCCCGCGTCGCCTTGGCCTCGCGTTCCCGCGCCGTGAGCTCGTCGGCTTTGGCCTGTTCACGCATTTCAGCAGCGCGATTCCGGTCCGCGGCGACCTTGCGCCTGCGGCTGACCATGACTGCGACCGCGACAATCGCCAGCACCACAACGATGCCGATGATAATTCCTATGAGCTGCCCTGAATCCACGTTGATCCACCTTTTCTCTGAGGTTGCCTTACCTGCCCCAAAACCATTGGAAAAACCACATCAGCAAACAGGAACAGTAAACCGCAGAATGCAGCCGGTAGCTATGGAATCCGGAATCATCGCCCGGGCAGCCGGGCGGTTATTTTGCGCGCGGAACCTTGAAATGGGTGAGCCGCGCGTCCTGCCCGTCCAGTTCGGCCCACGACTTCTCCGTTTCCAGCACGGTCAGCCCGCTCGTCGGATATCGGGTGGCCGCGTCCATGTACGCATCGTGATCGGAATCCCGGGACGCCAGGTGCATGGCAAGGTCCTGGACACCGGGCATGTGCGAAATCACCATGAGCGTGTTCACGGTATCCGGAACGTGGTTGATCACCGCCAGCATGCGCGAGGCGGACGCGGCGTACAGGTCGTCCTCAAGCTTCGGCGTCGGCGCTTTGTCACCTAGCGCGTGGCACACCCAGGTGCAGGTCTGGCGGGTCCGGAGCGCGCTGGAGCAGAGGATGAAGTCGGGGACCACGTCGTGTTTGAGCAGCCACTTTCCGGCGACGGGAGCATCCCTGTGGCCGCGCTCTTCGAGCGGCCGTTCGTGATCGGCCACCCCGCCGGGCCAGTCGGACTTGGCGTGCCTCATGATCACCAGCCGTTTGATGTGATGCGCGCTCATGCCCCAATCCTAATGCGGCAGGCGCCGAGGGATCGTGCCGCGAAAGCGAAAGCGCCCGTCCCCGTAGTAGGAGGAACGGACGCTTTGCGTGCAGCCAAGGCTAGATCGAGTATTCCGGAGCGGCCCAGACGACGACCTCGGGGTGCTCGTAGAAGCGGTAGCCCTGGCCGCGGACGGTGCGGACTGTGTTGGCCAGGCGTCCGAGCTTGGAACGCAGGCGGCGGATGTGGACGTCGATGGTCCGCTCGTTGGGGACCTCTTCGGCGTTCCGCCACAGGCCTTCGAGGAGCTCGTCGCGGCCTACGGTGCGGGTGCCGTTCTCCACAAGGTAGTTCAGGAGCTCGAATTCCTTGAACGTCAGGTTCAGGGATTCGCCGTCGAGGTGCACCTCACGGCGGGCCAGATCGATCAGCACACCGGACGGCCGCGGATCCTGCGGCTGCTGCAGGCGGGCGGTCTCGGTACGCTGGCGGGCAGCGGCGGTGGGGTCGCCGAACGTCGAACGGACGACGTCGAGGGCGGAACCCGGGGCGCTGGCCGGCGCGACGGCGACGGCGGCGTAGCTTTCGGCGCCGGCAACAAGGGACTGGGCGTAGGCCCGGATCTCCTGGGCAAGCTTGGCGATCGAGGTGCCGGCGGCGGCCGCAGTTTCCTCGTCGATCCCCATGTACAGCACGAAGCCGCGGGCGACGTTGTCACTGGGAGCAGGACGGACCGCGCTGCCGGCACCCGGAGCGATCACGGGAGTGGGCGCAGTGGCCGGGGCGGGCGGAACGGCGCGGAGCTGACCGTAGGAGTCAGGGTTGTAGCCCTGGGCTGCATATCCGGGGGCCGGGAAGGTGCCGGCCGAACCAGCGGGTGCGAATGCGGAGCGGCCACCAAAGCCCTGGCGGATCCCGGAGGTCTGGCCGGCCTTGCTGGCGTTACGGACGGAGATGTGGACGTATCCGGATGCAACTGACATGGAATGCTTACCTCAATGTGAATGGCCGTCATCGCGGCTCGAATGCTACTTTCCCCGCAATGAAAACTGGGGAGGGGCGCCCGACTCTGGGCTGGGGGGCGAATGCCTAGAAACTCTTGGGGTGTAAAAGTTAGGCGTGCATTCGACAACAGCGCATCTCGGTACCAGCGGGTGTGCTGACCCAGGAAGCTGCAGCTGCAGGTGCTGTTGAGTTCTTGTTCACAATTGAAGTGTGCAACGTAACAATGCGAACGTGCAAGTAACAATGGACCGCAGGTTCCACATAGTGAGACGAATTCCGCAAGTGTAGTGCAAATCACAATTTGGTCGGCGTAATAAAATAACAGGTGTTTTTTTGACTCGGCGGTCGGCAAGCGCTTCACTCCGAATTATGTTCGATGAGAGTCGCTGAACTGCGGAAATCGTTCACAGCAGGTCGAATCGGCAAAACCCGGCGTCCCCGCCGTCGCCGTCCACAGAGTGGGCGTGCTGCCGGGCCCGCCGGACCCGGCAACACTGGGCGCCCCAGCGGGGTCAGTTGGACTGACCGGTGGAGGTCGCCGCCACCACCATGACGGACGTTGCAGAGTAGCCGGAGCCATCTTTGGCCGCTACGATCCGCACCGTCCCGCCGGCGACGATGTCCGTCACGCTCAGCTGCGTGCCCGAGCCGCCGCCAGCCTGCTGGCGCCGCTGTTGCAGATTGCTCACCACCACGTCACTGCCCAGTGCATAGCTGCGGGTGAAGCCGTCGCTGCTCTTGACCGTGACGGAGGACGAACTGACCGCGCTCACCGTCCCCATCTGCTCGGCCATGGTGACGTAGTCGCTTCCCTGCAGCACGACGTATTCGGCATGCACGGCTGAGTTCAGCCCGCCCATTCCACCGGCCGCGAAGTTGCCGGGACCACCCTGCCCGGACATTCCGCCGCCCGCGGCTCCGCCCTGTGCGGATCCCGGCATGCCCGGGGCGAAACCCTGGGCGCCGGGGCCCTGGGCGCCGCCTACCCCGCCCGCCGTGCCAGCGGATGCCGCAGAACTTGAGGTAAGGGCGTAGACGCCCGCCCCGGCGCCGACCGCCAGGACTGCTGCCGCCCCGGCGACGGCGAGGCCCCGCTTGAGCGTCCAGGGCTTGGCCGCTGAGGCGTTTTTGGATCCGGTTCCGGGGGCACCCCACCCGGCAGCTGGAGGGGACGGCAGTTCCTGACCGGGCATGCCCCAGACCGGGGCCGAGGCCGGAGCTGTCGAATCGGCGGAGGGCGCGCCCCAGCCGGGGGGAGTGCCGTCGCCGCGCTGACCGGCCTGGCTCTGCGAGGCGTCGTACGGCGGGGCGTCGTGCTGCCAGGCCGCTTGAGGCCCGACTCCCTGAGGCGTCGTAACGGGCGCGGGTGCCGTGGGTTCAGGGACTGGGCCGGAACCGGCTCCGGGATGCTGACCGCTCATGGTGCTTCTCCTTCAGGATGCGGATCGATGTTCACTCCAGAGTGCTGAGCGATCCTGTGCCTGCGCTGTGCGGGCCGACAGCCGCGCCTGTGACCCTCCGGCGGACCAGACGGCCGGGCTGCTACCCACAGTTCTTCCGAGGCAGCCCGGACGGGGCCCGGAAAGGCGTTCAGCTCGCTAGGCTGGGATTCACAGGTGCCGCACAGGGTCCCCAAAGCCCCGCCTAACCGGCAGATCGGAGAGTTGTCCCATGGCCACTTCGCACTCCATGACCAACAACCTTCCCCAGCTCACGCATCCGGACGGCTCCCCCATCCGCGCGCTGGTGGTGGACGATGAGCCCAGCCTCTCCGAGCTCATGAGCATGGGCCTGCGGATGGCCGGCTGGTCCGTGGCCGTGGCGGCCGACGGGCCCAGCGCGGTCCGGCTTGCCAAGGAGTTCCGCCCCGACGTGCTGGTGCTGGATGTGATGCTTCCCGGGTTCGACGGCGTCGAGCTGCTCAGCCGGATCCGCGCGTTCGCGCCGGAGGTTCCAGCGTTGTTCCTCACCGCCAAGGACGCCGTCCAGGACCGCATCACCGGCCTGGCGGCCGGCGGCGATGACTACGTCACGAAGCCGTTCAGCATGGAAGAGGTCTTGCTGCGCCTGCATCGGCTGGTCCAGCGCTCCGGGGTGGCCGCCATGGACACCGCCGAACTCGTGGTGGGTGACCTTGTGCTCAATGTCGATACCCGTGAAGTCACCCGGGCCGGCGAGGAGCTGCATCTGACCGCTACGCAGTTCGAACTGCTGCGGTACCTCATGGAGAACCCCAAGCGGGTGATCAGCAAGGCCCAGATCCTGGACCGGGTCTGGGACTATGACTTCGGCGGCCAGGCGAACATCGTGGAACTCTACATCTCGTACCTCCGCAAGAAGGTGGACGCCAACCACGCGCCCATGATCCACACGGTGCGCGGCGCCGGCTACGTCCTGAAGCCGGCGGACTGATCCGTGCCCACCCTTTCCGGCGTCACCCGCGTCCCCGGGCGTGACTGGCGCAACCCGTCCACGTGGCATTTGCGCACCCGGCTGGTCCTCGTTGCCATGGGGCTGCTCGTGGCCATCTGCGGCGCTGTGGGATTGTTCAGCTACGCCTCCATGGACCTCTTCCTGACCCGGCAGCTCGATGACCAGCTCGGCGAAGCATCGCACCGCTCCAGCGAGTTCGGCCGGCCCGTGCCCGGCAGCTCGGGCGGCCGCCCCGACCCCCTCGAGGCCCGGGGGCAGGGCGTCGGAACGCTCAACGCCCGCTTGGCGGACGGCGAGGTCAGCAGCGCCGGATTCCTGGCCGGGGACGCCACCCGCAAGAGCCTCTCCCCCGACGACAACGCCGTCCTCCTCACCCTGGCCCCGAACGGTGTGCCGGTGGACCGGACGCTCTCGGCCGGCGCGTACCGGCTCATGGCCGTGCGTGCACCGTATGGCGACGTGATTGTCACCGGGCTCCCGCTGGCGGAAAAGCAGGACACCCTGGCCTCGCTGGTGTGGACCATGGTGGTCGTGTCCGCAGGCGGGCTGGTGCTGATCGGCCTCGCCGGCACGGCGGTCATCCGGCGGACCATGAAGCCGCTGGAGCAGCTTTCCGAGGTGGCCACCAAGGTCTCCCGCCTGCCGCTCGACGCCGGCGAGGTGGCGCTCGGGGTGCGTGTCCCGGCGTCGGCCGCCCACCCCGGCACCGAAGTGGGCAGCGTGGGCTACGCGCTGAACCAGATGCTGGACAACGTCTCCAACGCCCTTGAGGCGCGGCAGGAGAGCGAAATGAAGGTGCGGCAGTTCGTCGCCGATGCCTCGCACGAACTCCGCACTCCGCTCACGGCCATCCGCGGTTACACGGAGCTGATGCGGATGACCGAGCACTTCACGCCCGACGGCGAGAAGTCCCTGGCCCGCGTCCAAAGCCAGTCCGAGCGGATGACCACCCTGGTGGAGGACCTGCTGCTGCTGGCGCGCCTGGACGAGGGGCAGCCGCTCAAGGTCGCCGACGTCGACCTCACCCAACTGGCCGTCGAGACCGTGAGCGATGAGAAGGTCATGGCCCCGGACCGGATCTGGCAGCTGGAACTGCCGGATGAGCCGGTGGTGGTGCGCGGCGATGCGGCCCAACTCCACCAGGTCCTCGCCAATCTCCTGTCCAATGCGCGCAAGCACACGGCACCGGGGACCAAGGTGGTCACGGGCGTCATGCGTTCGGCGGACGGCAGCGCCGTGGTCACTGTGACGGACAACGGCAGCGGCATCGCCCCCGAATTCGTCGGCCGAGTCTTCGCCCGCTTCGCGCGGGCTGACGCGTCGCGCACCAATCCGGCAGCCAGCTCCGCAGGCAGCCCTGCGCCAGCGACGGCGGGGGCCCGGTCCGGGTCCGCTGCCCGCATCGCTCCCGGCTCTTCTACCGCTCCTCTTTCCGGCTCTGTTTCCGGCAGGTCCGGGGGTGCAGCCGGCAGCAACGGGAGCGGATATGCCACGGCGGGCGCACCGACGTCCGAGGGCACCAGCGGGCTGGGCTTGTCCATTGTCCAGTCGATCGTGGAGGCCCACGGGGGGACCGTCGAGGTCACGTCCCGACCGGGCCGGACGGAGTTCGCTGTACGGCTCCCGGCCGTACCGCCGTCGGCGTAACCGGCGCCGGGGCTACAGGGTCGGCTGCCGGCACCCGCGCGGGGAATCTCGCGCAACGCGACACGCCGCCCCTGTGACCGCCGTTACCCAAATGTGACTTAAGCCCAGGAGTCCTGTACCGTTTTTCGAGTGCGGCCTCCATTTGTGCCGCATATCCGGATGGACGCCAAACTCTGCCGCTTCCCGGATTCCGCTGGACCAGGCAGAGGCGGGGGACCCAGAGTTCCCGGGCATTCTGCACACATGCGCCCTTGGGGTGAAGCCGACACGTGATATTCCGTGCGGCCGGATGACCTCATCCGAACCCGACAGCTAACTCCGCAGGCGTTGAGAGGCCATCATGACTGAATTCCAGGTACAAACGCGCCCTGACGGCGTTTCACATTCCCGCGCCGGCAAGTCGCGCCACCGTGCCGCACCGGCCCCGCAGGCGTCCGCCCTGTCGCGACTGGCCACCGGGCTCGGCATCACCGGACGCCGCGCCGCCGTCGTCACCGCCGCCTGCGCAGTACTCGTGGCAGGCGGCGCCGCCGCCAGCCAGGCCGCAGAGCCCGGCAGCTACGGGGCGACTGTTGCGAGCTCCCAAACGGCCACCACGGCCGATCCCCTAGCCAAGCTGAACTTTGAACGGGTCCAGGTCGCCGCGCCGGCAGCTGCAGCACCCAGCGGCGCGGTACCTCAGATCTCGGAGGTCAAGCCGGCCGAAGCACCGGCACCCGCTGCCGCTGCCGCTGCTGCCCCGGCCGCGCCGGCCCCGGCGGCAGCACCGGCGCCCGCTCCCGCAGCAGCCCCCGTTCCCGCAGCGGCTCCCGCGCCGGCACCGGCGCCGGTCGCCATCGACGACCCCGCCGGGGCACAGGCCTACGCCGCGGCCCAGCTGGGCAGCTATGGCTGGGCACCCGGCCAGATGCAGTGCCTGCAGAAGCTCTGGACGAAGGAATCGGACTGGAAGACGACGGCCACGAACGCCAGCAGCGGCGCCTACGGTGTGGTCCAGTCCCTGCCCGCCTCGAAGATGGCGAGCGCCGGCGCGGACTACATGACCAACTACCGGACCCAGATCAACTGGGGCCTGAACTACGTCAAGTCGCGCTACGGCTCCCCCTGCGGCGCCCTGAACTTCCACCTGTCCCACAACTGGTACTAAGCCGGCACCAGCCAGCAGCGCCCATGAGGCCCCGGATCCATCGTGATCCGGGGCCTTCGCGTATTTCGGAGAACAAGGTTTTCTCAAGGTCGGGGCGGGAGGCTTGGGCACCGCTGCCTCCATTCACCAAGTACGCGGGGTGCCCGCTCCAGGGCACGGAATCAAATTTCAGGAGCACAACATGAAAAAATGGGCTATTCCGGCGGTCCTCGCGGCCGCACTCTTTGTCGGCGCCGGACCGGCCGGGGCGGTGCCGTCGGGACCTCCGCAGCCCGCCGATCCAGCCACGTTCACATTGGATAATTGTGGCTTTCCGGTCACGGCGCAGCTCACCGGCAAGTTCAAGAACATCGCGACGCCTGCCGGCACTGTCATCAGTACGTCGCCAGGACTGAAAATCACGCTGACGGCCAACGGCAAGACCCTCAACTACGTGATCACCGGTACCAGCCGCTACACATTCCTCAGCGACAGCGTTGAGGTAGTCTCCACGGGCAGGAATCTACTGCTGCTCCCCTCGCCGGACGGCCTGTACCTGACCACCGGCAACGTCAACTACGCCCTCAACCTGGACAACTCGGAGCTGAGGAGGTTCAGCGGACCGGGCACTGCAGCGAACGTTTGTCCTCTGCTGGCTCCCTGACGGACTAACCGGGGGCAGTGCACCACCACCGCGTTGTGGGCACCGCCCCCGGTTATCTGTCCGGAGCTCCGGCAGCACGGGCATTGCAGACGACTCCGTGCGTCGCCGGCGGACTTCCACAGCCCCCGCACAGCTTGACCCTAAAGCCCTCATATGGACCGCCGGGACAGTTGAGCCATGACGTTCACAGACCAGGCCTCAGGAACCCTGCCACACTCCACCGCGACGCCGGCCGGTCCGGCAGCACCCGCCGCACTTTCCGGGCTCGCCGTGGCCGACGCGCCCGCCCAGGCCCGGTTCGGCGGGCCGCTCACCAGCCCGGGCGGCCGGCGCTCAGCTATTGACACGCGCACCAGCGAGCCGCTGCTGGACGTCACCATCCCGGTCTTCAACGAGGAGCGGGACCTCGAGGCGTGCCTGCGCCGGCTCCACGCCTATCTTCTGGGCTCCTTCCCGCACTCCTTCCGGATCACGGTGGCGGACAATGCCAGCACCGACGGAACACTCAAGACGGCGGAACGCGTAGCCCGTGAGCTCCGCGAGGTGAACGTGGTCCATATGGCCGAAAAAGGCCGCGGAAATGCGCTGCGCAAGGTCTGGCTTGCCTCGCCGTCGCCGGTCCTGGCATACATGGACGTGGACCTTTCCACCGATCTGGCGGCGCTCGGCCCCCTCCTTGCCCCGCTCATTTCGGGGCACTCCGACCTCGCGATCGGGACCCGGCTGACCCGCAACTCGCGGGTGGTCCGCGGGCCGAAGCGGGAATTCATCTCGCGCAGCTACAACTTCCTGCTTCAGTCCTTCATGGGCGCCCATTTCAGCGACGCCCAGTGCGGCTTCAAGGCGATCCGGGCGGATGTGGCCCGGCAACTGCTCCCGCACACTTTGGACAACGCCTGGTTCTTCGACACCGAGCTGCTGGTCCTGGCCGAAAAGTGCGGCCTGCGCGTCCACGAAGTCCCGGTGGACTGGACCGATGACCCGGATTCGAGCGTGGACATCGTCCAGACCGCCATCGCGGACCTGCGCGGCATGGCACGGTTGAGCCGGGACCTGGTCTCGGGCCGGATCCCGGTTCCCGAGCTGCGCGCCGCCCTCGCCCGCGGACCGCTTCCTGCTTCCTCGCGGGCCCAGGAACAAAGTCCCGGCGGAAGCCTCTTTGGACAGCTCGTCCGCTTCGGCAGCATCGGGGTGGCCTCCACTCTGGCATACCTGGTGATTTTCCTGCTCTGCCGCGGGATCATGGACCCGCAACTGGCAAATTTCCTCGCGCTGCTCACTACCGCCGTGGCCAATACCGCGGCCAACCGGCGTTTCACGTTCGGCATCCAGGGCAGCAGCCAGGCGGCACGCCACCACTTCGAGGGCCTGCTGGTCTTCGGGATCGGCCTGGCCCTGACCTCGGGCGCCCTCGCCGTGGTTCACAACGCGTCAGGAGGGGCACCGGACCGCTGGCTTGAACTGGTCACGGTCACGGCCGCCAACCTCGCCGCCACGGCCGTCAAATTCCTGCTCTTCCGTCTGGTGGTGTTCCGTCACCGGCCCGCCACCGCAGTTCCCGGCCGCACCGGCACTCCTGCCGTGCCCGCCACCACCACAGGCACTGCTCCGGCGCCAGCTGCCACCGATGCTTCCTTCCCCGCACAGAAACGGCCCAGTAAATGACGTCAACCATCAGCCCCACCGCCGGAGCCCAGGCGGGCTCCCCCGCCGGCACGCCGGCAGTCCAGGATTCCCCTGCCTCGGCACCCGAGGCAGGCGGGACGGCGCCACAGCCGCCCGCATCCCGCCCGCCCGCATCCCGGAACCGCCGGGAACACCTGATGTTCGGACCGCAGCCCCGCTGGGTGCGGCCCTCGGCAGCTCTGCTCCTGGCCATCACCGCCGTGTTGTACCTCTGGAACCTGGAAGCCACCGGCTACGCCAATTCCTTCTACGCCGCGGCGATCCAGGCCGGGACCAAGGACTGGACCGCGCTGCTCTTCGGCTCCCTCGACGCCGGGAACGCCATCACTGTGGACAAGCCGCCGGCCGCCCTGTGGATCCCGGCCCTCGCCGGGCGGATCTTCGGCTTCTCGGCACTGAGCATGCTCATTCCGCAGGCACTGATGGGAGTGGCCGCCGTCGGGCTTCTCTACCTGACCGTCAAGCGGGTGGCCGGGCCGGCCGCGGGCCTGATGGCCGGCGGCGCCTTGGCGCTGACCCCTGTGGCCGCCCTCATGTTCCGGTTCAACAACCCGGACGCCATGCTCACCCTGTGCCTGGTGCTGGCCGCCTACCTCACCACCCGCGCCATCGAGAAGGCCGGCTGGAAATGGCTCGCCGGAGCCGGCGCGGTGATCGGCCTGGCGTTCCTGTCCAAGATGCTGCAGGGCTTCCTGATTGTGCCGGGACTGGCTCTGGCCTACCTGTGGGCGGCGCCCACCACCCTGGGCCGCCGGCTCCTGCACCTGCTGGCCGCAGCCGCGGGGATCGCCGTCGTGGCCGGAAGCTACATTGTCCTGTTCCAACTGACCCCGGCCTCGGCCCGGCCGTACATGGCCGGTTCGGAGACCAACAGCTTCCTGGAACTCACGTTCGGGTACAACGGCCTGGGCCGGATCACCGGGTCCGGCGGAGGCATGCCCGGCGGGGGCAACATGGGCGGCAACGCCGGAGGCCCGGGCGGCAACGGTAACGTCGGCTTCGGTGGCGCGGCCGGGATCGCCCGGATGTTCGGGACCAGTTTCGGCGGCGAGGTGTCCTGGCTCCTGCCGGCGGCCCTGATCCTGCTGGCTGCGGGGCTGTGGTTCACCCGGCGCGAGACCCGGACCTCAAGGACCCGTGCGGCGCTCCTGCTGTGGGGCGGCTGGCTGGTGGTGACGGCCGGGATCTTCAGCTTCATGAGCGGCACCGTGCACCCGTACTACGCCGTGGCGCTGGCCCCCGCGGTCGCAGCCCTGGCGGGCATCGGCTCCGTGGAACTGTGGCGGGGCCGGGCCTACTGGCCCGCACGGATTGTCCTGGCCGTGACGGTACTGGCCACCGCGGTCTGGTCCGCCGTGCTCCTTGGCCGCGACCCGTCCTGGCTTCCCGGGCTCCGGGTGACCGTCGTGGTCCTGGGCGTCCTGGCGGCCGCGGCGTTGCTCCTGCGGGTGGACAGCCTCGCGGGGCTTCCGGCCCGGTTCCGCAAGGCCGCCACGGCCGGCGTCGTGGTTCTCTCCCTGCTCGCAGGCGGACTCGGCAGCACCGCATGGACGCTGGCAACGGTGGCCCAGCCGCACTCCGGTTCGATTCCCACGTCCGGGCCCACCGCGTCCGCGATGGGCGGCGGCTTCGGGACGGCAGGCAGGGCATTCGGCGACCGCGCGAACGCCGACACCAGCGGCGCGCCGGGGGCGCTCGGCGGACCCGGCGAGGAAACGGCCTCGGCCGAGCTGACGACCCTGCTGAAGTCCTCCGGTGCCAAGTGGTCCGCGATTGTCTCCGGCGCCACCCAGGCCGCGAGCCTGGAACTCGCCACGGGCACCAGCGTGATCGCGCTGGGCGGCTGGAACGGCGGAGACCCCTACCCGACGCTCGCGCAGTTCCAGGCGATGGTGGACCGCGGCGAGATCGGCTACTTCATTTCCGGCGGCATGGGCGGCATGGGCGGGGGCCGCGGCGGCAACTCCGAGGTCGCCGCGTGGGTCGAGGCCAACTTCCAGGCCCAGACCGTGGGCAACGCCACCGTCTACAAGCTCGGGGCATAGGGCGCCATGACTGACACCCTGAACCCCAGGACAGGCCCTACGCCGGCCCGCGCGCCGGGACAGGCGGGCCCGCAAGCCCCGAACCTCCCGCAGGTCCCGCCGCACCAGCAGCTCCCGAAGTCCCCGGCACCCCGGGCGGCCGGCGCTGCACGCCGCGGCCCCGGAGCCTGGCGGCCGCGGCTGGAACTGGCGGCCCTGCTGGTGGCCACGGCCGTGCTGGACCTGTGGAACCTGGGCGCCTCCGGCTGGGCCAACGCTTTTTACTCCGCCGCGGCCCAGGCCGGGTCGCAGGACTGGACGGCCTGGTTCTTTGGCTCTTCCGACGCCGCCAACGCCATCACCGTGGACAAGCCGCCGGCGTCGCTGTGGGTAATGGGGCTCTCGGTGCGGCTCTTCGGGCTCAGCTCGTGGAGCATCCTCGTGCCGCAGGCACTCATGGGGGTGGGCACGGTCTGGCTCGTGTACCTGGCCGTGCGCCGGGCCGCGGCCCCCGCCACAGCCAATCCGCGATTGGCCCACCGGGCAGGGCTCCTTGCCGGTGCGGTCATGGCGCTGACCCCCGTGGCGGTGCTGATGTTCCGCTTCAACAACCCCGATGCCCTGCTGGTGCTCCTGATGACCGCGGCCGCCTACGCCGTGCTGCGCTCCGTCCAGGATGCGCGCCTGCGCTGGCTCCTGTTTGCGGGGGTCCTTCTGGGCTTCGGATTCCTCACCAAGCAGCTGCAGGTGCTGCTGGTTGTGCCCGGCTTCGCCCTCGCCTACCTGCTCGCGGCGCCGGCCGGGCTGGGCAGGCGCACCGTTCACCTGCTCGGTGCGGGTGTGGCGATGGCCGCCGCGGCCGGGTGGTGGCTGGCCGCCGTCGAGCTCATTCCGGCGGCGGACCGCCCCTACATCGGCGGGTCGCAGAACAACTCGATCCTGGAACTGACCCTCGGCTACAACGGCCTGGGACGGCTAAGCGGCGATGAAACCGGGAGCGTGGGCGGCAGCAACGGCTGGGGCACGCCGGGGCTCTTCCGGCTTTTCAACAGTGAATTTGGCGGCCAGATCGCCTGGCTGCTGCCCTCGGTGCTGCTGCTCGGGGCGGGACTGCTGTGGCTGGGGCGCCGGGCGCCGCGCACCGACGCCGTGCGGGCCTCGGTGATCATCTGGGGTTCCTGGGTGGCGGTCACCGGCCTGACGTTCAGTTTCATGGCCGGGATCATCCACCCGTATTACATGGTGGCGCTGGCCCCCGGGATCGCCGGGCTCGCCGGGCTCGGCGGCGTCCTGCTGTGGCAGCGGCGGGACCAGCCCGTGGCGGCGGCGGTGCTCGCCGCGGCGATCGTGGCGGCCGGGGCCATGGCCTCGGAGCTGCTGGGCCGCGCGGCGACGTTCCTGCCATGGCTGCGCTGGGTGGCGCTCCTGGGCGCGCTCGCCGCGGCCTGCCTGGTGCTGGCCGCCGCCGCCCCGGGATTTCAGCGGCTTGGATTTCAGAGGATCGGATTTCAGAGGACTGGGGTCAAAGCGTCCGGCATGAAGGCGTCCGGGGTCATGGCGCGGACGACGGCGGCACTCGCGGTGGCCGCTGCCCTCGCCGGACCGCTGGCGTGCTCGCTGTCCACCGCGGCCACCGCCCACAGCGGCTCGATCGTCAGCGCCGGACCGGCCGTGTCCGGCCGGGGCGGGGCGGGGATGCCGGTGGCCTTCGGCGCCGCCGCCGGCTTCGGCGGCGGCGCCGGCTTTGGCGGCCCAGCCGCGGGGAATGGCAACGGCACGTTCACGGGTGCCGCCCGCGGCCCGGGGGCCGGTGGGGCGGGTGGCATGGGCGGCCTGCTGGGGGCCAGCACGCCGCCGACGGCCCTGGTGACCGCGCTGCAGACGGACGCCGGCAAGTTCACGTGGGCTGCCGCCGTCGTCGGATCCAACAACGCCGCTGGCTACCAGCTGGCCACACAGTTGCCGGTGATGGCCGTCGGCGGGTTCAACGGCACGGACCCGGCGCCGACGCTGGCACAGTTCCAGCAGTACGTGGCCGACGGCAAGATCCACTACTTCATCGCCGGACGCATGATGCAGGGCGAAAGCGGATCCAATGACGCCGCCCAGATTGCCGCGTGGGTGCAGGACAATTTCACCGCCCAGACCGTGGGCGGGACCAGCGTGTACCAGCTGGCGCGGTAGGCGGCCGCGTCCGGACGGCGGGCGGGCCCTAGAAGTTGAAGGACAGGGTGCGCACGCCGGCGACCGTGAAGTGCGTGGTCACGGCAACCTCGGAGTAGTCGGGGATGTGGAGCACGCCGTCGGGCAGCTCGCCGGCGTTCGGGCCCACCGCCACGGTCCGGATGCCGGCGGCGACTCCCGCCGCGATGCCCGCCGGGGCGTCCTCGAACACCACGGCGTCGGCCGGGTCCACGCCCAGCAGGGCAGCTGCCCGGAGATATCCCTCGGGGTGCGGTTTGCCCCGGGCCACGTCCTCGGAGGTGACCGCGGCGGCCGGGATGCCGATCCCCGCGGCGGCCATCCGGACCTCGGCCAGGTCCCGTGACGCTGACGTCACCAGCGCCACGGCATCCGGCGGGAGGCTCGCGAGCAGCTCCAGCGAGCCCGGCACCGGGACAATGCCGCGGGTCTCGGCCAGCTCCATCCGGCCCAGTTCCGCCGCGAGGGCGTGGATATCCGCGCCGGCCGGGGCGAACCTGCGGACCGTATCCATCGCCTGGACTCCGTGGGAGGAACGCAGGATCTCCGCGATGTCGAGGCCGTAACGCCCGGCAAAGGTGGTCCATACCTGTTCCACGATGCTGGTGGAATCCACCAGTGTGCCGTCCATATCGAACAGAACGGCGCGGGCGGTCAGGGTCGTGGCACTGCGGCGGGAGGGAAGGCTCATGATTCCATCCTGCCGCATGCCCCCGGGCTTAGGCCCTGCGGTCGGGGGGCGCAGGCGTCACCGGGCGCAATGTGGCGGGCTCAGCCGTTGGGCCGGCCGGGGATGTATTGCACGGCCCATTTGTTGCCGTCGGGGTCGGCGAAGTAGATGAAGTGTCCCCAGTCCTGGACGTCGATGTCGCTGACGTCCACGCCGTTGTCCTTGAGCTGCCGGTGCGCGGCCTGGATGTCGCTCACCACGAGCTGGAGGCTCGGCGCCGTGCCGGGCGGGGCGTCGTTGAGGCCCTCCCCGATCGCGATCGAGCAGCCGGAGCCCGGCGGCGTCAACTGGACGAACCGGATGCCTTCCATGGGGCGTTCGTCGTAGTCGGCGTTGAAGCCCACCTTGTTGACGTAGAAATCCTTCGCCCGGTCGACGTCGGACACGGGCACAAACACGAGTTCAAGTTTCCAGTCCATGGCGCACAGGCTAACGCGGGCCGCCGCACTGCGGAAGGGATCCCCCGCGGGGAGCCGGCCCTAGCCGGCGATGCCGTAGAGCCGGTCTCCGGCGTCGCCCAGGCCGGGCACGATGTAGGACTTTTCGTTGAGCTTCTCGTCGATCGAGGCCAGGACAATGGTCACGTTGGCCTCGGACAGCTCTTCTTCCAGCTTGGCCAGGCCCTCGGGGGCGGCCAGGAGGCAGATGCAGGTAACGTCGGAGGCGCCGCGCTTGAAGAGGAACTTGATGGCCTCGCGCAAGGTTCCGCCGGTGGCCAGCATGGGGTCGAGGACGAAGATCTGGCGGTCCGTGAGGTCCTCCGGGAGCCGCTCGGCGTAGGTGATGATGTCCAGGGTCTCTTCGTCGCGGGCCATGCCCAGGAAGCCGACCTCCGCTGTGGGGACCAGTTTGGTCATGCCCTCGAGCATGCCGAGCCCGGCGCGCAGAATCGGGACCACCAGCGGGGTGGGCTTGGTGAACGCGGTGCCGATCGTGGTGCTGACGGGCGTCTCGATGGTCACCGGTTCGGTGCGGACATCACGCGTGGCCTCGTAGGCGAGGAGCGTCACAAGCTCTTCGGTGAGCTGGCGGAAGACCGGGGACGGGGTGTTCTTGTCCCGCAGAACGGTGAGCTTATGGGCGACCAGCGGGTGGTCCACAACGAGAGTGCGCATGGGTCAAAACTATCATCCGGATCCCGGGGACCGTCCCGCTGGGCCGGGAGTATCGGCGTCGTCCGTCCCTGCCCGGGCACTGGCGCCGGCGGCGCCTTCGTGCAGGTGCGCGGGGTGCTCAAAGGTCGGCGCGGGGCCGGCGTGTTCGCGGTGCCGCAGCACATGGAAGAGCCGGTGGGCCAGGATCACAATCCCCACCCAGGCCAGTCCCAGCACCCACCCGACGATCACATCCGTCATCCAGTGGTGGCCCAGATAGACCCGGCTGAGGCCCATCGCGATGATGAAGATCGCCCCCGCGGTGATCAGGGCGATCCGGGCGCTGGTCCGTTTGATCTGAAGGCAGGCCAGGTACACCACGAGCGCGATCACCACCGTGGTGTTAAGCGTGTGCCCGCTCGGGAACGATGGCGAGTTTTCGTACGGCGGCACGGCGTCGGCGTGGTCCGGGCGGGCGCGGCCGATCAGTTTCTTGCCCAGGGCCGTGGCGGTCACGGAGACGGCGGCGGCGCCGCCGATCAGGATCAGCGGCCGCCAACTGCGGGAGGTATAGATCAGTATCGCGGTCAGGATGCTGGCCAGGATGGGCATGCCGATGCCGCCGCCGATGTTGGTGAACCCGGTGATGAAGGCGTCCAGGCCGGGGCTGCGCAAATTTTCCATGAACGCCAGTGCCGGCTTGTCCAGGTTCGCGAGGCCGGCGTCGTCCACCACGTTGTCGTAGACCTCGGCGCTGGTCAGTGCCAGGATCACCACCACCACGCCGCCGATCAGCATCGTGATCCACAGCGCCGCGTAGGGCACCACCCACTTGCCCCAGCGCTGCGTCAGCCAGTTCTCTGTTCTGGTGGTCACGGCCGTCTCCCGGATACTTGACTAATTTAACTCGCGGGCCGCACAGCCCGGCTGAACAGCATACTTAGGATCGAAACTATCATTGACCCATGACTTCTCCGGAGCCCCGCCATGACCAATGGATGGGCCTTGCCCTGGCCGAGGCCCGGAATGCCCTGGCCACCGCAGACGTGCCGATCGGCGCCGTCGTGATCGGACCGGACGGTTCCGTGCTGGGCGCGGGGCGGAACGAACGCGAGGCCCTGGGAGACCCGACGGCGCATGCCGAGATGGTGGCCATCCGCGAGGCGGCCGCGCGGTTGCGGGCGCGCCGGGCCCTGGAAGGCAGGGACGACGACGGCTGGCGGCTGGAGGACTGCACCCTGGTGGTCACGCTGGAGCCGTGTGCGATGTGCGCGGGGGCGATCGTCCTGGCCCGGATTCCGCGGGTGGTGTTCGGGGCCTGGGATGAGAAGGCCGGGGCCGCGGGGTCCGTGTTCGACATCCTCCGCGAGCGCCGGCTCAACCACTGGGTGGAAGTTTATGCCGGCGTCCGGGAGCAGGAATGCGCCGCGCTGCTGCGGGACTTCTTCGCCGGACACCGCGCCTGATCCGTTCCGGCTACCCGGCCCCGGAGGCTTCTGCAGATGCTGCGAGCGCATCGATGCGTTTTTGCCGGGTGGCCGGCGAGTCGAGGCTGAAGGCCCTGAAATCACCGAGGTCTTCGCGGATCCAAGCTTCCACCTCGGCGATCCGCTGCGTCACGGCGGCCGTGGGGCCGTGGAACAGCCACGGCACGATCCGTTCCTTGGCCGGTTCGTACTGCCAGAGCCCGATGATCCGGCCGCGGTCCAGGATGGGGTGGTCCGGGAGGTCCGCCTGCAGAGCGAGCGATTCCAGCGCCGGCTTGTGTTGGTCTTCGTCGGCGAGCAGGTCCGCCGCGTTGCGGCGCAGCAGGAAGAGTGAATCCGTTCCGGCGAGCAGTTGGATCTGTTCGTCTGCGGGTTCGTCGAAGGCGGCGAGGAGTCCGACGTCGTCGGGCAGCATCCACAGCGCGTCTCCCCCGGCGGCGTCCTGTGAGGTCTGGGCGGTGGGTACCTCGACGGCGCCGACGGCGGCGAGCGCCGCCTTGGTCTGCGCCACGGTGAACGCTGTGAACCACTGCGATTGTTTGAAGGTGGCGCCGCCGGTCCAGCCCAGGTAGCGGCGGATCAGCTCGGTGCGGGCGGCGTCGTCGTCAAAGTTGCTGGCCGGCAGGCCCCAAGGCTCGTAGGCGTAGTGCTGCTGGTCCAGGCGCCCGTTGGCGGGAACCCGGCGGATCCTGCCGTCCGACTGCAGGAGCCCCAGCGCGGTGGGCAGCGTGGTGGTGGCGCCCTTTTTCTTGCCTTCTTCCCCGAGGTTGCGGACGGAATCGCCGAGCTCGTCCTTGAGCTGCCGCGGATCCAGGGGCCTGTCGGCTTCGGCGAGCGTGTGCAGCACCTGCTCTTCCAGCAGCGTGACTTCGCCACGGTCCACGCCGAGCCTGCCCACCACCTTGAAGGCCGATTCGGCCGCGTCGCGGCCCAGCTGGAGCGCCCAGGCGAAGTCGTCACGGCCCAGGACGTAGGTGCAGCCGCGGGCGGCGGGGAGCTCGAGGATCCGGTGGGCGAGGACGTCGGCGTCCACCTGTTCGCGGCGGATGCCGGCGCGGGCGAAGAGGGTGAGGTACGGATTGGCACCGCCCACGGACCGGGCCCAGCCGGCCCGGGCGAGCACCTGCTCCGCCGTGGAGCCGGCCAGCGAGCCGTCCAGGCCCTGCCGGTGCCAGGCCCAGGCCCGGAGCCGTTCCCGGGTCAGGCTCTGCGGCTCCGGGATGTCCACGGGCTCTTTGACCGACGGTGCGTGCGTCGTCACAGGCTGGGTGCTCATGGGCTCATTCTCCAACAGCTTCTCCGTCAGCGGTATCAAGAAGGGGTATCAACCCGCACCGTCGGGTTTGCCGGCCGCTTTTCCGGCCTCTGCCGTTTCCGTCGCCAGGAACCCCAGCACGGTACGGGCGGTGGTGTCCCAGCCGGGCAACCGGCCGCGTGCGGCGACTGCCGTGTCCCGCCAGCGTTGCCTGAGCGCGGGGTCGCCCAGCCAGCGGCGCAGCAGGCCTGTCAGCGGGGCGGGGTCCGTTCCAAGGCCGACGGCGGCGCCCGACAGCGGCAGGTTCGGCACCGGCGGGGCGGGCGGCCTGCCGGCCGGGTTCCCAGCCGAGCTGCTCGGCAGGTTTTGTGGCGTGCCGGCGGCGAGGGCTTCGACGGCGCCGGTGCCCTCGCGCACCACTACGGGAATGCCGCGAGCCAGTGATTCGGTGACCACCAGGCCGTAGGTTTCGGCCCGGGAAATCAGCAGGCTGAGATCCGCCGCATCCCATTCGGCGTCGAGCGCTGAGCCCCGGAGCTCGCCGGGGATGCTGACCCTCCGGGCCAGGCCCAGCCGTTGTACCGTGTCCCGGAGTTGCGCGGCATAGGCCGGATCGGCGGCGTCCGAGCCGATGAGGGACGCCGTCCAGGGCAGGTCCGTGAGCCGTGATAGCGCTTCCAGCAGGAGCGCCTGGTCCTTGTTCGGCAGCAGTGCGGCCACGGCAATGAAGTGCGGGTCGCCGGAGCCGGCGGACAGGCTGCCCGGTGCCAACGGTGCGGGCGCGGTGCCGGGGAGGGCCACCCTGATGCCGTCCAGGCCGTGCCGGGCGCGGATGTCCACCGCGGCTGAACCGCTCGTGCAGATGACCCCGGCCGCGGCCTGGAGGGCCCGGTGTTCACGCTCCGGGTGGTCCGGCAGGGGCATGTGCAGCAGGATCCAGACCTGCTGGCCTGCGGCGGCGGCCGTTTCCAGTTCGTCGGGCGCTCCGCAGGCGAGGAGGCTGTCGACCAGCGTCACGGAACCAGGCGTCGGGCCCGTCGGGTCTGACCCCAAAGTGGCGCGACCCGACTCAGCAGGGGCGCCGGCGTCGGGCGTCGCGTGCAGCAGCCGGGCCAGGCGACGCCGGTCCGCGCCGCTGCCGCCTGGCCAGTCGCCGTCGAGCGGGCACGTCTCCACGTCCGCGCCCAGGGCGGTAAGTTCCCGGGCAAGTTCGGCGTTATAGACGTTACCGCCGGAGTTGTGCCGGACGTTCCCGGGCACCACGAACCGGATGCGCAGGCTGACCGGCGGCATCTGCTTAGCTGGCGTCGAAGTCCAGCGAGTAACTGGCCCAGGCATCGGGGGTCTCGCGCAGGGTGACGTCCAGCCCGGTGAGCGCGCGGCCGTCCCTGCCGATGCGGATCTGCGCGGCGACGCCGTCGCCGATGTACCGGGCCAAGGCCTCAGTGGTGCTCAGTTTGCCGGCGAAGTCGGGGTGCTCGTCGAGGTTCTTGTAGTTCAGCTCGTCGAGGACCTCATCCACCACGACCCCCGCCGCGCCGATGTCCAGCACGATCGCGTCGTCATTGAGCTCACGACGACGGAAGGTCACCTCGGTGACGAACGTGGCCCCGTGCAGGCCCTGGGCGGGGCCGAAGACTTCGCGGGGCAGGCTGTGGGCGATCATGAAGTTACGGCGGACGGTCAGACTGAACACGGGCTACCTCGTGGCTTCGATGGGCTGGGCGATGGATGGATCAGTGGACGGGGCTTCGTCTGACGGGTATTCGATGACGTGGCACAGGGCGTCCAGGGTTCCGTCGGCAAGTCGCTGGACGACGTCGGGGAGCTCCGCGAACTCCGAGGATCCGGTGAGGAAGACGTCAAAGACCGGGTCCTGCAGCAGGGACACGGCAAGCGCGAGGCGCTCGGCGTTGGTGCGGCGGTGCCGGCGGGCGCGCGCGACCTTGCCCACTTGGCTGGCCCGGATGGACAGGCGGCGGGCGTGGAAGTCCTCGCCCAGCGGCAGGCTGATTCTCCGGTCGGCGTACCAGGACATTTCGATGATGTCGCCCTCGTCGCCCACCAGCTGCAGGCTCCGCTCCAGGCCTTCCTGCGAGGCGGAGCAGTGGATCACGATGTCGCAGTCCGGGAGGGCGTCGTCGGGGTGGCTGAAGTCGACGCCGAGGGCGTCTGCGAACGCGCGCTTGGCGGGGTCGACGTCGATCAGCTGCAGCCGCGCCAGCGGAAAGCCGGCCAGGAGCCTGGCCACCGTTCCGCCGACGAGTCCGGCCCCGATCACGGCAACCCTGTCCCCCAGACGGGGTCCGGCTTCCCAGAGGCCGTTGACGGCGGTTTCCACCGTGCCGGTGAGTACCGCACGGCGGGACGGGACGCCGTCGGGGATCACGGTCAGTGACTGAACCGGGACCACGAAGCGGTCCTGGTGCGGGTAGAGGCAGAAGACGGTTCTGCCCGCCCAGCCGTCCGGGCCGGCCTCGACCACCCCGACGGTGAGGTAGCCGAACTTCACGGGGTAGGGGAAGTCCCCCTCCTGGTTGGGGGCGGCCATGGCCCCGGCGACGCACTCGGGGACGCTGGCGTGATGGACGACGAGCTCGGTGCCCTTGCTGATGCCCGAGTACAGGGTCCGGACGAGTGCCTCGCCGGGTCCGGGGGCGGGTAGTTCCTCGCTGCGGAGCTCACCCTGTTCCGGGCCGACGGTCCAGTAGGCGGTCGCGGTGGCGGGCCCTTGAGAAGTAGTCATGGTGCTTCCGAATCTAGTGCCCTGCCCGTGTGCGGGGAAGGGCGGCGCGCGCGGGCAACGGGTTTGTTCGGGTGCCGTCGCGGCTCGTTTTGTGGATGGGCGCCTTGCTCCGGTACCCTAGTCAGGTTGGTGACGTGTCCGAGCGGCCGAAGGTGCAACACTCGAAATGTTGTTTGGTGTCAAAGCCAACGTGGGTTCAAATCCCACCGTCACCGCCAGATAATAAGGCCCCTGCTTCCCTTTGTTTACAAGGGAAGCAGGGGCCTTTGCTTTTTCCGGAAAGTGCCGCGGTAACGCCGCACTTATAGACCGGCCCGTGCGACCGCGTGAGGAGACCGTCGGGGGCCAGCCCGCCGAGGCATTGGCGAGGATGCCATCACCTGCTACGATCCCCAGAATCCCCACATGACCGCATGCCGGTAGCAATCACTCAGGAGGTTCGCGGTGCCGGACACAACCTGTCACATGTCGATCTCGCTGGATGGCTTCGTCGCCGGGCCGGACCAGAGCCGCGAGAACCCGCTGGGCAAGCGGGGGCTCGAGCTGCACCGCTGGCACATCGGCGACCCGCGAGCCAACCATGCCGACAAAGTCGCGAACGAGTGGCTCATGCGCCCGCGGGGCGCGTATGTAATGGGTCGGAACATGTTCGGCCCGGTCCGCGGGGACTGGGATGAGGAATGGACCGGGTGGTGGGGAGCCGAACCGCCGTACCACGCGCCGGTCTTCGTGCTGACCCATCACGGACATGATCCGATCCAGATGGACGGCGGGACGACCTTCCACTTTGTCACCGAGGGCTTCGACGCGGCCTACTCTGCGGCGTGCCAGGCCGCCGGGGACAAGGGCGTGGACATCGCCGGCGGGGCCTCAACCGTCCGACAGGCACTGATCGCGGGTGTTATCGACGAGCTCACCCTCGACATCGCACCGGTCCTGCTCGGTTCGGGCGAGCGCATCTTCGACGGGGTTGAATCCTTCGGCTTCGAACCCGTTGAGGTGCTTCACTCACGGCTGGCCACGCACATCCGGTATCGCCGCGTCAGCTAACTCCGTAGGCGCTGAGGGCCGGCACCGGATGACGGCTGTTTGGAACGGAACGAGCGCACCAGAAAGCCCCGGACCGATTACCGGAGCCGGGGCTGTTCCTGGGTGCTTAGGAATCGGTGACGCGGCTTTCACAATTCTGCAGAACCCAGTTCTGAGCCCGCCAGATGACGTTGTAGAGGTTGTATGGCGCCACGTCGTAAGTGTCCCAGGCCTGGCCTACACGGGCGGTCCAGTCGGGGATTTCGCCGCAGCAAATGCGGTGCCCAAAAATGGCGAACAGGCGCGAAGCAATGGCGTGCTGAATCATGGAATGCCTTTCCATTGTCGCCAGCCCCCGGATGGGGCTAGCGTCTGCACGCGCTCATGACGTGCATCCTAGCGCGGCCAGGTGTGAGAGCGCCCCAACGCTTCAAGGTCTGCCAGCAGTTCCGCCGTCTTCGTGCGCAACAGTCCGGCAGCGGAAGCACCAGCATCGGCGGGATGCGGACGTTCAATGGCGACGGGCTCCGGGAGGGGAAGTCACGGCGGCGGGGTTTTCAGGGACGCGAGTATGCCTTGAATCATGCCTTTCAGGAATCGTTGTCCCTGGCTGCTGGGGTGTTCGTGGTCGGGCCCCAGGAGTGGAGAGCTGGGCCCGGCTATCCAATGCTCCGTGATCGGATCAACAAACTCTGCGCCTGCGTCGAGGGCAACTGTCCTCTCCTGGTCGCGGATTACATCAACATCCGCCTTCACCGGCTCAAAGGCCGTGAGGGGGCCGATGACGATCCTGGCCGCGTGGGGGGCCAGGGTTTTGCTTGTCGAAAGGGCGTCCGCGACGGCGGCTTTCAGGGCCGCCGGATCTTGGCCTGCATCGTTGTCCGAGCCAAAGAACACAACGATGTCTGTCGAGGCATTGAGCGTGGCGGCGATCTGCGACCCGAACGTCTCCCCTCCCTCTCCGGCGGCAAGGTAGCCCGCACCGTTTTTTGCCGCGTTGATGATGTCCACCGGGTGCTGCCCGGACTGCAGCGCCTGGCCCAGTTGGCGGGGCCAGGCTTCCTCCGGGGAGGTGCCGAACCCCGTGCTGAGGGAATCGCCGATGACCACCACGCGTTCCGGCGTCGTCCTCCGAGGGGTCTGGAATGGGGCCGGGGCGGCAGTGCTCTGCCGTGGGCTCGCTTGGGCCAAGCGGTGGTCGGCAGCCGGGGCGCAGGCAGCGAGAGCGCAGAGGACAGCCGACGCACCGAGTGCGGTCTCCAAGGTCGGCCGGCGGTGGCGGCTGCGGGTCACTGCGGCTCCCAGGTAGCGTCTCCGGCATGTCGCTTTGCCATGGTATCCAGAATAGACACGGGTCGATTCGGTAGCTACCGCACGGCAAGGAACCCCTGTCAGTCGCACTGACAGGGGTTCCCCCTATTTGCGGCCCCGGCTCCGGCGGGCGCAGGCACCGCTCAGACCCCTCCGTCGAGTTGCTCCATTTCCAGGCACGCGTCCTCGTAGGAGACCTCGCCGTTGCGGAAGGCCTGCTCGAGTTCCTTGGCTCTGCGCCGCGTGTAGGCCGTGCTGACTGTTCCGGTGATGCCGGCCTCGAGATAGTCGAGCCAGGAGTGGGCGGGCCGCTGCTCTCCGGCGGTGAGGTGCCGGCGGATCGACGTGAGGAACCAAGCGCCAGGATGCAGTAAACGCTGTGCATAGGCTCTGGGGTCGACTAGGTACATGTTTCCATGGTTCAACTCCCACCTGAGAAGACCATGAGTGTCGTCTGGGTGATCGGGCTGGCGGTGCTTTCCCGGAACCCGTCGCCACCCAACCGGAGGCCCTGCTACTCAGCCGCGCACGATCACGACATCCAGGGTCCGCGGGCCGTGGACCCCTTCGACTCGTTCGAGTTCGATGTCGCTCGTGGCGCTGGGCCCGCTGATCCACGTCTGCGGGCGGGTGGCGTCGAGCCGGCGCAGGGCCTCGGGCAGGATGGTCGTGATGTCTCCGGCGCGGACCAGGCAGATATGCCGGTCCGGAACGAGGCTGATGACCCGGCGGCCCTGATCCGGACTTGCGTCCAGGACTATGGTGCCGGTTTCGGCGACCGCCACGGCGCTGCCGGTGACGACGGCGTCCACCCCGTCCAGTTCCTCGACGCTCAGCCGGTGCCCCGGGGCGTCGGTGACGCGGCGGCCCGAACCGCCGTCGTGCGCGTCCGCCTCCGCGAACAGGGACTCCGCGAGGCCGTGCGGGACGGCGTAGCGGCCAGTGCCCTCGAGCAGCGCGGCGAGCCGCTGCGGCACCGCGGCGGCATCCTCAACGAAGACGTTCGCCTTGTAATCCAGGAGACGGTCCGTGAGCAGTTCGATGAGCGCGTCCTCGCCCAGTTCGGAAGAGCGCCGGTAGTCGCGGGGCACCTCCGGGACGGCCGGGGCGTCCCGGAGGGCCGAGCGTATCCGGTCGAGTATTTCTGCGCGCGCGTTCACGGGTTCTCCTCTGTACCGGCGGATCCTGTGCTGGGGGCCTCGGTGCCGGTCGGCCCAGGGCCGGGCGCCGCCGCACCGGGTGCGGCCGCCGGTGCCTGGTGTTCCTTGTTCCACCATTGCCGGAAGGACTGGCCCGGCGGTGCGGGGATGTCCCTGCTCTGGGTCCAGCCGGCGGCGATGCCCGGCAGCTTGGTGATCTTCTTGTCCGGGCCGGCGGCGAGCCGGCCCAGGGGCAGCGCCTTCTCGACCAGGCCGAGGTTCTTGCCGGAGGATAGCGCCCAGGAGGCGGCCTTCATGCCGAGGTCCATCTGGCTGGGCAGTTTCTTCTTGCCGCGTTTGCTGTCCACGTCCTCGCCGCGCAGGTGCACCAGGATGTCCGGGATGTTGATCTTCACCGGGCAGGCGTCGTAGCACGCCCCGCACAGGGACGAGGCGTAGGGCAGGGAGTTGTTCTCTTCCGCCGTGATCCCGGTCAGCAGCGGGGACAGGATCGCGCCGATCGGTCCCGGGTAGGTGGAGCCGTAGGCGTGCCCGCCGGTGCGTTCGTAGACGGGGCAGACGTTCATGCAGGCGCTGCAGCGGATGCAGTGCAGGGCGGAGCGGCCCATTTCGTCGGCCAGGGCGGCGCTGCGTCCGTTGTCCAGCAGGACGAGGTGCACGTTCTGCGGCCCGTCGTCGGGCGTGACGCCGGTCCACAGCGAGGTGTAGGGGTTCATCCGCTCGCCGGTGGAGGACCGCGGGAGCAACTGCATGAAGACCTCGAGGTCTTCCCAGGCCGGCAGCAGCTTCTCCACGCCCATGACGGTGATGAGGGTTTCCGGGAGTGTCAGGCACATGCGCCCGTTGCCTTCGGATTCGACTACGGCGAGGGTGCCGGAGTCCGCGAGGGCGAAGTTCGCGCCGGACACGGCCACCTTGGCACTGAGGAATTTGCGGCGCAGGTGGGCGCGGGCAGCCGCGGCGAGGCGGGCGGGTTCGTTGGTCAACTCCGGGTCCACGCCCTCCATTTCGCGCAGGAAGATGTCCCGGACCTGGGTGCGGTTTTTGTGGATGGCCGGGACCAGGATGTGGCTGGGTTTGTCGTGGTCCAGCTGGACGATGAGCTCGGCGAGGTCGGTCTCGAACGCCGCGATCCCCTGTTCCTCGAGGTATTCGTTGAGGCCGATTTCCTGGGTGGCCATGGACTTGACCTTGACTACCTCGTCGGCGCCCTGCTCCCGGATGAGGGAGGCGACAATGCGGTTGGCTTCGTCGGCGTCGCGGGCCCAGTGGATGGTCCCGCCGCGGGCGGTGAAGTTCGCCTCGAATTGTTCGAGCAGCTCCGGCAGCCGGGCCATGACGGATTCCTTGATCGCCCGGCCGGCGTCGCGCAGCTCCTCCCAGTCGGGGAGTTCGGACACGACGGCCAGCCGCTTGTCCCGGATAGTCCGGGTGGCGTGGCCGAGGTTTGCCCGCAGCTGGGTGTTGCCGAGTTCGCGGTGCGCGGCTTTGGGGAAGGGCTCGTGTTCGTGCAGGTTGCCGATGCCGAAAACGGGCAGGGACGGCATCCCCAGGAATGTGCCGCTCATCGTGCTGTCCTTCCGGTGGTGAGGCGGACGTCGCCGGTGACGGTGGCGGGATTCTCGAAAGTGCTCGCCAGGATCTCGGCGAAGTGCATCGTGGTGACGCCGCTGCGCTGCCGGGACAGGCCGCCGCCGATATGCATCAGGCAGGACGCGTCGCCGCCGGTGCAGAGGTCGGCGCCGGTGCCGCAGATATTGACCGTCTTGTCCGCGAGCATGGCCGAGGACACGTCCGCGTTCTTCATGGAGAAGGTGCCGCCGAAGCCGCAGCATTGCTCGCCCTCGGGCAGTTCGGCCAGCTCGATGCCGCCGACGGAGCGCAACAGGTCCAGCTGCCGGTCGCCGAGCCGGAGCAGCCGCATGCCGTGGCAGCTGGGGTGGTACGTGATGCGGTGCGGGAAGTAGGAGCCCAGCTGCGCCGCGGCGTCGGTGACGCCCAGGACATCCACCAGGAGCTGGGAGAGCTCGTAGGTCTTGTGTCCGACGGCGGCCGCCCGGGCTTCCAGCCCGGCGTCCCCGCAGCGGCGGGCGACCATGGGGTGCTGGTGCTTCACGGAGGCGACGCAGGAGCCGGACGGTGCGACGGCGACGTCGTACTCATCCGCCTCGAAGGCCTGCACATGGTTGGCGACGACCGGCAGTGCCTCCTTGAAGTAGCCGCTATTGACGTGCATCTGCCCGCAGCAGGCCTGCCCGGCGGGGAAGATGACCTCGTGGCCGAGGCGTTCCAGGATGGCCACGGTGGCGCGCGCCGTGCTCGGATACATGGCGTCCACGATGCACGTGGCGAAGAGCGCGATCCTCACAGGGCACCTCCACTGCTCATGGGGCTGGGGGCCGGACGGCGCGCCGGCACATATTCCGCGGGGTGCTGGGAGGCACGCACCACGGCGCGCAGCTCCCCCAACCCGCCACTGACCACACCGGCGGCGCGGGCCTGGACCAGGACGTTGCCCAGCGCCGTGGCTTCCACGGGGCCGGCGATCACGCGCTTGCCGGTGGCGTCGGCGGTGAGCTGGCACAGGAGCCGGTTCTGGGAACCGCCGCCCACAATGTGCACGACCTCGGTGCTCAGGTCCGCGAGCCGTTCGGCGTCGGCGATGGTCCGGGCGTAGCCGGCGGCGAGGCTGTCCAGGATGCACCGCACGATGTGCGCCGGATGCTCCGGGAGGACCGCGCCGGTGTTGCGGACCGCGGCCCGGATACGATCGGGCATGTTGGCGGGGGCGATGAAGTAGGGGTCGTCGGCGTTAATGAGCGGGCCGCCGGGAGGAAGCGCTGCGGCGGCGTCGAGCAGTTCCACCAGTTCCGGCCGGTAACCCTCTCCCGCCCACGTGCGCTGGCACTCGCTGAGCAACCAGAGGCCGCCGACGTTGCGCAGGTAGCGGATGGTGCCGTCCACGCCGCGTTCGTTGGTGAAGTTCGCGGCCCGGCTGGCCTCGGACAGGACCGGGTGGGACAGTTCGACGCCGACCAGGGACCACGTGCCCGAGGAAATGTAGGCGAAGTTGCGCCGCTCCGCGGGCACGGCGGCGACGGCCGAGGCGGTGTCGTGCGAGCCCACGGCCACCACCTTCGTGGCGGCGGTCAGGCCGGTCCGTTCCGCGATCTCCGGCAGCAGGGTGCCGACCGTCTCGCCGGGCTGGATCAGCGGTGGGAACAGGTCTTTGGGCAGGCCCAGGGCGGACAGGAACTCAGTGGCCCACTCCCCCGCGACGGCGTCGAAGAGCCCGGTGGTGGAGGCGTTGGTGGCCTCCGTGCGGCGCTGGCCCGTCAGCAGGAACCCGATGAGGTCCGGGATGAGCAGCGCCTGCAGCCCGTCAAGGTGGGCCTCGGTGGCGAGCTGGTAGATCGTGTTGAACGGCAGGAACTGCAGCCCCGTGGTGGCGTAGAGGCGGGCCGGGTCCAGGAGCTGGTGGACCCGGGCGACGGCGGCGCGGCTGCGGTCATCGCGGTAGCTGAACGGCGCCGCGACGAGGTCGCCGGCGGCGTTGACCAAACCGTAGTCCACGGCCCAGGTGTCGATCCCGATGCTGGCGATGCTCTCACCGCGGGCCGCGGCCGCCGTGGCGGCGGCCGCGAGCCCGGTGAGGACCTCGGCGAAGAGTGCGTCGAAGTCCCAGCGGAGACCGCCGTCGAGCTCCTTGACCCCGTTGGGGAAGCGGTGCACCGTCTCCAGCTCTGCCCGCCCCTCGATGACGTGGCCCAGGATGACCCGGCCGGAGGAGGCGCCGATGTCGACGGCGGCGAAGACGCTGCCGGCAAAGACGCTGCCGGCGGAGAGACTGCGGGCGGGCGCCGCACTGCTGTTCGTCACCACGAGTGCCGGGGCGGCGTTCGTCGCTGAGGGTTCCGTGCTCATCGCAGGAAGGCCGCGGCCACGCCGGCGTCGACGGGGATGTGGAGCCCGGTGGTGTGGGAGAGCTCGCTGCCGGTGAGCACGGCGGCGGCGTTGGCCACGTTTTCGGGCAGCACTTCGCGCTTGAGCAGGGTGCGCTGGGCGTAGTACTTGCCCAGCTCCTCTTCCTGCACCCCGTAGACGGCGGCGCGCTTGGCACCCCAGCCGCCGGCGAAGATCCCGGAGCCGCGGACCACGCCGTCGGGGTTGATCCCGTTGACCCGGATCCCGTACTCGCCCAGTTCCGCGGCCAGGAGCCGGACCTGGTGGGCCTGGTCAGCCTTGGTGGCGGAGTAGGCGATGTTGTTCGGGCCGGCGAACACGGAGTTCTTGGAGGAGATGTAGATGATGTCCCCGCCCATTTCCTGGTCGATCATCACCTTCGCGGCGGCCTTAGCCACCAGGAACGAGCCCTTGGCCATGACGTTGTGCTGCAGGTCCCAGTCCTTCTCAGTGGTTTCCAGGAGCGGCTTGGAGATGGAGAGCCCGGCGTTGTTGACCACCAGGTCCAGTCCGCCGAAGGCCAGGACGGCTTCCTGGATAGCTGCGGCGATCTGGGCTTCGTCGGTGACGTCGGCCTGGACGCCGATCGCGACGTCGGAGCCGCCCAGTTCAGCGGCCACGGCCCGGGCGTTGTCCAGGTTCAGATCCGCAATGACCACGCAGGCGCCGTCGGCGGCGAAGCGGGTGGCGATCGCCTTGCCAATGCCCGACGCCGCCCCGGTCACCAGGGCGATGCGGCCGGCGTGGGATTTCGGCTTGGGCATCCGGGCCAGCTTGGCTTCTTCCAGGGCCCAGTATTCGATCCGGAATTTCTCGGATTCCTCGATCGGGGCGTAGCTGGAGACGGCCTCGGCGCCGCGCATGACGTTGATGGCGTTGAGGTAGAACTCCCCCGCCACCCGGGCGGTCTGCTTGTTCGCGCCGAAGGAGAACATGCCCACGCCGGGGACCAGCACGATCGCCGGGTCCGCGCCGCGCAAGGCGGGGCTGTCCGGGGTCGCGTGGCGGTCGTAGTAGGCCTGGTAGTCCGCGCGGTAGGCGGTGTGGAGTTCCTTGAGCCGGGCCACGGAGTCCTCGATCGACGCGTCGGCGGGCAGGTCCAGGACCAGCGGCTTGACCTTGGTGCGCAGGAAGTGGTCCGGGCAGGAGGTGCCCAGGGCGCCGAGCCGCGGGTGCTCTGCGGCTTCGAGGAACTCCAGGACGGCGGGGGTGTCGCTGAAGTGCCCCAGCTGCGGCTTGTCGGTGGAGGCGAGTCCGCGGATCACGGGCGCCAGGGCGGCGGCCTTCGCGCGGCGCTCGGTCTCCGGGAGGGCGGCGTAGCCGGGAAGCTTCGGCCCGAAGGGTTCGTTCTTGCCGTGATCCTCGATGTACTGCTCGGCCTGCTCGATGATCCACAGCGAGTTGGCTTCGGCCTCTTCGCTGGTTGCGCCCCAGGCGGTGATGCCGTGGCCGCCGAGGATGGTGCCGACCGCGTGCGGGTTGGCGTCCTTGATCGCCGCGATGTCCAGGCCCAGCTGGAATCCGGGCCGGCGCCACGGCACCCAGGCCACCTTCTCGCCGAAGATCTCCTTGGTGAGCGCCTCGCCGTCGGTGGCCGTGGCAATGGCGATGCCGGAGTCCGGGTGCAGGTGGTCCACGTGCGCGGCGTCGACGAGGCCGTGCATGGCGGTGTCGATCGACGGCGCGGCGCCGCCCAAGCCGAACAGGCAGTAGTCGAACGCCGCAACCATTTCGTCTTCACGCTCGACGCCGGGGTACACGTTCTTGAGCGCCTGCAGGCGGTCCAGCCGCAGTACGGCAAGGCCTTCGGCCTTCAGCGTGCCCAGGTCCCCGCCGGAGCCCTTGACCCACAGGAGCTCGACGTCCTCGCCGGTCACGGGATCCTTCTCGGTGTCCTTGGCGGAGGTGTTGCCGCCGGCGAAGTTGGTGTTCCGCTTGTCCGCGCCGAGGCGGTTGGACCGGGAGATCAGCTCTTCAACAGTCTTGTTGGCTGTGTTCTGCATGTTCATGCCTGCTTACGCTCCCCATCCGGCTTGCTGGCCGCCGACGCGGTCCTCGTTGATTTTCTTCTGGTAGCCGCTGGCCTTGAAAGCGGCCATCGGGTCCGCGGGCAGGCCGCGGGACTCACGCCACTGCGCCAGCGCAGGACGGACATCGGTGTAGAAGGCATCGTTGAAGATGCTGTTGGCGGCCAGGACGTCTCCGCTGCGCTGCGCCTCGGCGAGGGCATCGGTATCGATCAGCAGGGCGCGGGCCGTCATTTCCTGGACGTTGAGCACGGAGCGGATCTGGCCCGGGATCTTTTCTTCCAGGTTGTGGCACTGGTCCAGCATCAGGGCCACGCCCGAGTCCTTACCGAAGCCGCCGCCGCGGATGACCTCATGCATGATGCGGAACAGCTGGAAGGGATCGGCCGCGCCGACGATCAGGTCATCGTCCGCGTAGAAGCGGGAGTTGAAGTCGAAGGAGCCGAGCTTGCCCAGGCGCAGCAGCTGCATGACGATGAATTCGATGTTGGTGCCCGGGGCATGATGACCGGTGTCGAGGCAGACGAAGGCCTTCTCGCCCAGGGCCAGGGTCTGGGCGTAGGAGGTGCCCCAGTCCGGGACGTCGGTGTGGTAAAAGGCCGGCTCGAAGAACTTGTACTCCAGCACCAGGCGCTGCTCCTCGCCCAGGCCGGCGTAGATTTCCTGCAGGGATTCGGCCAGGCGGTCCTGCCGGCCGCGCATGTCATCCTGGCCGGGGTAGTTGGTGCCGTCCGCGAGCCAGATCTTCAAATCCCGCGAACCCGTGGCGTGCATGATCTCCAGGCACTCAAGGTGGTGGTCGACGGCGCGGCGGCGAACCGCCGGGTTGGAAGAGGTCAGGGACCCGAACTTGTACTCATCGTCCTGGAAGGTGTTGGAGTTCACCGTGCCCAGGCCCACGCCCAGGTCCGCGGCATACTCCTTCAGGGCCGCATAGTCATCCACCTTGTCCCAGGGGATGTGCAGCGCGACCGTGGGTGCCAGGCCGGTGAGTTCGTGGACCTTCGCGGCGTCGGCCAGCTTCTCGTGGACGGTGCGCGGGGTGCCGGGGGTGCCGAACACCTTGAAGCGGGTGCCGGAGTTGCCGTAGGCCCAGGACGGGACCTCGATGGCGAGTTCCCCGAGGCGACCCAGGGCCGTTTCTATGGTGTTCATGATTGTTCCTTCTGCGGTTGGGGGTTGTCCTCAGCGGCGTTGGCCGCGGACAACTGGTCCTCAAGATTGAAAATTTCGGTGAGCTGGAGGAAGCCCTGGTCCGGCGCCTGTGCTTCGTCTTCGAAAAGGGTTGCCATCTCGGCCTGCCAGCGTGCGTTCACCTCGGTGAGGGCCATGCGGGCGCGCACTGCGTCGAAGTCGTCGCACTCCACATACCCCACCAGCAGCCCGTCGTCGGCGAGGAACAGCGAGTAATTGTTCCAGCCCGCTGCCTTGAGTTCCCGGAGCATCTCCGGCCAGACGGCGGCGTGACGGCGCCGGTATTCGGGAATCTGGCTGGGTTTGACCGAGGAGCGGAAGCACACCCTCATGAGGAATTCTCCTGATCTCGACTCTTGATCATTGAGTTGATTGAATCGATTCATTTAGACAATAGCATTGTGCGTGCTGAGTGAAGAAACTCCGGCGCTGATCATGACATCAGCGCCGGAGCGGGGTGCCTAGAAGTTGTACTGGTCCACGTTCGCGGCGGTGAAGACCGTGGGTTCGCCGAGCAGCACGGTGGAGTTGGGGCCGACCTTGAACTCACCCAGGGTGCCGGCCTTGAACGTCTGGCCTTCGGCGCCGGTGATCTGGCCGGAGGCGAGGGCCGCGCCGGCGTAGGCGGCGAGGTAGCCGAGCTTTTCGACATCCCACAGGGCGAACGACTTCATGGTGCCGTTCTTCAGGTACTCCTTGAGCTGGCTCGGGAAGCCGAGGCCCGTCAGCTGGACTTTGCCCTTGTACTCGGACCCGGAGAGGTACTGGGCGGCTGCGGCAATGCCGACAGTCGTGGGCGAGATGATGCCCTTGAGGGTCGGGTGGGCCTGCAGGAGCGCCTGGACTTCCTGCTGGGACTTCTGGGCGTTGTCATCGCCGTACGCGGTGGCGACGAGCTTGAGCTTGGCGTACTCGGGCTTCTCGAGTTCCTTCTTCATCAGCTCGATCCACGCGTTCTGGTTCGTGGCGTTGGCCGTGGCGGACAGAATGGCGATGTCCCCGCCGTCGGGACCGATGGCGTCGGAGATGAGCTTGATCTGGGTGGACGCGATGCCTTCAGCGGTGGCCTGGTTGATGTAGAGGTCGCGGCAGGAGGGGTCGGTGTCCGAGTCAAAGGTGACCACCTTCGCGCCGGCGCTGCGGGCCTCGTCCAGCGCCGAGCAGATGGCTTTGGGATCGTTGGCCGAGGTTGCGATGACGTTGGAGCCCTGCTGCGTGAGCGTGTTGATGTAGCTCACCTGGCTGGAGGCGCTGGCCTCTGAGGGGCCCACCTCGGAGAAGACGCCCTTGTACTCGTCCACCGCGGCCTTGCCGCCGCGGTCTGTGACCGTGAAGTAGGAGTTGTTCAGCTGCTTGGGCAGGAAGGCCACCTTCAGGCCTTCCTTGATCGGCGCATTCGGATCCGCTGCGGCGCTGGAAGATGCGGCCCCTCCGCCGGCGGTGCTGGAGGTGTTGGTGGTTCCACCGCAGGCGCTAAGCGCCAGCGCGAGTCCCGTGGCGACGGCGATATAGGCCGGCGCGAGGCGACGGGATCCGGTCGTGGACATGAATTTCATAGTGGTGCCTTTCAACTGAACGTCGTTGTTGCTGTGGTGTGAACGGTGGTCAGGTCGTTGAAGCTTTGTGGGAGAGAGAACGGACCCAGGCGATGGCGTTAGGGGCGACGACGGCCAGGATCAGGAGGCCGCCGGTGAGCATGGACAGCGTGTCCTCGGGGACGCTCGCCAGCTGGAGAGCGTTGCGCAGGATGGCCAGAAGCCCGACGCCGGCGATGACGCCCGGAAGGGTGCCCTTGCCGCCAAAGATGGACACGCCGCCGAGCAGTACTGCCGCGATGACCGACAGTTCCAGGCCCGTGGCGTTATCGCCGCGTGCGCTTCCGTATCGCAGGGTCCACCACACGCCGACCAGTGCCGCGACGGTGCCCGAGATGACGAAGAGCCAGAACTTGGTCCGCGCGACGCCGATTCCCGAGAAACGGGCGGCGTCCACGCTGTAGCCGATGGCGAACAGGGAGCGGCCGAAGCCGGTGAAGTGCAGGGCGACACCGAAGATGATGACCAGGAGGATGACCGGCAGAATCCAGACGGGAATGCCCGTGGTGCCGATCTTTGCCTGCAGGCCCGTGGTGATGGCCCGCGGGAAGCTGGTGACCGCCTGATCCCCCAGGACAACGAAGGCAAGCCCTCGGTACAACGCCAAGGTACCGATGGTCACGGCCAGGGACGGCAGCCCGACCACGGAGACCAGGAAACCGTTGAGCGCCCCGGACACGGCGCCGAGGACAAGGCACAAGGGGACGATCGTTTCCATCGGCATCCCGGCGTTCCAGAGCGCTCCGAACACGCAGCTGACGAAGCCTGCGATGCTGGCGACGGACAGGTCGATCTCGCCGGTGATAATGATCAGCGTCATCGGCAGCGCCAGGAGCAGGACCGGGATCACGTCGATGAGGAGGAACCCGACGTTGCGGGAGGTTGCGAAACCGCTCACGGTCAGGGAGGCGACGATGATGCTGGCCACGAGGGCCAGAATGATGGCGGTGTCCCAGCTGCGCAGGAAGCCGAAGCGGGGGGCGCGGCGGGTTTCTGCTGCCGGCGGTGCTGTATCAACCAGCATGTGAATCGTGTCCTCTCAGACGGCGCTCGGTGCGCAGGGCAAGGTATCGGTCCAGGACAATCGAGGCCAGGATCAGGACGCCGATCATGGCCCGCTGCCAGAACGGCGAGACGCCCAGGACCGGAAGGGCAGAGGTGATGGTGGTCAGGAGCACGGCGCCGAGGGCTGCCCCGTAGACCGTGCCGACACCGCCGGCAATGGCCACCCCGCCAACCACGGCCGCGGCCACGACGTTCAGTTCAAGGCCCTGGCCCGCCGTCGCGTCCAGGTTGCCGTACTTGGCTGCATAGATGACCCCGCCGAGTCCGGCGAGGGCGCCGGAGATTGCGAAGGCGGAGAAGACCTTCCGCCCGACCCGGATTCCGTACAGTCGGGCGGCCTGGACGTCTGATCCGATGGCGTAGAACTCGCGTCCGGAACGCAGGTTCTTCAGGTAGAGGCCGAAAGCCATGACGACCGCGAGGGCGATCAGGGCCAGGTAGGGGAATCCCAGCAGCGTGCCGGCACCGAGGGCCAGGAAGTCTGCCGGCAGGTCGGAGGGGCTGATCTGCTGACCCTGGGCCCAGGCGAAGTCAACGCCGCGGAAGATGTACAAGGTTCCCAGGGTGACCACCAGGGCCGGCACCTTGGCCACCGCGATCAGCGCCCCGTTGATGGCCCCCAGCATGGCGCCGAGGGCGATGCCGATGACGAGCATGGCGATCACGGGAAGATCGGGCAGCGCTATGAAGATTTTTCCGGTCGCGAATGCTGTCAGTCCGAGCACTGAGCCGACCGACAAGTCCACGTTCTTCGTCACGATCACGATCGCCTGGCCGACGGCGAGGATCACCAGGATAGAGGAGTTCAGCAGCAGGTCTTTGATGCTCTGCGCGCTCAAGAACCGCGGGTTGGCCGCTACTGTGACGGCGATCAGGATGACCAGCGCGAGGAACACGCTGAATTCACGGGATCGGGTCAACGTCCCCAGCCAGGCCGTGGACGGCTGACGTTGCAGGGTTAGGGTGGTCACGCTGTTGTCTCCTTGGTTTTCGGGTCGACTCCCGTGGCGGCCGTCATGACCGATTCCTCCGTGGCGTCCTTGCGGCTACGTTCGGCGGTGATCCGTCCCTCGTGCATCACCAGTACGCGGTCCGACATGCCCAGGATCTCGGGCAGTTCCGAGGAGATCATGAGGACGGCCAGGCCCGTGCCCGCGAGCTCGGAGATGAGCCGGTGCACCTCGGACTTGGTGCCGACGTCGATTCCGCGGGTGGGTTCGTCGATGATCAGGATTCGCGGGCCGGTGGCCAGCCACTTGCCCAGGACGACCTTCTGCTGGTTGCCGCCTGAAAGAGTCGAGATCGGGGACATAGGAGACCCCGCCTTTATCTGCAGCTTCTTGGCCCATTCCTTTGTGGCCTGGGCCTCGGCCTGGTTGGTGAGGAGGCCGAAACGGCTCAGTTTCCGCCGGAGCGTCAGGGTGAGGTTCCGGCTCACGTTCAGCTCCATGACCAGGCCCTGCTTGCGCCGGTCCTCCGGCACGAACGCGAGCCCGGCGGCCATCGATGCCCGCGGGGACAAGGATTTGAGCGGCGCGTCGCGGACCAGGACTTCACCGGAGTCGTATTTGTCGATGCCGAAGACGGCCCGCGCCACCTCGGAACGCCCGGCGCCCACAAGGCCGCTGAGGCCGACGATTTCGCCGGCCCGCACGGTGAAGGAAATATCCGAGAACACGCCCTTGCGGCTGAGCCCCTTCACCTCGAGGGCGGTAGGCCCGATCGTCGTTTCCTGCTTCGGGAACAAGGACGCGACGTCGCGGCCGACCATCTGCCGGATCACGCCGTCGACGGTGAGTTCGGAGGCCGGGGCGGTGGCGACGTGCGCGCCGTCGCGCATCACGGTGATCCAGTCCGCCAGGGCAAAGACTTCCTCGAAGCGGTGGGAGATGAACATTACTGCGGCCCCCTGGGCCTGCAGGGTCCGGGTGACGGCGAAGAGCCTGTCAACTTCGACGCCGCTGAGCGCCGCCGTCGGTTCGTCCATGATCAGGACGCGCGCGTCGAGCGAAATGGCCTTGGCGATTTCGACCACCTGCTGGTCGGCGATCGAGAGACCCTGTGCGGCCCGGTCGGGATCGATCTTGACCCCCAGCTGCTCAAAAAGCTCCAGGGCCTGCTGGCGCATCGCCTTCCGGTCGATCCTGCGCAGGGAGCGCAGCGGCTGCCGGCCCATGAAGATGTTCTCGGCGACAGTGAGATCCGGGAACATGGTCGGTTCCTGGTAGATGACGGCGATCCCTGCCTCGCGGGCATGGAGCGGATCCCGGAACGAGACCTCCTCGCCATCCAGCAGAACCTGACCACGGTCCTGCTGGTGCAGTCCGGCGAGGGTCTTGACCAGAGTGGATTTGCCGGCGCCGTTTTCTCCGACCAGCGCGGTGACCTGACCCCTGTACAGGCTGAGGCTGGCGCCGCGCAGCGCGTGCACCGCGCCGAAGGACTTGTGGATATCCCGCAGTTCCAGAAGCGGAACATCTGCCGCCTCGGCCCTCCGGGTGCTCCGAACCGTGGCGTCCTGTGCTTCGGCCATGTCCGTTACTCCTTTGTAATGAATCGATTCATTTGTGAACCTACTCACACGTTAGGGCTTGTTTCCGCTGCGTGTCAACCAGCAAACATCCGGGCGGCCAATGTGAACGACGTAACATTGAAGGAGTGGATTGATTCGATTCAGTGATTGGGAGGTTCTTACGTGTCAAGCGGCCCGGGTGCAAAGCTGAAGGATGTCGCCGCGCTTGCGGGGGTTTCCGTCGGCACTGTTTCGAATGTCCTCAACCGGCCGGAGCAGGTCTCGGTCGACAAGAAGAGCCGCGTCCTGGCTGCCATCGACCAGCTGGGATTCGTGCGCAACGAATCGGCCCGGTCGCTGCGGTCCGGGTCCACCCGGAGCCTCGGCATGCTGGTACTGGACGTCCGGAACCCCTTCTTCACCGATGTGGCGCTGGGGGCCGAAAACGTCGCCGAAGACCACAAGCACTCCCTGATCCTGGCCAACAGCGCCGAGGACACGGGGCGGGAGTTGGCCTATCTGGACCTGTTCGAGCAGCAGCGCGTCCAGGGCGTCCTGATCACCCCGTTCGGCCAGGTTCTGGAGCGGCTCGAAACCATGCGTGCCCGGGGCATCCCCTCGGTGCTCGTTGACCGGCTCGCACGCACGGATCAGTTCTGCTCGGTTTCGGTGAACGACGTCGCCGGCGGCGCGACGGCCCTGACCCATCTCCTAAGCGTCGGTTCGGTGCGCCCGGCGTTCGTGGGCGGTCCCTTCACGCTGCAGCAGGTCGAGGACCGCTACCGCGGTGCCGCCGACGCGGCCGAAGCGGCGGGGGTATCGCTGCAATTGTTCGAAACGCCCGACCTGAAATTTGAGCGCGGGCGCCAGATCGGCGATCTCATCGGAAATCTTCAGCCCGAAAAGCGGCCGGACGCCGTGTTTGCCGCCAACGACCAGCTGGCGCTCGGGCTCCTGCAGTCCTTCGCCGCCAACGGGCTCCGCGTGCCCGAGGACATCGCAATCGTGGGCTTCGACGACATCGACTTCGCGTCCCAATCGAGCATTCCGCTCAGCTCCATCAGCCAGCCGCGTCACCTGATCGGCGAGCGTGCCGCCCAGCTCCTTTTCGACGAAATCGACGACGAGAACGGTCACGTCCACAGCCAGGTGGTGTTCACGCCGGAACTCGTTGCCAGGCAGAGCACCCGGCGCCACTAGCGAGCCCCTGCCCTGCGCCCTTCAGGACCGGGGGCATGTGCCCTTTCGCCCCGTCCGGAGCGCACGCTCGGGCTTCCGCCAGGCCCATTGACCGGACGCACCCTTCTGGGTACGGTCACGTGCATCGATCCGCCCCGGCCGCTGCATCGCCTACGGCTGGCGAACATTTCGGGAGGCCCCCATGGGCAGCACAGACTATGAGTTCCGGACTGTCTGGCGGGTGGCTGGCACTCCGGAGGAGGTCGCGGCCGTCCTCGGCGACGCCACCGCCCTGCCCCGCTGGTGGCCGTCCGTCTATCTCAGCGTCGAGCCGGTGGCCGGCGGTCCGGAACCCGGGCCCGGCGTTCCCCGCCCCGTGCGCCTCCATACGAAGGGCTGGCTGCCTTACACGCTCCGGTGGACGCTCACGGTCACGGAGCCGGTCACCAGCCGCGGCTTCGCCCTCACCGCCGCCGGCGACCTCAACGGCACCGGCCGCTGGACCTTTGAGCCGGACGGGCCGGAAACGGTCATCACCTACGACTGGCGGGTCAGCGCCGCCAAGCCGCTGCTGCGGCGGCTGAGCTGGCTTTTCAAACCCGGTTTCGCCGCCAATCACCGCTGGGCGATGGCCCGCGGCGAGGAGAGCCTGGCCCTGGAGCTGCGCCGTCGCCGGGCTGCAGCGGGGATCGCCACCGGCGCAACGCACCCTGTTCCACCGCCGCCGCGGCCCACCTTCGCCTGGCTGCGGTGGCGGGCCTGAACCGGCCGGCAGCCCGCGCCGGCGCGCATGACAGCGATGCGGAGCGGAAGGCGTGGCGCCCAAACTCCCGCACTGTCCCCGCAACGGACTCCCGCACTGGACTCCTGCACAACGAGACGGAAGTGTCTCATTCAGTTGACCATTGAGCCGACAAGCCATTCCACGGTTAGCTGGATCACATCAACGTTTCCCCGTGACCTTTCAGGAATCCTCATGACTTTGCAGAAGAACCGGCCCTCCGGCGGCCCCGCCCACTGGGACGACGTCGAGATCGGCGACGCCGTCCACCTCCGCCGGGGCGGCCGCATTGAGTACGCCGGACGCGTCGACAACCGCACCGCCGACGGCGCCGTCGTGTGGGTGCTCTCCGACGGCGGACGCCGGCAGCTGTTCCATGTTGCCGACGGCTTCGAACTGACCGTGGCAGACCCCGAAGGAGCCCGTCATGCTGACAACTGAACGCTCCGCACCCCTGGTGCGCCAGCCGACCACCCTGTCCGGCACCGCAGCCGGGACGGACACCTGGGCTTCCGGCGCCGCCTCCTGCCCCGATGACTGCCACTACTGCTCGGGCCCCGAGACCGACTAGCCGCAGCGGCTTCCCTCCCCCGGGCACTCCCGCACCTCCCCGGCGCCAGCCGCCCGGGCCCCTCAGCTCCCGCGCGCCGGTAGAATCTGGTAGGAAACCGCGACCCGCGATCAGCGACCCGTCAGGAGGACTCCGTGCGACTACACGACGCCCGGGTTCCTTTCCATTCCCTCCGGGCCGCCCTCTTCGCCACCACCGCGGTGACGCTGGCAGCCTGTGCCCACGTCGTCTCCGGCGGCCAACTGCCCGGTTCCGGCATCCTGGTTGCCATCCTGGCCCTGACCGGACTGGCCTGCACGGTTGCCACCCGGCTCCATCTTGGGTTCCCGGCCGCGGCCGCCCTCCTGGGCGCCGGGCAGGTGGTCCTGCACGAGGCCTTCACCGCGTTCGGCGGATCCGTTGCGGGGACGCCCGCCGGCGAGCCAACCCACCACGGCCTGGCCGTCATCCCCGCTGGGACCCTCACCCATCTTCAGCCCCATGAGCTGGACTCCCCGCTGGCCCTGTTCATGCTGAGCGGCCACGCGCTGGCCACTCTTGCCTGCGCGCTGCTCCTGGCCAAGGGCGAAGACGCCCTGTGGGCCCTCGCCGCCTGGCTCCGGCCGCTAGTCCAGCTCCCGTCACCGGTGACGCCCGACGCCGGCCCCGCACCGGTGCCGGCCGGCTGGCCGGCGGACTGTGCCCCGCTCCCCTGGCGGAACCTCCGTCCCGATAGCCGCCGCGGCCCGCCCGCCGCCGTCGTACTTCCCTGACATCCCTCCGGCCGCGGCCGGAGCTGTCCCGCTCTGCTGTGCCCTCAACCGGCCCGTTCCGATCCGGCCTGCGCTGCCGTGCGCTGCCCTGCGCTGATCGAATCCGCCCGTTCTGGGCCGCCTGTGCTGCCCCGTCCTGTCCTGGGCTGGGCTGATCCGCACAGCCATGAGCGGTAGGAGCCGCCGCGTCCACCCCCACCTTCGCGCTGCCCCGAGCGCAGCGCGTCCGCCTGAAAGGCACCCCTACCGTGAAAACCACACTGCACGTCTCTGCCCTCCGCCGCACCATCTCCGTCACGGCCGTGGCCGGCGGAACGGCGGCGCTGATGCTCGCCGGGCTTCCGGCCGCGTCCGCGCACGTCGAAGCCACCCCGGACAAGACCGCCGCGAACTCGTACGCCCTGCTGACCTTCGGGATTCCGCACGGCTGCGATACGTCCGGGACCACCAAAATGACCATCACCCTGCCCGCCGAACTCAACGACGCCCAGCCCACGGTGAACCCGAACTGGACGGTGCAAAAGGTTGTGGAGCAGCTGCCCGCGCCCAAGAAACTGGACAACGGGACGTCCATCACCAAGCGGACCAGCCAGATCGTCTACACGGCCAAGGCCCCGCTGGACCCGGAACTGCGGGACACCCTGGTGCTCTCCGTGAAGCTGCCCGATACTCCGGGGAAGACCCTCTACTTCCCCACCCTGCAGACCTGCGAGCAGGGTCAGACCGACTGGTCGCAGATCCCGCAGGAAGGCCAGGACGAGGAATCCCTCAAAACCCCGTCACCGTCTGTGACGGTCACCGACGCCGTCGCAGGCGCGGACGGCCATTCGGCCCACACTGCCAGCGTTGAGGCCGCCCCGGCAGCAACCCAGATGGCGTCCGTGGACGACGGCGGCGCGCAGGCCCGGAGCTGGGGCGCCATGGCCGCCGGGCTAGGCGGCCTAGTGCTCGGCGGGGCAGCATTCATCCGAAGCCGCACCAAGAACGGCAGCAGCTCCGTGACCCAGAAGTAACGCGCAGCGCGGTTGACCTCGGTTGATGCCCGGAAATCACAATCCGGGCATCAATCGGGGCTCCGTCGCCGTGGCGTCGTTGACTAAGGCATCGGCGGGCATAAAGGTGGAGCCATGAGGTCTCAGCGAATGAATCATGCACTGCTTGTGACAACGGCTGCCGTCGCGGCCCTCCTGCTCAGCGGCTGCGGGGGCAGCGCGGCGCAGACCCAGTCGGCGACGTCACCGGCTACCGCGTCGGCCAGCCCGGCCAGCCTGCCCGCAGCCTCCGGCGCCGCAACGGACACCTCTGCCGCCCCGGCATCGCAGGCGGCCCAGTCCGGCCCCGCGCTGTGCAAGGCCGCGGGCCTGACGGCCACCACCGACTCTACAGGCGGCGGCGCGGCGGGCAGCGTCTACATGAAACTGATCGTGACCAACTCCGGCACCGAGCCGTGCCTGCTCAAGGGCTACGCGGGCGTCTCCCTCACGGCAGGGGCCGACGGCGAGCCGATCGGCGCCGCCGCCACCCGCGACGACTCCACGCCGGTCACCGATGTCCAGCTTGCCCCGGGCCAGGCCGGTGTCGCCACCCTGCGCTATACCCAGGCCGCCAACTACGGGGACTGCACCCGGACGCCCGCGGCAGGATTCCGGGTCTACCCGCCCGAGGACACCGCTTCCCTGTTCCTCGCGCAGCCGCTTGATGCCTGCAGCAACACCGAGATCAACCTGCTGACCATCGGGGCCTTCCAGCCGAAGTAGCCCCAGACGCCCCAGGACGTTGCCCGGCCAATAGTGTCGGCCGGGTAGGGCATGATGGAGGAATGAAGGGGCAGGAGCTCGCCGGCGGCACACTTGCGGCCGACGCCATGGACCGGTTCAGCCGGCCGACCCGGGACTGGTTCCTGGGCGCCTTTTCCGGGCCCACCCCGGCCCAGAACGGCGCCTGGAATGCCATCTCCTCCGGCTCGCATGCCCTCGTTGTCGCTCCCACCGGCTCCGGCAAGACGCTCGCTGCGTTCCTCTGGGCGCTGGACCGGCTGATCGCCTCCGCCCCGGCCGAGCCCGAAGCCCTGCCCGGCCTGGACACGACGGCCAAGGGCGGCCGCCGGAAAACGGTCCCGCGGAAGACCCGCGTACTGTACATTTCCCCACTCAAGGCCCTCGGCGTCGACGTCGAACGCAACCTCCGCGCGCCGCTGATCGGCATCACGCAGACCGCCAAACGCCTGGACCTTCCCGCCCCGCTCATCACCGTGGGCGTCCGGTCCGGGGATACGACGGCGGCCGACCGCCGCTCGTTGCTCAGCCACCCGCCGGACATCCTCATCACCACCCCGGAATCCCTCTTCTTGATGCTGACGTCCAAGGCGAGGGAAACCCTCAGCGAGGTGGACACGATCATCATCGACGAGGTCCACGCCGTCGCCGGCACCAAGCGCGGAGCACATCTGGCGGTGTCGCTGGAACGGCTCGACGCGCTGCTGCCCAAGCCCGCCCAGCGGATCGGGCTGTCGGCCACCGTGGAACCCAAAGAGCTGGTGGCGCAGTTCCTCGCCGGGTCGGCACCGGTGGAAATTGTGGCTCCTCCGTCGCGGAAGAACTGGGACCTGACCGTTTCTGTCCCGGTTGAGGACATGTCCGATCTCCAGGGCGCCGCGGGGGCTTTCGATTCCGGTCCTGCCTCCGGTCTCCAGCCACAGGCGTCCATCTGGCCGCATGTGGAGGAAAAGATCGTGGACCTGGTGCTGGCCAACCAGTCCACCATCGTGTTCGCGAACTCCCGCCGCCTCGCCGAACGGCTTACCGCCCGGCTCAACGAGATCTACGCCGAACGCCAGCTCATGGCAGCTGGCGGCGGCTGGACCGAGTTTGGCGCAGACGCGCCGGACTTCGAAGCCGGACCGAATGCTGTGCCGATCGCCGTGCAGTCCGGCGGCGCCTCGGCGCTGCCCACCTCCACCGCCACGCCGGCGCAAATGATGGCCCAGGCCGGCAGCACCGCGGGCGCCGATCCCGTGCTGGCCCGCGCCCACCACGGCTCCGTGTCCAAGGATCAGCGGGCCCTGATCGAGGACGATCTCAAATCCGGGCGGCTGCGCTGCGTCGTGGCCACGTCCTCCCTGGAACTGGGCATCGACATGGGTGCTGTGGACCTCGTGGTGCAGGTCGAGTCGCCGCCCTCGGTGGCCAGCGGCCTGCAGCGGGTGGGCCGCGCCGGCCACCAGGTGGGCGAAATCTCCCAGGGCGTCCTGTTCCCCAAGCACCGGGCCGATCTCGTCCACACGGCCATCACCGTGGAACGGATGCTCGACGGCAAGATCGAGCGGCTCAGCGTGCCGGCCAATCCGCTGGACATCCTTGCGCAGCAGACGGTCGCCGCCGCCGCGCTGGGCGCCATCGACGTCGAGGAATGGTTCGCCACGGTCCGGCGGTCGGCGCCCTTCGCCTCGCTCCCCCGGTCCGCGTTCGAGGCCACCTTGGACCTGCTCGCCGGACGTTACCCCTCGGACGAATTCGCGGAGCTGCGGCCGCGGGTCATCTGGGACCGGAACGCCGGGACCATCGAGGGCCGTCCCGGGGCGCAGCGGCTCGCCGTCACCTCCGGCGGAACCATCCCGGACCGCGGGCTGTTCGGCGTCTACATCATCGGCACCGAGGTCGAGGGCACCGGCGGTCCCGCCGGCGGTGCCAGTGCGGACGGCAGGGCAGCCAGCCCTGCCACGGCGGCGGCCAAGGGCGGGCGCCGGGTGGGCGAACTCGACGAGGAAATGGTCTATGAATCGCGGGTGGGCGATATCTTCGCCCTTGGCGCCACCAGCTGGAAGATCGAGGACATCACGCACGACCGCGTCCTCGTCTCGCCGGCGTTCGGTCAGCCGGGCAAGCTGCCGTTCTGGAAGGGCGATTCGCTGGGCCGGCCCGTGGACCTGGGTCGCGCCCTCGGCGCGTTCATGCGCGAACTCTCAGCGTCCGACGTCGGACCAGCCACCGAGCGATGCAAGGCCAGCGGGCTGGACGACTACGCGGCGAACAACCTGATCCAGTACCTCGCCGAACAACGGCTCGCCACCGAGGTGGTCCCCAGCGATACCACCCTTGTGGTGGAACGCTTCCACGACGAGCTCGGGGACTGGCGCGTGGTGCTGCACAGCCCCTTCGGCCTGCCGGTGCATGCGCCGTGGGCCCTGGCCGTGGGCCAGCGCCTGCACCAGCGCTACGGGATGGACGGCTCGGCGATGGCCGCCGACGACGGCATCGTGCTGCGGGTGCCCATGATGGAAGACGAGCCGCCGGGTGCGGAGCTTTTCCTCTTCGATCCCGAGGAGCTGGAACAGATCGTGACGGCGGAGGTCGGCGGCAGTGCCCTCTTCGCCTCCCGCTTCCGCGAGTGCGCCGCCCGCGCCCTGCTCCTGCCGCGGCAGAACCCCGGCAAACGGCAGCCGCTGTGGCAGCAGCGGCAGCGCTCCGCGCAGTTGCTCGATGTGGCCCGGAAGTACCCGACATTCCCCATTGTCCTGGAGACGGTGCGCGAGTGCCTGCAGGATGTCTACGACCTTCCGGCGCTCAAGGACATCGCCGCCTCGGTGGAACGCCGCGAGCTCAGGATCGTCCAGACCACCACCCAACAGCCCTCACCGTTCGCGAAGTCCTTGCTCTTCGGTTACGTGGCCCAGTTCCTCTACGAAGGGGATTCACCACTGGCGGAGCGCCGCGCCGCGGCCCTGGCGCTCGATTCCACCTTGCTCAATGAGCTCCTGGGCCGGGTGGAGCTGCGCGAACTCCTCGACGCGAAGGTCATCGACGCCACGGAACGTGAGCTGCAGCGGCTCGCTCCGGACCGCCGGGCGCGCGGGCTGGAGGGCGTCGCGGACCTCCTGCGCCTCCTGGGCCCGCTCACTCCGGACGAGGTTGCCGCCCGCCTGGAATCGGTGGCGGCACCAACCGCGGGCATTGAACCCGCCGGAACCCTGGCACTGGCGAGCGCCGAGGTTGCCCCGGCGCGGGAGCCTGCTCCAGCGTCTGCCGAGACTCCTGTGGCGGGCGACGCCGTCACCGGGGTCCACGTCGCCGCGGCCCACCTGACCGCGCTGCAGCGGGCCAACCGGGCGATCAAGGTCAACATCGCCGGCGTCGAACGCTTTGCGGCGGTCGAAGACGCCGCCCGGCTCCGCGATGCCCTCGGCGTGCCGCTGCCCATGGGCGTGCCGCTGGCGTTCATCGAGCCGGTCGCTGACCCGCTCGGCGACCTCGTCTCGCGCTACGCCCGCACGCACGGGCCCTTCACAGCCGCCGAGGCCGCGGCCCGGCTGGGACTCGGCGTCGCCGTCGTCGGCACCGCGCTGAAGCGGCTCGCCGCGGACGGCCGCGTGGTGGAAGGCGAGTTCCGCCCGCACGCACCGGCGCCCGCAGTCACGGCGGACACTACGGCAGCCAGCACCGCGGACTCCAAGGAATCCGAGGAATCCGAGGACGCGGCGGCCACGGCCCCGAGTGCCGTTGCGCCTGTCGTTCCGCCTTTGGCGGGAGTGAGCGAGTGGTGCGACGCGGAGGTCCTCCGCAAGCTGCGCCGCCGTTCGCTCGCCGCGCTCCGGGCCGAAGTGGAGCCCGTGGACGCCACGGCGTACGGCCGGTTCCTTCCCGCCTGGCAAAACGTGCGAACACCCGGCGGCCGCGGGCAGTCCGCGCTGCGCGGCCTCGACGGCATCATCACGGCCGTCGACCAGCTCTCCGGCGTGCCCATTCCGGCCTCCGCCTGGGAGCCGCTGGTGCTGGCCAGCCGCGTCTCCAATTACCAGCCCGCCATGCTGGACGAACTCATGGCCGCCGGCGAAGTCCTCTGGTCCGGGGCCGGCTCGCTGCCCGGCAACGACGGCTGGATCAGCCTCCACCTCGCCGATTCGGCCGAACTGACGCTGAATCCCGCCGTCGATTTCGAACCCGGCGATGCTCAACGGCGGCTCCTCGAACACCTGCAGACCAACGGCGGCGGCTATTTCTTCCGTCAGCTGACCGACGTTGCCGGCGGCATGGACACCGTGCTGAGCGACCAGGACGTGGTGGCCGCGCTGTGGGATCTCGCCTGGGCGGGCCGGATCACAGGCGACACCTTTGCCCCCGTCCGGGCCCTCATCGCCGGCGGGCACACCGCGCACCGGCAGGTGGGGCGCGCCCCGCGGGCCCGCGCGCCGCGGCTCAGCCGGCCCGGGCGTGCGCACGGCACCGGCCTGCTTGGATCGCCGGGACTCACCGGCGGCAGGTACGGCTCGGTGACCGGCACCGCGCCCGCGCCCCCGCTCGCCGCCGGACGCTGGTCCGCCCTGCCATCCCCGGAACTCGATGCCACCATCCACGCCCGGGCCACCGCGGAACTCCTTCTGGACCGCTACGGCGTGGTCACCCGCGGCTCCGTCATGGCAGAAAACATCCTCGGCGGCTTTGGCCTCATGTACAAGGTGCTGGCACGGCTCGAGGAGGCCGGCCGGTGCCGCCGCGGCTACTTCATCGAGCACCTCGGCGCCGCGCAGTTCGCCGTACCGGCCACGGTGGACCGGCTGCGGTCCTACGTCGAGGACGCCCAGCTGCACAAGGCCGAACCGGTGGCGCTCGCCCTCGCCGCCACCGACCCCGCCAACCCCTACGGCGCCGCGCTCCCGTGGCCTGCGCTCAACGTCGACGCCGGCACAGGCCACCGCCCCGGCCGGAAAGCCGGAGCCCTTGTGGTTCTGGTCGACGGCGCCCTGGCCCTCTACGTCGAACGCGGCGGCAAGACCCTGCTCGCCTTCAGCGACGACGCCGAGGTCCTGGCCGCGGCGGGCACGGCCCTGGTGGGAGTGGTGACCCGCGGCGCAGTGGACAAGTTGATCATGGAGAAAGTCAACGGCCACGGCATCCTCGACACCCCGGTGGCCGCCGCCCTCGCCCAGGCCGGGGCCTACTCCACCCCGAAGGGACTGAGGATCCGTGCCTGAGGGCGATTCCGTCTTCCGCGCCGCGGCGCAGCTGCATGCCGCTCTGGCCGGCAAGGAACTGGTTTCGTCCGACTTCCGCGTCCCGCGCTTCGCCACCCTGAAGCTCGGCGGCTGGACTGTGGACGAGGTGGTGCCCCGCGGCAAGCACCTGCTGATGCGGGTGCAGGGGCCGACGCCGAAGGACCGGCTCACCATCCACTCGCACCTGAAGATGGAGGGCAGCTGGCAGGTCTACCCCTCCGGAGGGCGCTGGCGGAAGCCCGGCTTCACGGCCCGGTGCGTGCTGCGCACCGCCACAGCCGACGCCGTGGGGTTCTCCCTCGGCATTCTTGAGGTGGTCCGCACCGACCAGGAAGACTCGATCGTGGGGCACCTGGGCCCGGATCTGCTGGGCCCGGACTGGGACGCGGCCGAGGCCGAACGCCGGCTGCGCGCGGCCCCCGATGTCCCCATCGGGGTCGCCCTGCTGGACCAGAGCAAGCTGGCAGGGATCGGGAACATCTACCGGTGCGAGGCCTGCTTCCTCTCGGGCGTCCATCCGGCGGCGCCCGTGTCCGCGGTACCGGATCTCGCCGCCATGATCACGGAGGCCCAGGGACTGCTGGCGGCCAATCTCGGCCCGGGCCGCCGGACCACCGTGCTGAATGCGCGGGGCATTCCGGGGGGCCGCACGGCCGGACGCCCCGGCTACTGGGTTTACCGGCGCGAGCACCAGCCGTGCCTCAAATGCGGCTCCCCGATCCGCCGCGGAGTCCTTGGCAAGGAGACCGGCACCGGCACGCTCACAGAGGAACGGGACATCTACTATTGCCCCACGTGCCAGCCGCTGCCGGCCCCCGCAACGGGACCGGCGTAGCCCCCGGGCGTAGGGACCCCTGCGTAGCGACCCCTGCGCCGCGTGATCGGACTCGTGACGCGGAATAGCGTCTGCGCGGCGCTCTTTACCTGAGGACACCTGGATTCCCGCGTCGAGGGGAAATCTGTGCGTCGGCAGGGATTTCCCCCGTCGTCAAGATGCGGGTACCGGATGGACCGCTCAGGATTCGGAGGTCAGGAAGCCGCGGTCAAGAAGTCGCGCTCAAGAAGCCGCGACGGCGGTGTCGGCCGCCGCCACCGGGATCTCGGGCCGCTTCACTTCCGGCACGGTGAACCGCGGCAGCAACAACTGCACCAGCGGGCCGATCGCCAGCGCGTACAGCACCGTGCCCACACCAACAGAACCGCCCAGCAGCCAGCCGGCCCCGAGGACCACCACTTCGATCCCGGTGCGGGAGGCCCGCACCGACCAGCCCGTGCGCCGGGCGAGTCCCGTCATGAGTCCGTCCCGGGCCCCGGGTCCGAGGCGGGCGCCGATGTAGCAGGCAGAGGCGATGCCGTTGAGCACGATGGCCCCCGCGAGCATTCCGATCTGGCCGCCAAGGTGCGAGAACTTCGGGATGAGGGCCAGTCCGACGTCCGCGAACACACCCACCAGCACGGCGTTGCACAGAGTGCCGACGCCGGGCCACTGCCGGAGCGGAATCCAAAAGAGCAGGACGAGGAAGCTGACGATCACCACCACCGTGCCGATGCTCAGCCCGGTCTTAACAGCGAGTCCCTGGTGGAAGACGTCCCAGGGATCCAGTCCCAGGCCGGCCCGGATGAACATTGCGAGCGAAACGCCGTACATGGCGAGGCCGATCAGGAGCTGGAGGAGTCTGCGGGTCAACATGGACTCCATCCTCCACGAAAACTGGCCTTGTAATCCATAGCCAGTTTGGAATACTGGCTACATGCCGATTTCTCTGACGCCCGGATCACTGGCCCGCCAGCTGGGCGAGTGGAACGTTGGTGCTGCACCCGCCTACCGCGAGCTGGCCGACGTCGTCCGCCTGCTCATCCTCGACGGGCGCATTGCCCTGGATGTCGCCCTGCCGAGCGAGCGCTCCCTGGCCGTAAGCCTTGGAATCAGCCGCACGACGGTAACTTCGGCGTACGCTCTGCTGCGCGAGCAGGGCTTCCTCAGCAGCGGTCAGGGCAGCCGGAGCCGCAGCTGCATCCCGAGCCAGGGGCCCGCGCATGCCGGCGGCCCTGATGGCGCCCTGCGGCTCAGCGGCGCTCCGGGTCTGGCGGTGCCGGACGGAATCCTGGACCTGGCCTACGCGTCCCTGCCCGCCAGCGGCGAAGTGGTGCACCGGGCCTTTGCCGCGGCGCTGACGGAGCTGCCGGCACTGCTGCCGGGCTTCGGCTACGACGCCCTGGGCGTGGGCCCGCTCCGCGAAGCTATCGCAGCGCGGTACACCGCCGCGGGTGTTCCGACCAAGGCCGGGCAGATCCTGGTCACCTCGGGCGCACAGCATGCCCTGAACATTGTGCTCCGCACCCTGGCCGGCCGCTCGGGCACCAAGGTGCTCGTGGAACATCCGAGCTACCCGAACGCCCTCGACGCCATCCGGGCCGCGGGCTGCCGCCCGGTTCCCGTGGCCATGCCCGCCCCAGGGCCGACGGGCACGGGCCGCACCGGCACAGGCCACACCGGCACGGCGGGCAACGGCGCTAGCCACCAAGGAATTGGCCACCACGGCGTTCCTCACCACGGTGCAGGCGGCTGGGACTTCGAGGCCATGGAATCAGCGCTACTGCAGCAGCGGCCCGCGATGGCCTATGTGGTGCCGGACTTCCACAACCCCACGGGCCGGCTGATGCCCGACGCCCAGCGGCGCCGCCTCGTGAAGGCCGCAGCGGCATCGGGCACCGTGCTGGTGGTGGACGAGACCTTGCGGGAGCTGAACCTCGACGGCGCCGACTCCGCTCCCATGGCCGCGTTCAGCCCGGCGGTGGTCTCCCTCGGCTCCCTCAGCAAGTCGCACTGGGCGGGGCTGCGGACCGGCTGGATCCGGGCCAGCGAACCCCTCATCCAGCGCTTCGCCGCCGCCCGCACCACCCTGGACCTCGGCGGCCCCGTGGTGGAACAGCTTGCCGCGGCGCATCTGGTCAACGCCATCGCCGAGCCGCTCCCGGCCCGGCTCGCCGCGCTGCGCGAGAACCGGGACACCCTGCTGGAACTGGTGCGCGAGCACCTGCCGGGCTGGGAGCCGGAACGGCCCGACGGCGGACTGTCCCTCTGGTGCCGTCTCCCGGCGCCGATCAGCACCGCCCTCGCGGTGGTGGCTCCCGACGTCGGAATCCGGCTCGCCGCCGGACCCCGTTTCGGCGTCGGCGGCGCGTTCGAGCAATACCTGCGGCTGCCGTTCACCCTGCCCCCGGACCAACTGAAGACGGCGGTCCTGGCCTTACGGGCCGCGCAGGACCGGCTCGAGGCATCGCCGCAACTGCGAAGAGAGCTCGCCGGCCGCCGGGACCTGACGGGACCGCCAGCTGTCGCCATCGCCTGAGCGCAGCCGTGGCGGGGAACGACACCCGGCGACACCACACTATCCTGCGCTGCGCAAACGACCCCGCGCGGCCCACCTTTTCCTACGCTGCGCAAACGACCCTGCGACGCCCACACTTTCCTGCGCCGCGCAAACGAACCGGCGCGGCCTACGCTTTCCTACGCCGCGCAAATGCCTTGTCGACGCCCGAATCCGGGTGTCGACAAGGCATTTGCGCGTCGCCGGCCGGGATGCGCGTCACCAGGTGGAATGCGCCTCGCCACGCGGGATGCGTGTCGCGGCCCTACGCGTACACCTTCGCCAGGAACCCGGCCCAGGCCTTCTCCGTCGCCGCGGAGTCCCCGGCGCCGCTGAAGTCGTGCACGGTCATGCCCACCGGTGCCCCGAAGGCGTTGCGCCCGAAGAAGCGGTACATCGTATCCGCGGTCCGCAGCCCAAGGAAGTTCTCGTTGGCGAAGTCCACTTCGCCGGTGAGCGGGCCGACGCCGTCGAGCTCCAGCCGGACCGTGTCCCCCTGGGCCGCAGCGCCAACGCCAAGGACCTTCTTGAGCCGGTCGAAGCCGTCCGGGGTCTGCGATGCGTCCGGCGCCTGGATGTCAGTGAAGACCACGGGCTTGCCGTCGAAGTACTTCAGGTACTGACCCAAAGTGTGCAGATAAAACGCGGTGTGCTTGCTGGCGCCGTCGTACTGCTCATCCCAGTTGTCCGCGAAAATGCCACTGTGCACGTAGTGCAGCCGGGCGCGGCCGCCGTCGAGCGGTTCCAGGACGTGCTCGAGCTGGTTGAACCAGCCATCCGGACCGTCCATCCGGGACACGAGGTGTGCCGGGTACTCATCCACGGTCCGGACCGCCGGCCACTGGTCCGTGGGGAACATCCAGGCCGGGGTGTCCTTGGTGACGGCCTCCCACACCCGCTCCGGGGTGCCGGGGAGTTCGGTGTCGTAGACGATCTCAAATTCACGCTTGTCAGTCATTGTCCTGCTCCTTAGCTTGCGGGTCTGTAGTTTGTCCGTCTGTGGCGTGTGAATCGGCGGGCGCCGGTTTGGCTGCCGGCGCTTTGAGGGCCGGGTGGAGCGCGACGACGAGCCGGTGCCTGCGTCCCGCCGCCGGGGAACCCGCTGCGGGTCCCCTTCCGGCGTCGTGGTATTTGTCCACGAGTCGGGTCACGGCGACGCCGAGCTCCTCGGCAAAGGCCGCCCGGTCGGCCGCCGAGCGGAAAGTGATCTCGCCGTCGATCGCGAAGGTGGCAAGTTTCTGTTTGGCCGCGGCCGCACCGGCGATCAGCTGGCCCATCTCCTGGACCATGCGTGCGGCAAGCGCCAGCAGCCAGAAGGCCGAGAAGCGGTCCGAGAACCGGTGCGGGTCCGGCGCCACGGAAGCCAGCGCCGCCGGCGAAATCAGGTACGACGCCGCCGTCGCCTGCAGGATGCGTTCGGTGACGTTGCCTCGCCGCCGCTCCTCGACGAGCTCGACGAGCCCGTGCCGTTCGAGGGCTTTGAGGTGGTAGTTCACCTTCTGCCGAGGCAGGCCCACCTTCGCGGCGAGCTGCGTTGCCGAGCCGGGCTCGGCCAGCTCGCGCAGGATCCGGGTCCGGATCGGGTCCAGGGAGGCCTCCGCAGCGGCCGGATCCTCGATCACTTCGATATCCAACATGCTTCAAGTCTGCTCGCCGACAATTTTATTTGTCAAGAACTTTTTTCTGGTCGGCGGGTACCGGCGGACCGCAGGCCCGGTTTCGCGAGTTCGCCGGAGACGTACCAGTTCGCCGTAAGCTTCCGGCGAATTCGCACCCGTCCGGCGAACTGGGCGCAGAGGCGGGGCAGGCGCAGAGGCGGGGCAGGGGGCGCGGGGTGGGCGGGCCGCGCGCGGGACGGTGGGCAAGAGGCGCACACGTAGAATAGACCCGTGATGCAATCCCCCCTCCCCGTGCGCGACGGCGTCAATGCAACGCGCCTGCGCCTGCCGGCCGAGGGGCCCTGGGAGACGGCGCTGGATTACATGATGCACCGCTGGGGGCACATCGATCCGCAGGGTATCGAGGACCGGTTCGACGCCGGCGAGATCGTTGGCGAGGCCGGGGTGGCCTTGGACCGCGCCACGCCGCTGCAGGACCACACCTTCATCTGGTACTACCGCACCCTGCCGCCGGAGACGCGGATCCCCGTGGAGCTGACCATCCTGCACCAGGACGATCACCTGCTGGTCGTGGACAAGCCGCACTTCCTGCCCACCACCCCCGGCGGGACGTACATCCAGGAGTCAGCCCTGGTCCGGCTCCGGAACCAGCTCGGCCTGCCGGACCTCATCCCGATGCACCGCCTGGACCGTATGACGGCCGGCATCCTGCTGCTCTCCACGAACCCCGAGACCCGGGGCAAGTACCAAGTGTTGTTCGAAAAGCGCCAAGTCCAGAAGGAATACGAGTGCGTGTCCGCCGCCGAACCGGCCCCGGGCCACCCCGCGGTCGACTTCCCCGTGGTGGTGCGCAACCGGATGACCAAGTCCCGCAGCTACCTGCTCGCCGAGGTCATTGACGGCGAACCCAACGCGGAAACCCGGATCGAGCGGCTGCGGACATTTGACGCCACCGGCGCAACGGACGCCAACGCGCATGTTTCACGCGAGACCGACGGCGGCCCACTAGGCAGTAACGACGGCGGCCCCGGACGCCGGGCGCTGTACCGGCTGGAGCCGCACTCGGGGAAAACCCATCAGCTCCGCGTGCACATGGCCTCCCTCGGGCTGGGGATCGTCAACGATGCGTTCTACCCGGAACTGCTGGACAAAGCCCCGGACGATTACACCAAGCCGCTACAGCTCCTGGCCCGCGGAATCCGTTTCATCGACCCCATCTCGGGGATCCCGGTGGAATACCGCAGCGGCCTGAACCTGAGCGAAGCCCGATAGCAGGCTGGAAGTGCGGTACCTTGTGCCCATGGACTTCGGAAATGCGGACAGCTGGGGCGCCGCGATCTATTTCTGGATCTTCCCCTTCGTGATCGGCGATGCCATCTTTCCGCCCATCCCCTCAGAAATGCTCGTCATCACCGGCGGCGCGCTCTCCGCGGAGGGCCACGTCAACGGCTTCCTCGTAGTGCTCCTCGCCGCCGTGTCCTCCTGGCTGGGGGATCTGCTGGTGTTCCAACTGTTCAAGCGGCGGCTCAGCCACGTGCTTGACCGCTGGAAATGGGGCCTGCAGTTCCACGCGGCTGTGCACTCGGCGATTGCGAAGGCAGGCCGGTCCTCCACGTATGGCGCGATCATCGGCCTCCGTTTCATCCCCGGCGGACGGCTCGCCACGACGGCTGCGGCAGGCATCGCGAACGTTTCGACGCGCGGGTTCAGCCTCTGCGCGGCCCTCGGCGGCCTGCTCTGGGCCAGCTGGTCCGTGGCGCTGGGCTATTTCACAGGTTCGGCCACCCGGCTCCCCTTCTGGGCAAGCTCCCTGATCGGTGTGGGCGTCGGGCTGCTGATCGGCGCGATCGTGGGCGTGATCGTGACGCGGCGGCGGGGCAGCCGGTCCCCCGTCGCGCCCGCCCCCGGCGACCCGGACGAGGAACTCGACTTCTAGACGCCCGAACTTTCTAGACTGGCGCCCAGCGGCCTCGGCTGCGCCGCAGCACCGTCAGCGCACCGGTAAGCGCAACGCGTTCGACGGCGTCGCGCATCATGGCGGCCGATTCGAGCGCCTGGCTGTTCTCGGTGCTGTACGCGGTGGCGTCGACCAGGAAGCGCAGATTCAGCTGCGGCACGCCGCCGGCGAGGTCAAGCTGGTGGGATTCGACGTGGTGCCGCGTCCCGAGCGCCTCGACAGCCGCGGCCATGACCGCTTCCGGGTGGTTGCCCGGCTTGAGTCCGGTGATCTTCAGTCTGGTCTGGAACGACGGCATGAAACAACCCTATCGGCCCTCCGATCCTCCCGCAGATCCTGAGGGAGGATCGAAACGGGGGCCGGTTAGCCCGTGTTGCGTAGCCCGGCGGCGACGCCGTTGACGGTGATCAGCATGGCGCGCTGGAGTCGCTCGTCGATCTCGGCGCCGGAGATGCTCGCCCCGGCCTCGGCCCGGACGCGGCGCAGGAGTTCCACCTGCAGGTAGCTGATCGGATCGAGGTACTGGTCCCGGATCTCCAGTGAGCGCTTGAGGGTGGGCTGGGCGTCGAGGATCACGTGCTCGCCGGTGAGGTTCTGAATTTCCGCCACGGTCAGCTCATACTCTGCCCGGATGGTGTGGAACAGGTGGTGCAGTTCCTCCGGCACCAGGGTGGAGACGTAGTAGCCGGCAATGTCCATGTCCGTCTTGGCAAGGGTCATCTCAACATTGGAAAGCACGGAGCGGAAGAAGTGCCAGCCCTCGATCATCTCCTTGAGCTGGGCCGAGTTTCCGGCCTCCCGCGCGGCTTTGAGGCCGGAGCCGACGCCGAACCAGCCCGGCACGATCTGCCGTGACTGCGTCCAGCCGAAGACCCACGGAATGGCCCGCAGGCCCTCAAGGCCGGCGCCGGAATCGGGCCGCTTGGACGGGCGGGATCCGATGTTCAGCGACCCCAGCTGCTCCACCGGGGTGGAGGCCATGAAGTACGCGGGCAGGTCGGGGTCGTCAATCAGCGTGCGGTAGCGGGCAAACGCGGCGTCGGAGACGGTTTCCATGACGTGGCCGTAGCGCACGCGCTGGTCCTCGGAGGTCCGCGGCGCACGGTGCAGCGCCGAGCCCTGCATCACCGCGGCGAGGGAGAGTTCCAGGTTTTCGCGGGCCAGTTCCGGCAGGGAGTACTTGTCCGAGATGACCTCGCCCTGCTCGGTGAACTTGATCTCCCCTTCGAGCACGCCGTTGGGCTGGGCCATGATGGCGTCGTAGGTCGGTCCGCCGCCGCGGCCCACGGAGCCGCCGCGGCCGTGGAAGAGGCGCACCCGGACGCCGTGCTTCGCCGCCACGTCCCGGAGCTTGCGCTGGGTCTTGTAGATTTCCCACTGGCTCGTCATGACGCCGGATTCCTTGTTTGAGTCCGAATAGCCGAGCATGATTTCCTGCACATCGCCGCGCAGCCGGACCAGCTCGCGGTAGGACGAATCCGAGAGCAGCCGGTCCACGATCTCGGCCGAGGCGCGCAGCTCCTCCACGGTCTCCAGCAGCGGGGCGAAGCCGATCTTGGCGTACGGCGCCTCGCCGAAGAGGCTGACCAGGCCGGCCTCGCGGGCCAGAACGGCCGCGGCCAGGACGTCGTCCGCGCCGCGGGTCATGGAGATGATGTAGGTCTCGATCACGTCGGGGCCGTAGGTGCGCAGGGCGCGCCGGATCTCCCGGAAGACGTCGTACGTGCCGTCGGCGACGCCGTCGAGCTTGATCGGGTGGCCCGAGAGCGGGCGCCGGGACGCGAGTTCGGAGCCCAGGACCTCAAGCCGCTCGGCGCGGCTGAGCTCCGCGTACCGGACGCCCGGGCCGCCGAGGCGGTCCATCAGCTGCCCGACGGCGTCATGGTGGTGGTCGGCGTGTTCGCGGATGTCGAGGGTGGCCAGGTGCAGGCCGAAGGAGGCGATGGCGCGGCGGACCCGGGACAGGGCGCCGTCGGCGGCAAGCGCGGCGTGGTGGTTCCGCAGCGAGCGTTCCAGCAGGCCGAGTTCGGCGAGGAGCTCGGCGGTGGCGACGTAGTCGCGGCCGGGCTCGTGCGCGGATCCGGCGGCGACCCGACGGCCGGTGTTGATGAGCTTGGCTTTGATGCAGGTCAGCTTCAGCCGGTACGGCTCCTGCGCGTTGAGCTCGAGGACACGGCGGTCCAGGCCGGGCAGGTTCTTGAGGTCGACGTCGATCGAGTCCAGGAGTTCCTGGTCCGCCCCGGCCAGCGCGGTCGAGTTGGACAGGATGGAGATCAGCCCGTCGATCAGGCCGATGCTGATCCGCACGGCGTGCTGGTTCTGGATCTGGAGGATCTCGCGGGTGACCGCGGCGGTGACGTTGGGGTTGCCGTCGCGGTCGCCGCCGATCCAGGAGCCGAAGCGGATCGGCGCCTTCTGCGTCGGCAGCGTGACGCCGTGCTCGGCGAGCAGCTCGGACAGGTCCGAGAGCATTTCCGGCATGGCGTCGCTGAGGATGCCGGTGAGGTAGTAGATGGCGTTCCGGGCTTCATCGACGGGGGTCGGCCGGACCTGGCGGAGTTCGTCGGTCTGCCACATCTGGTCGATCACTTCGGACAGGTGACGGTCCTGGCGTCGGCGCGCGGACGTGCCCTCCGCCGTCGATTCGGCAAGGATGTCCGAGAGCCGGCGGATCTTGTCCAGCACCGAGCGGCGGGAGGCCTCGGTGGGGTGCGCTGTGAAGATGGGGCGGACGTCGAGTTCGTTGACGACTTCCTGCAGCACGGAACTGCCGGCCTGGTCCGCGATCTCAACGACGGCTTTGGCGAGCCAGCCGTCCTTTTCCTGCCGGCTGCGCAGCCCGCGGACCCGGTGGACCTGCTCGGCGGCGTTCGCCAGGTGGAAGTAGAACGCGAAGGCGCGGACCAGGTCGGTGGCCTGCTCGAGCGGCAGGGAGCCGAGCAGTTCGCGGACCTGGGCGACGACGTCGTACGAGCTCCACGGCCCGGTGGCGTCGGCCCCGCCCCTGGCGGCCTCCTTGGATTCCTTGGTCAGCAGGCGCACCTGCTCGACGAGGTCCAGGAGTTCCGGCCCGTGCTGGCGGACCAGGGATTCGCCGAGAAGGGTGGAAACGCGGCGGACGTCGGCCCGGAGTTCGGCCGCAAGATCGGTGTCGGAATGCATTGCAGTGTCAGCCATGGAAACTATCTTTCGAGGGTTCGACGTGGCTCGTACACTGCGCTGGATACTGTGAGCCGGATTACTTCTTCCCATGGGATGTTACCCGGAGGCACTCCCGTCCGGAATTCCGTCTCAGATAGTGTCAGTCCCCTCCGGGACCTACCGCGCGATCTTGAAGTTGAACTCGCCCGTGCCCAGCGCGCCCCAGATCCGCAACCAGATCGGCAGGATCATTTCCGCCCCGCGGGCACTGGTGATGTCGCCGAGGTCGATCACGTCGCGGTGGCCGAAACTCTTGAGGATCCCGGTCACTGCCGCCTTGGCATCGGCGTCGTTGCCGGAGACGAACACCGAGTGCTCGCCGCCGGCCACCCGCGACGGATCCACCATCACCGAGGCCGTCATGGTGTTCAGCGTCTTGACCACCTTGGCCTCGGGGAAGGTCCGCTGGATCTGCTCGCCCAGGCTGTCCGTGTTCACCGGGTTCAAGGACGGCGGCATGCCCTGCGAAAAGTCCAGCGGGTTGGCGATGTCCATGATGACCTTGCCGGCGAGGTTCCCGGAGCCCGCAGCGGTCAGGGCTGCCAGGGAACCGCCTCCGTTCGTGGCGTTGACGACCAGTTCGGCCCCGGCCGCGGCGTCGGCAAACGCGGCGACGCCGACTCCGGAGTTCGCGGCGTGCCATTGGGCGAACGGCGGTGTGCCCATCATGTCCGGCTCGGTCCGGGCAAGTGTCGCCTGCGGGTCGCGGGTGCCGATCACGACGTCGTGCCCCAGGCCTGCGAGTGCGCCGGCAATCGTGCGCCCCACCATGCCGGTTCCCAGTACTGCAATCTTCATGGCATCCTCATTCTGAATCAGTGGAGTAGACAGGTTCGTCTACGTGTGGGCAAGACGCTATCAGACAGACCTGTCTACGGCAATAAAAAAGGGCACCTTGGGCGCTGGGAATCGATCGACTGACAAATATTGAAATATGTCAGCTGTCCGCGGTAGTCTCTCTCCATGACTACTTCTCCCCTCGGCCCCACCCGCACCCTGGGCTCCAGGGGCCCCGCCACGGCTCCCATCGGCCTCGGACTGATGGGCATGTCCGATCTTTATGGACCGGCAGACGACGCTGAGAGCGTCGCCACGATCCATGCCGCCCTCGACGCCGGCGTGACGCTGCTGGACACCGGGGACTTCTACGGCATGGGACACAACGAAATGCTGCTGCGTGATGCGCTCCGCGGCCGCCGGCGCGAGGACGCCCTGATTAGCGTGAAATTCGGCGCGCTGCGAGACGCCCGGGGCGGATGGAACGGCGTGGACACCCGCCCCGCCGCGATCAAGAACTTCCTGGCCTACAGCCTGCGGCGATTGGGTACAGACTACGTTGACATTTACCGGCCCACCCGCCTCGATCCGACCGTCCCGGTGGAAGAGACCATGGGGGCCCTGGCCGGACTCGTGAAGCAGGGCCTCATCCGCCATATCGGCCTGTCCGAAGTGGGCGCCGAAACCCTGCGCCGCGCCAACGCCGTCCACCCGGTCTCCGATCTCCAGATCGAATACTCCCTGATTTCCCGCGGCATCGAACAGGACATCCTGCCGACGGCCCGCGAACTCGGTATCGGCATCACCGCCTACGGCGTACTGTCCCGCGGCTTGGTATCGGGTCACTGGCCCGCGGCCGGCACCGGAAACCGGCGCGATTTCCGGGCCCACCTCCCCCGATTCTCCGGCGAGAACCTGCAGCGAAATCTCGAACTCGTCGAACGGCTGCGCGGCATCGCGGACCGCAAGGGCGCGACCGTCGCCCAGCTCGCCATTGCTTGGGTCCTGTCCCGCGGCGAGGACATCGTCCCCCTCGTCGGCGCCCGCCGTCGCGATCGGCTCACCGAATCGCTGGGAGCGGCCGACCTGGTCCTCTCCGGCGAAGACCTGGCAGCGATCGAGGCCGCCGTCCCGGCCGGCGCCGCCGCGGGCACCCGCTACGACGCCGGCCAGATGGCCTGGCTCGACAGCGAACGCCGGTGACGCCTGCCGTCGCCGTCCTGACGGAGGAGCGCATCCTCGACGCCGCCGAAGATGTGCTGCGGCGCTTCGGGCCGACCAAGGCCACAGTGGTGGACGTTGCGAAGGCCCTCGGCGTCAGCCACGGCAGCGTGTACCGGCACTTCCCCACGAAGGTGGCGCTGCGGGACGCGGTGGCCCGGCGCTGGCTGGACCGTCTCGTGGAGCCGCTGGATCCTGCCCGGGATACGAACGGCCCGGCCGCGGAACGCCTGCTCCGCTGGCTGGAACGCCTCGCGGCCATCAAACAGGGCTTGGCACTGAATGATCCCGAACTGTTTGCCACCTTCAGCCAGCTGACCGCGGAGGCACGGGAAGTGGTGGCGGCCCACGTTGACCATCTGGCCGCCATGATCACTGAGATCATTGCCGACGGCGTCAGAAGCGGCGAGTTTGTGGTGACGGATCCGGTCACGGCCGGCCGTGCCGTCCTGCACGCGACCGCACGGTTCCACCACCCGCTGCACGCGGCGGAATGGGCGGATCCGGCCGTCGGCTCGGAGCTGCACGAGGTCTGGCAGCTGCTCGTGCAGGGCCTGGCCGCACGCCCATAGGCTGGCGACAACACGGGGCAGGCTGGACGCTACATAAAGGACGAGCCGGGCATAGACAGACTTGTCTGTGTACGATTGTGACATGACGTCGCCAGCAGCCACCGCCCCGCCGGCTGCCCGGACCCCCGCCGGGCAGGCCCGGGAGAAGATCCTGGCCACGGCCTTCCGCCTCTTTTATGCGCAGGGACTCCGGGCCGCCGGCATCGATACGATCATCGCCGAGTCCGGCGTCGCCAAAGCCACGTTCTACAAGTACTTTCCGGCCAAGGACGACCTCATCCTGGCGTATCTGGAGAGGGTCGACGGCGTCTGGACCGGGCAGCTTCACGCCGCAGCCGAAGCCGCCGGGGAAGACCCCGCCGCGCAGCTCGTGGGCCTGTTCGATGCCCTGACCACGGCCTGCCGGCGCGACGGCTACCGCGGCTGCGCCTTCATCAATGCGGCCGCCGAGTCGGCCTCCGGCACCAGGGTCCACGACCGGACCGTGGCCCACAAACAGCAGATCCGCGCCTGGATCAGGGATCTGGCCGTGCGCGCCGGCGCGCACGACCCGGACCAGCTGGCCCGCGGCCTGACCCTGCTGCTCGACGGCGGGCTGGCCAGCGGGGTGCTCGACGGCGACCCTGATGCGGCCGCCGCGGCCGGCGCCGCCGCAGCCCAGCTCGTGGCAGCCAGCCTCGAAACTCCACCCACCCCCAACTGACTCGCAGCAGGGGCCGTTTTGAGGCGTCAAAGCGACCCCTGCTGCGAGCTAGTTGGGCCGATACCTCTGGAAGTGCCCATGATCACTCCTGAACCAGGGACTCGTTCGAAGCCCACACCTGATTCCATGCCCGGAACTGATTCAGCGAAGGATCCCCAGCTCGCCCGCTGGCAGCGCTTCCGGAACAGCCGCAACGCGGCCCTCGTGAGTGAGCACGGCTGGCTGACGCTGACGTCCTTTCAGTGGCTGGAGGACCGTCCGTCCGCCGTCGAGCTCGCCCCGGGGCTCTGGTCCACGGACGGCAGGGCGGCCCGCCTCACCGCCGCCGCGCCCGAGGGCCTGACCCTCGTGGAGACCGGCGAACCCGTGGACGGGACCGTCAGTGCCGAACTCGCCGACGAGGAATCGTTGATGTGGGTGCAGTACGGCGGCGACGACGGCCGTCAGGTGGTAGTGGAACTCGCCATGCGGGCCGGCAAGTACGCCATGCGCACGAGAGACTCCCAGTCACCGGTGTTCACCGGGTTCGACGGCGTGCCCACCTTCGACTTCCGTCCGGACCTGGTGATCGAGGCCCGGTTCGTGCCCTATCCGGAGCCCGTGGACGTGCCGATCGGCACCGCCAACCCGCTGGTGGACGGGATTCACCGCTCGGTCGGCGAGCTCGTCTTCCGCCTTCCGGGCTCGGAGCACGAGTTCCGCCTGCAGGCGGAGGAGGAGAAGCTCGGCGCCCTGACCGTGACGTTCCACGACGAAACCAACGGGGAATCAACGGACGAGTGGCGCAAGGTCTCCACCGCAAAACCCCGGCCAGATGGAACGGTGATCCTGGATTTCAACCGGGCCATCAACTACCCCAGCGCCTTCACCCCGTACGGCACGTGCCCCATGCCGGTGAAGAACAACAGCCTGGACTACCGGATCGAGGCCGGCGAGAAGGAGCCCGGGCTCTTCTAAACGGTCTTTTAGACGATCGCGGACACCCCGGTGATGGCCCGCCCCGTAATCAGGGTGTTGATCTCGAACGTGCCCTCGTAGGTGTAGATCGCCTCGGCGTCGGAGAAGATCTTTGCCATCCGGTAGTCCGTGACGATCCCGTTGCCGCCCAGCAGGGACCGGCCCATCGCCACGGTCTCGCGCATCCGGGCGCTGACGTAGGACTTCGCGAGCGCCACCTGCGGCATGTCCGCGGCACCCTGGTCCTGCAGCTGCGCGATCCGGACCATCATGCCCATACTGGCCACGGCATTGCCGAGCATGGTCACCAGCTGCTGCTGGACCAGCTGGAACTTCGCAAGCGGCCGGCCGAACTGCTGGCGTTCGACGGCGTACTGCCGGGCGACGTCGAACGCCGCAAGCTGCTGCCCTACCGCCTGCCAGGCCACCATGATCCGGGAACCGCGCAGGAGCTCGTTGGTGTCCTCGAAGCTGCTGATGCCGGCGAAGCGGTCCGCCTCGGCCACGCGGACGTCGGTGAAGACGATATCCGCGTTCTGCACGGTGCGCAGGGCGATCTTGTTCTCGATCCGGCTCCGGCTCACGCCGGGCAGGGTGGCGTCGACGATGAAGCCCCGGATGCCGCCGTCGGCCTCGTCCCGGGCCCAGACCAGCATGTAGTCGCAGAACGTCCCGTTGCCGATCCAGCGCTTGGCGCCGTTGAGCACCCAGACGTCGCCGCCGCCGGCCTCGACGCCGGGAATCCGCCGGGCCCGGGTCTCCATGCCGCCAGCGACGTCCGAACCGTGGTCCGGTTCGGTGAGCGCAAAGGCACCCGTCGTGCGCAGGTTCGCCGCGTCGTCGAGCAGGCGCGCCTTCTGTTCGTCCGAGCCGAAGCCGAAGAGCGACTCCACGAAGAGGTCATGGTGGACCAGGAAGAAGGTCGCGAGCGAGGTGTCCACGCGGGTCATCTCGGCGATGACGATCCCGGCGAACAGGTTGCTGTAGCCGCGCTGGGCGGGGGCGCTGAGCTCCAGGGCCGCCAGCTTGGGCAGGATATGGGCCGGGAACTCGGCCTTGTTCCACCAGTCCGTGGCGAACGGGGCGACCTCGGCCGCCAGGAACTCGCGCAACTGCGCCAGTTTGGCCTGCTCCGCGGTGCTGAGCAGGGATTCGTAGTCGAAGAAGTCCGCCGCGGGCAACCCCGCCACAGATGCCACTGCCGCAACTGGTGCTGCCCCGGCGGCCGGCCCGGTCCGGGTCATTTCGGGCCCATGCGGATGGCGCCGTCGAGGCGGATGGTCTCACCGTTGAGCATGGCGTTGTCCACAATGTGCGCTGCGAGGTTGGCGTATTCGGCTGGACGGCCCAGCCGCGAGGGGTGCGGCACCTGCTGGCCCAGGGAGTCCTGCGCCTCCTGCGGCAGTCCGGCCATCATGGGGGTCTCGAAGATCCCCGGCGCGATGGTGACCACCCGGATGAGCGAGCGCGCGAGTTCGCGGGCGATCGGCAGCGTCATGGCGGCCACGGCGCCCTTGGAGGCGGCGTAGGCGGGCTGGCCGATCTGGCCGTCGAACGCGGCGACGGATGCGGTGTTGATGATGACGCCGCGTTCGGGACCGCCCAGTTCCGTGCTGACAGGCTCGGTGGCGGCCATCGCGGCCGCGGCCAGGCGGATCACGTTGAAGGTGCCCACGAGGTTGATCTGGATGACGCGGTTGAAGGTCTCCAGGGGCAGCACGCCCTCGCGGCCCAGGACCTTGCCCGGGGTGGCGATTCCCGCGCAGTTCACCGTGATGCGCAGCGGGCCGAGGGCGACGGCGGCGTCGACGGCGGCCTGCACCTGCGTTTCGTCGGTGACGTCGGCGGGGACAAAGACGGCCGTGCGGCCGCGTGCCTCAGCGCCGCCAGTGGACGTGCCACGGTGAGCGGAAGCGGTGAGTTCGGCGGCAAACGCGGCCCCGGCGGAGCCCGGCAGATCCACGAGCACCACCGATGCGCCGGCGTCGAACAGGCGCCGGGCCGTGGCAGCTCCGAGACCGGAGGCCCCGCCCGTAATCAGCGCGACAGTACCCTTGATGTCCATGCATCCTCCTTGATGTGGAACCGAACCCCGGCCGCGAAGCCTCGACGCGGGCGCCGCCTGCAGCAGCGGCCCGCCGGGAACATTAGTTAGTGAATGTTAACTGGAACGCCGGCATTCCGCACCTTTGCCCGCGCCCCACGGAACGATTCCACCGCACGCCTGCCGGCACGATTGCACTGCGACCTCGACTGCACCCCTGGAGGCCGCCGTCACGAACGGTGTCCGGGCAGGTCCCGCGATTAGGCTTGAACCATGACCCGAGCCGACGCCGCCCCCAACTGGTCCTTCCGCGCGGACGAGGCCGCCCGCTCGGTGACCAGGCTCTTCGGACAGCGGCTCTTTTTCCTGCCGGGGACCCACATCGGAGCAATACTCCGGCCCTCGGGCCGGCTCAAGAACCTGTCCCGGCCCTGGCACTACTGGTGGCAGGCGCACTACCTGGACTGCCTCGTGGACGCCGGCCGCCGGGAGCTGGGCTCGTCGGGGCATCCGGGCGCCAAGTTCGACGGCGAGAACCGGCCCAGCGCCGGCAGGCTCGCCTCCCGGCTCGTCACCGGGATCCGGCTCCGCAATTTCCTCACGGTGGTCAATGACTACTACGACGACATGGCCTGGCTGGCCCTCGCCACGCTCCGGCTGGACAGGCTCGCCGAGGACTCCCGCAAACGCACCGGCCGGGAGCGCAACGCCAAGGTCCTGAAGAGCCTGACGCTCCAGTTCGACGCCGCTTCCACGGACAATCTGGGCGGCGGCACCTTCTGGAGCAAGAAACGGGACTTCAAGAACACGCCCGCCACCGCACCGGTGGCCCTCTACTACGCGCGGACGGGCAACCGGGCCAAGGCCCAGGCGCTGCTGGACTGGCTCGACGCCCGGCTCTACGCGCCTGAACAGGGCCTGTACCGGGACGGATTGCGGATTTCCGGCACGGGCGAAGCGGTACTGGAAGAGACCATCTACACCTATAACCAGGGGCCCGTCCTCGGCGCCCTGCTGGAACTCGGGGGCGCGGCGAACCTCGAGCGGGCGGCCGCGCTGGTGGAGGCCGTGGCGCGCAGCCTCACGCAGCCGGCGCCGCTGCTGGGCCGCAGCGCGGCGGTGTTGCGCTGCGAGGGAACGGGCGACGGCGGACTCTTCACCGGGATCCTGGTCCGATATCTGGCCCTTGCAGCCCTAAACGAGGGCCTTCCGGCCGAAACCCGGGCCACGGCGGCGACCCTCGTAAATGACACCGCCCAGGCCCTCTGGGAGGGCCGGCGGATTCTCCCGGCCCACGACCGCCTCGCCCGCGGGGGCAGCCATCTGGTCTTTTCCAACCGCACCGAACTGCCGGCGCGCCGCAGCTATCCGGAGGGCGCCGCCGTCGAGCTCTCCACCCAACTGCAGGCCTGGATGATTCTGGAGGCAGCCGCATCGATTGCCCCGGCACACGCCCCGTAGGTCGCCCCGACGTCGGCGCTAATTACGTCACGCAATAGTTTCGTAATTCATGTGATCCTGATCACTTAACGCGTTCTCAGGTTGGTTGCTTAGGTTTGGCTAACCTACAGTCTTTCTTAGTGAGCATGCCCTAACTTCCCCGCTCACGGGGGTCAGGGCACCTACGACGACTTCCTTGCAGAAAGTAGCCCCATGAAGATCCGCACCAACGCACTGGCGGGCATCGCCCTGGCCGCCACTGCCGCCCTGGGCCTGGCCGCCTGCGGCTCCGGTTCATCCTCCCCGGCCGGCAGCAGCGCAGCCGCCGGCGGCACCCCGTCGGGTGAGATCACGGTCTATAACGCCCAGCACGAGTCCCTGACCAAGGAGTGGGTGGACGCCTTCACCGCGGAAACCGGCATCAAGGTCACCCTGCGCCAGGGCGACGACACCGAGATGTCCAACCAGATCGTCCAGGAAGGCCAGGCGTCGCCGGCGGATGTCTTCCTTACTGAGAACTCGCCCGCCATGGCCCAGGTGGAAAACGCCGGCCTCTTCGCGGACGTGGACAAAGCCACCGTGGACCAGGTACCCGCCGAATTCCGCCCCTCCACCAACAAGTGGACCGGCATCGCGGCCCGCTCCACCGTGCTGGTCTATGACAAGAACAAGATCAGCGCAGACAAGCTGCCCAAGTCGATGCTGGACCTGGCCAATCCCGAGTGGAAGGGCCGCTGGGCCGCCTCGCCGTCGGGCGCCGACTTCCAGGCGATCGTCTCGGCCCTGCTGGAGCTCAAGGGCGAAGCCACCACCCAGCAATGGCTCAAGGGCATGAAGGAAAACTCCAAGGCCTACAAGGGCAACAGCACGGCCATGAAGGCCGTCAACGCCGGCGAAGTGGACGCCGCCCTGATTTACCACTACTACTACTACGGGGACCAGGCCAAGACCGGCGAGAACTCCAACAACGTCACGCCGTACTACTTCAAGAACCAGGACCCGGGCGCCTTCGTCTCCGTCTCCGGCGGCGGCGTGCTGAAGTCCTCGAAGAACGCGGCGGCCGCCCAGGCCTTCCTGAAGTTCATCACCGGCAAGAAGGGCCAGGAAGTACTCCAGAAGGGCACGTCCTTCGAGTACGCCGTCGGCTCGGGCGTCCCGTCCAACGAAAAGCTCGTACCGCTCAAGGATCTGCAGGCACCCACCGTGGATCCGGCCAAGCTCAATTCCGCCAAGGTCACCGAACTGATGACCCAGGCAGGGCTGCTGTAACGGCAGTGGCTAACAAGCTGGCGGTCCCAGGTCCATCCGGTGATTTGACGACTGGCACGACGACGGCGGGCAGGGTCAAGCGACCCCGCCCGCCTTTCGGCGTCTCTGTTGTGTCCATCGTGGCGGTGCTGATCGCCTTGTTCTCCCTGGTGCCGTTGGCCTACGTGATCGTCATGACGGCCGCCACCGGGTGGGACACCGCCGTCTCCCTGATCTTCCGCCCTCGGGTGGGCGAACTGCTGCTGAACACTGTGCTCCTGACCGTGGTGACGGTGCCCTTGTGCCTGATTCTGGGCGTGGGCGGCGCCTGGCTCGTGGAACGCACCAGCCTGGTGGGCCGGAAGTGGTGGGCTGTGCTGCTCGCGGCCCCGCTGGCCATCCCCGCCTTCGTCAACAGCTACGCCTGGGTTTCCGCGGTCCCCTCCCTCGGCGGGCTGTGGTCCGGGGTCCTGATCGCCACCCTGTCCTATTTCCCCCTCGTCTACATCCCGGCCGCCGCGACCCTCAGCCGCCTGGACCCGGCCATCGAACAGTCCGCCGCGTCCCTCGGCCTCGGCGCCTGGCGCGCCTTCTTCCGCGTGGTGCTGCCGCAGCTGCGCATCGCCATGACCGGCGGAGGGCTGCTGGTCGCGCTGCACCTGCTGGCCGAATACGGGGCCTTCGCGATGATCCGCTTTGACACCTTCACCACCGCGATCATGGTGCAGTACCAGTCCACCTTCAACGGCACCGCCGGGAACATGCTCGCCAGCGTCCTGGTCTTCCTGTGCCTGATCCTGCTGCTCGTGGAGGTCCGCAGCCGCGGCAGCGCCCGGTACGCCAGGATCGGCTCGGGTGCCCAGGCGCGCGCCTTGCGGCTGCCCCTGCACGCGTATCAGGTCCCCGCCCAGCTGTCCCTGATCGCCCTCACTGCGCTGGCGTTCGGCCTGCCGCTGACGTTCGTGCTGCGCTGGGTCATCGCCGGCGGGCCGGATGTCTGGGCCGCGGAGGAGTTCATGCCGGCCCTGCTGCAGACCCTCGCCTACGGCATCGCCGCGGCCGTGGTCACCACCTTGGTCGCGTTCCCCATGGCCTACCTTGCCGTGCGGCGTCCGGGGTGGTTCAGCAAGTCCCTGGAGCTCTCCAACTACATCACCAGCTCCATGCCGGGGATTGTGGTGGGCCTGGCGTTCGTGACCGTAAGCATCCGGATGCTCCCCAACATGTACCAGACCTCGGGACTCCTGATCGCGGCCTATGTGCTGCTGTTCCTGCCCCGGGCCCTGGTGAACCTCCGCTCCGGGCTGGCCCAGGCGCCGAAGGAACTCGACGAGGCCGCGCAGGCGCTCGGCAAGCCGCCCCTGCTGGCGTTCCTCCGTGTGACGCTGCGCCTCACGGCCCCCGCCGCGGCCGGCGGCGCGGCACTGGTGTTCCTAGGGATCGTCAACGAGCTCACGGCCACCCTCCTGCTCTCCCCCAACGGGACCCGCACGCTCGCCACCGAGTTCTGGAGCAAGAGCAGCGAGATTGACTACGCCGGCGCCGCTCCGTATGCGCTCCTGATGATCCTGATCTCGGCGCCCATGACCTACCTCCTTTTCCAGCAGTCCAAGAAAGTGGCCGGACAGTGACCGATTTTTACCCTCCGCACGAGGCACCCTCCCGTCTCCCCGAGCCGCGGATCGCGGCGTCCGTGGCGCCCAGCACCAACAGCCACCTGGAAATCGACGCGGTCACCAAGAACTTCGGGCCCCAGGCGGTACTCAAAGGCGTCAACCTCTCCGTCGCCAAGGGCGGAACGACGGCGATCGTGGGACCGTCCGGTTCCGGCAAGACCACCCTCCTGCGGCTGATCGCCGGCTTCGAACACCCCGATACCGGCACCATCTCACTCAACGGCAGCAAGGTGGCGGGAGAGGACGCCTGGGTCCCGGCCCACAAGCGCCACGTCGGCTACGTGGCCCAGGACGGCGCCCTGTTCCCGCACTTGACCGTGGGCCAGAACATCTCCTTTGGCCTGGACAGCGGCAAACTCCCCGGCGGACGCAGCGGCGTCAAGGCGCGGGTGAGCGAACTATTGGAAATGGTCTCGCTGGACCCGTCCATGGCCAAGCGCCGCCCACACCAGCTCTCCGGCGGCCAGCAGCAGCGCGTCGCGCTGGCCCGGGCGCTCGCCCGCGAGCCCGAGCTCATGCTGCTGGACGAGCCGTTTTCCGCCCTGGACGCCGGCCTGCGGGTGGCGACCCGCCGCGCGGTGGGCCAGGTCCTGAAGGACGCCGGGGTCACTACGATCCTCGTCACGCACGACCAGGCCGAGGCGTTGTCCTTCGCCGACCAGGTGGCCGTGATGCGCGGCGGCAAGCTGGCCCAGATCGGCAACCCGTTCGTCGTCTACACACGCCCGGCGGACCGCGCCACCGCGGAGTTCCTCGGTGACGCCGTCATCCTGGATGCCTGGATGGAAGGTTCCCTGGCCACGTGTTCGCTCGGCGGGATCCCCGTGCGACGCCCGCCGGCGCAGGGCCGGGTCCAGCTGATGCTGCGGCCGGAGCAGATCCGCATTTCCGAGGACGGCCCCATCCGCGGCACCGTGGTGGACACCGACTACTTCGGCCCCGAGACCACCGTCCGGCTCCAGCTCCCCGTCCCGCCGGTCCTTGCCGCCGGCGCCGTCCCGGACCACCGCTACCCCGGCGGCGGGGAAATCATCACCATCCGGCACTGGAACGCCTCCATCGCACGCCCCGGCACCGAGCTGAGGCTGCGCGTGGTGGGCGAGGCCGTGGCGTTCCCGATGGACGACGCGCCGGTCCAATAGGACATTGAGCCCTCCGTGGGCCCCGGCATAGGGTGGGCGAATGACTGTTCAGCCAGGCCTGCACCGCCAGCACTGCTCCGTTGCCGCCCCGACGCAGCTGTGGCTCGATCCCGACGGCCGTCTGGCCGGCGAGTCCAACCCGCCAGACGCCAGGCAGTCCGGTCAGTCAGCCGGGCGGTCCACCGATCCGGCCGGCGGGTCCACCGATCCAGCCGGGTTCACCGGGCTCCTTCACGGCGACACCCGGATGCTCTGCCGCGCCCTCGTACGTGTCAACGGCCTGGAGCCAGAACCGGCCACCGTCGAGTCCCAGCCCGGCGGCGTGCTGCGCGTGCGGGGACTCGTCCGGGGCATCCCGGGGCCCACAGAAGATCCCGCCGTCGAGCTTGTCCAGACCTGGACCGTGACGCCCGGAGCGGTGCGCCATGCCCTGCAGCTGCGCACGTCACTGGATTCCCTCGACGTCGAGATCGACGTTGAGCTGGCCGCCGACTTCACCGACATGGCCCAGATCCGGCTCAGCCGCTTTCGCGACGCGTCCGCGCCGGTCTCGGCCGACCAGTCGGCGTTGCGCTGGCGGGAGGGCGGGAAGAGCCTCGCGGTGGCGGCGCCCGGTGCTGTGACCTCGGAGGGCCGGCTCGCCTGGCGCGGGAGCCTGGGCCGGGGCCGGCCGTTCGAGGCCGAATGGCAAGCCGTCCTGACCGACGATGACGACGCCGTGGTGGCGGCGCGGCCGCCCGCCCCGCGGCCGCCGCGGACCGGACCGGCCGGGGCCCTGGGCCTGCTCCTGGACAACTCCCTGGATGAAGTGGCCGGGCTCCGGCTGGCCACCCGCCAGCTTCCGCACGCTCCTTTCATCGCCGCCGGGGCGCCCTGGTACTTCACACTGTTCGGGCGCGACTCGCTGTGGGCGGCGCGGCTGCTGCTGCCGCTGGACACCGGGATGGAGACCGGGCTTGCCGCGGGCACGCTGCGGGCCCTGGCGGCCTTCCAGGGCACCCGGACTGACCCTGCGGCTGCCGAGGAACCCGGCAAGATCCTGCACGAGCTGCGCTCCAAGGAACTTTTGCTCGAGAGCCAGGGCCTGCGACTGCCTCCGGTGTACTACGGCGCCGTGGATTCCACCCCGCTGTGGCTTTGCCTGCTCGGTGAACTCTGGCGCGCCGGGCCGGACGACGCCGTTATCCGGTCCCTGCTGCCGAATGCGGCACGCGCCGCGGACTGGCTGCTCGCCGCCGGCGCGGGAGCGGGCAACAACGCCGGGTTCCTTAGCTACCGGGACGCGACCGGGCACGGCCTGAGCAATCAGGGCTGGAAGGATTCCCGGGATGCCATGCAGTTCCGCGACGGCCGGCAGGCGGAGGGGCCGATCGCACTTTCCGAGGTGCAGGGCTACGCGTACCAGGCGGCCCTGCAGACGGCCGAGCTGTTCGACGCCTACGGGGAACCCGGCGGCCCGGCGCTACGGGACTTCGCTACCGGCCTCCGGCTCAGGTTCCGGGAGCGCTTCTGGGTTGACGACGACGCCGGGCCCTTTCCGGCCATGGCCCTGGACGGGCACGGGGTTCCCTTGGACATCCCGGGCTCGAATATGGGACACCTGCTGGGCACTGGCATCCTGGATGCGGCCGAAGCCCGGATCGTGGCTGACCGGCTGGTGAGCCCGGAGCTGTTCTCCGGCTACGGCGTGCACACGATCTCCCGGCGTGCTGCGGGGTTCTGGCCCTTCAGCTACCACTGCGGATCCGTGTGGAGCCACGACACCGCCATCGCAATCCGCGGCCTCCTGGCCGACGGGTTCATCCCCGAGGCACGGACCCTGGCCGATGGCCTGCTCGGCGCGGCAGCCTCGTTCGGGCACCGGCTGCCGGAGGTGTTCGCCGGGGTGCGGGCCGAGGACTCGGGGGTCGCGGTGCCCTACCCGGCGTCGTGCCACCCGCAGGCGTGGTCCTCAGCCTCGGCGGTGGTGATCGCCCAGGCGATGGGCGTCGGGCTCTAACAGCCCGTCTTCTGACGGGTACTCCTGCGCCGCGTACGCCGGAGCCGGCATTGCCGCCTGCGCGGCCGGGACGGCCGGCGCCGGCAGCCGGGCGGCCCTGGCGGTGCGCAGCCCGTCGGCCAGGATGACGGTCCCGGTGACGGCGAGCGCCAGGCCGATGGAGGCGAGCACGTCCGTCAGCCAGTGATAGCCCAGGTAAAGCCGGCTGAAGGCGACCACCAGCGTCCCCGCGGCCGCGGCCGCGAAGCTGAGGGCCGACGTCGTTCGTTTGCTAGTCCGCGTGCCGCGGCCCGTCACCAGCAGGTAACTCAGAACGCACAGGAAGACGCCTGCGCCGAACGTATGGCCCGAGGGGAATGACAGGGCGTCGTCCGGGCCCAGCATGAAATCGCTGGCGGCAGGCCGGGGGCGGGCGACGTCGTGCTTGATCAGAGTGGACACTGCAAGGGCTGCCGCCATGGCACCGACCAAGAGGGCCGGACGCCAGATTTCCCGTTTCCACGCCGCCCATGCCAGGGCCAGCATGCAGCCGATCACGGTCATCCACAGTGGCGACGTCACCGTGGTCACGGCCGTCAGGATGGAGGTGGCCAGCGGGTCCCGGGACGCCACGAGCCCGTCGTGCACGGGCCCGTCCAAGGCAGCGGCACCGCTGTTCGACTGCACCGCGGCAAGCATGGTCCAGAAGATCGTCTCCCCCGCGACCAGCAAGCCCGCGGCCACGAAGAAGAGCCGCCGCTGGGACGGCAGCGGCGGGCGGGCGGAGGGTCGCGGAGCACGTTGGGCAGGGAGCATCGCTCCATCCTGCCAGCGGCAACTACCCGTAACCCGGACGGTTTCTGGGAGTTCTCTGGGATCCGCGGCGGGGGCCGCCGTTACTCTTCCCGGGGCCGCCGGGGCCACAGGGGCCGCCGTTACTCTTCCCGGGGCCGCTTGGTCTGCGGGTACGGCGTTTCGAACCGGGCGAGCATCTCCACGAACCCGGCGATCTTCCTCTCTCGCGTAGCGGCCTGTTTAACCCCGTTCGTGCGATAGATCAGGGCATACCGGTTCACCGAGGTCAGGACCTCGAACATTGCCTGCGCCCGGGGGTCCGCCGCGATGGCCGCGGCGAGGTCTTCCGGGACCTCTGCCGTGGCCGCGCCCGAATAGGCGGCTTCCCAGCGCCCGTCCGCCTTGGCGCTGAGGACGGCGGCCTGTCCGGCCGGGGCCATCCGCCCCGCCGACTCGAGACGTTCAACCCGCTCCACGTTCCGCGCGGACCACACGCTCTTGGGTCCGCGCCGTGTCATCCGCTGGTAGGAGCTCTCCTCGTCCCGCCGTCGGCCCTGCCCGTCGATCCAGCCAAAACACAGCGCCTCCTGCAGCGCAGCCTCGTAATCCAGCTCGGTCACCGAGCCGCCTTTCTTGTGCAGCACCAGCCATACGCCGGGGCTCTGCGCGTGATGCCGCTCCAGCCAGGCACGCCACTCGGCGGCATCCTTGACCAGCAATTCCTCCAGTTCAACAGCCATGGCCCTATTGTGCCCTTCGGACCTGACCACAAGTACCGCTTTGGTGGGACGATATCCCTGCGAACCGAAACCCGTGACCACCCGAGGAGCAACGATGCTGCGCGTCCGCCCGATCCACTTCACTTCCCGCCTTGATGAATGGGAGCGGCTGCTCACCGATCTGGGCCTAGTCAAGACCGTAGACGAGCCCACCTGGCGGGTGTTCGACGCCGGTTCCGGCCGCCTTGCCCTTCACTTCGTCGAGCAGGGCTCCGCAGAGGACGGCACCACATCCTTCGGCGTCGAAGTGGGCGATCTGAAGGAATTCGCCCGGCGGACCACGGAGGCGGGGGCGCAGGGCGGTCCCGGCCCGGCCGGCGGCACCACCGCGGAACTCATCGAAGCGGACCACGGGTCTTCCTGCCGTATCACCGCTGTCGACGGTTTCACTTTCCTCGCGGACCCGGCCACGCGCGATGCCGACGGCAGCTGGGGCGGGTCGGCGGAAGCGGACCCGGGCCTCGCCGTCGTCGGCGTCTGGTTCTCCGAAAACGCCGTTGCGGCGGCGCAAACGCTGCGCGATATCGGTGCCCGGCCCCGGCCGGTCCCGGGCAGCGGCGCCGGCAGCGGCGCTGACACAGCGGAGTCCGAAGCGTTCACGGCGAAGAACGGCGGGATCTTGATGGTCGGTGCAGGCGCCGGGACCGCGCGTGCCGGCTTCGGCTTCGAATACGCCGGCGACTTTGACGCCCTGCATGAGCGGCTGAACGAGGCGGGTCACGAGGCGGCGGTCATTGAGGAAGCTGCCATCCCGACCCTGCACGTGGTCAACCCCGATGCGGACGGAGTGGCCGCCCACCCGCCGCTCTGGATTTCCGCGGCACCCGCGGAGGGCTGAGCGCGGCAGGACTCTATGTGCCGGATCCCGTCCGCGCGGTGCACCTACCTGGGGCACAAACAATATCCCCGATCTGAGGCGCGGCGCGGGGAACGGGTCAGGGATGGGGTAGAACTTAACCATGAATGTGCGCACCCCTGACCCGAATCCCGGCTGGCTCTCCGACGACGACTTGTTCGAAGCGCGGGGAAGGCTGCCGATGGTCTACGTCGAGGCCGTTCCGGTCCGGCTGGATCCGCTGGGGTTTGTTAACGAGGTCGGCACCCTCCTGCAGGCCGACGCGGACGGCACCATGGTCCGCTCCCTGGTTTCGGGCCGCGTGCTCTATCGCGAGACCATCCGCGCCGCGCTCCTCCGCCACATGGAGAAGGACCTGGGCCCGCTCGCCTTCCCGCAACTGCCGGTCAGCCCCGTGCCGTTCACCGTGGCCGAGTACTTCCCGTCGCCGTCGCACACAGGCTTCACCGATGACCGCCAGCACGCCGTCGCCCTGGCGTACATCATTCCCGTCACGGGAGAATGCTCCCCGCGGCAGGACGCCCTGGAGCTGACCTGGATGACCCCGCAGGAGGTCATGAGCTCGGACGTGCAGCTTGAATTCAGCGGCGGCCGCGGTGCCCTGATCCGGCAGGCGCTGGCTTTCGCGGGAGTCGGCAACTAGCCGGTTCCCCTGGGTCCGGCGCCGCCCCGGGGACGCTCGGGGCAACAGCAGCGTCCCCGACTTCGGGCACCTGATTTTGTAGACTGTTGGGCGGACTGCAAGAGAACTTTAAGGACTCCCGATGACCCACCCCCCAGCCTCCCGGAACCACAGTGAACTTCAGGCTGGATCTCTACGGGCCGGCGATCACCTGATTCTGCCCGATGGAAACCGCTCCGCCGAGGTCCATCAGGTGGACGTCGAAACCGACGATTTCGGCACGCCCGCCATGGTTCTGGCGACCCTCAGCGGCGGCGGTGTGCTGCGGATCGCGGCAGGATCAACGGTGAGGATCACCGAGAACGCGGACGACGCGGAGACGGCTGAGATTGACACGGAGGACACGACGGAAGCCGCGGAGTTCACCGATTTCGCGGCCGCCGGCACCGCCGATACAGCACCCCCGAATACAGGTTCCGCTACTTCCGATGCCAGCGCATCCGACGCCGATGCATCCGACGCCGGCACGGCCCCCGCCCCGGGCCAGGAGGGCTCCGAGGCGGCGACGCCCGGCGTCGTCGTTCCTCCGCTGCCCCTGGTGCCGCCCGCGGTGAGCGGACCCAGCGAGACGGACCTGGCGCTCATCCCGGCACCGGACGGCACACCGGAATCCGTGGTGGAGGCGGTGGCAGAGGCCCATCCGGGCGCCGTCGGCGTGCTCCTGCTCAGCGAACGGCTTGCCAAGGGCATCAACACCAAGTCAGGGAGCTGCCTGAAGGACCTCAGCGACCTCGCCCACGAGCTCTTCGTCATGCTCAAGGACGCCGAAAACGCCCTGGCGGTCGCGGACCTGCTCAACGTCCTGCCGTTCGACGGCAACCCTGGCCGCTGGGCCTCGGTGGAGGCGTCCTTGGCGCTCTCCAGCTACATATGCCGCCAGCTGGGGCAGGACGAGCGCGCCGGAATCTACGAGAAATTCCTTCGCGCGCCGGAGGCCATGGAAGCAGACCCGTTCAAGGCCAGGATCAACGCCAAGGTGCGTCAGCGCTCGCTCAACGAGCCCAATCTGTACGACAAGGAAATTTTCCGCTCGATCGACAACTCAAACCCTGATGCGGAACGCGAATGGCGGCTGCTCCGGCTCGAGGCGCTCCTGTTCCTGCGCGCGCACGGCGGCTCTGAAACCATCGGCGCCGCCGAGCTGGAACGCCGGATCGGCAACGAGCTGGAATCCGTCCGCCCCTAAGGGCCTTGCGATCGTTCCGATCCGGCCCAGCCAATCTTCTCCGGTCCCAGCCGGTCCTGCCCACCCGTTCGCCCCTACCCGTTCGGGGCCTGGCGTTGTAGATTCACCCCATGACGAACAATCTGAGCGTTGTGATCAATTCGGACGCGCAGCAAGTTTGGACCATGCTGCGCGAACCCGCCAGAATCGCCCAATGGCACGGCTGGAACGCCGATGACCAAGAGGCCGAAATCAACGAAATCTACTTCGGTCCCAATGTGGTCGAAGGCGCGGACCACACCTCCCTGGTGGTCGACGGCGGAGACGTCTTCACCTTGAAACCTGTCCCCACGGGCACGGAAGTCAGCGTCACCCGGGCGGCGATCGACCACAATTCCGAATGGGCCGCGTGGGACGAGGACATCACCCAAGGCTGGCTGACCTTCCTCCATCAGTTGCGCTTCGCCTTGGAACGGCACCCGCACGGCAAACGCCGGACCTTCTTCTTCTCCGTGCCCGGCACCGGCGGCTCGGCGATAGAAAACCTCGGGCTCAGCGACGTCCCGGCGCCCGGGGACCCGTATTCGCTCACCCTGCCCACGGGCGAGGAGATCTCCGGCAAGGTCTGGTTCCGCAGCAATCACCAGGTGGGCCTGACGGTCCACAACTACGCCGAGCACGGCGAGGGCCTGCTGATCGTGGCGGACCAGCCCGCCATCGCGGACGTCCGGCCCGACGGCGGATCCCTGGCGATCGTCTCCACCTATGACCTCGGGGCCCACCAGCTGGACGCGATCCGCAATTACTGGGACAAATGGCGGGCTGAGAACTACCCCACATCGGATCCCGTCCACTAAGGCTTAGGCCGCGTTAGCTGGCACACTTGAACCGTGCCAGCCAATCCTGTCTCTGCTTCTTTGCCGCCCGCGCCTGCCCGGCAGTCCGAGTTCTCCTTCCGTGTGGGCAAGCGCCTGAGTGAGGCGTGCCCGCCGTCGGCCGGTCAGATCGCCGCCAACGGCGGGGAGTTCCTGGGCCGGACCGGCACCATCGCCACCCCGCACGGCGAGATCCAGACTCCGGCGTTCATCGCCGTCGGCACCAAAGCCACGGTCAAGTCCGTGCTGCCGGAATCCATCGCCGAGCTCGGCGCGCAGGCCGTGCTGGCCAATGCGTACCACCTGTACCTGCAGCCGGGCGCGGACGTCCTGGACGAGGCCGGCGGGCTGGGCGCCTTCATGAACTGGCGCGGGCCCACGTTCACCGATTCCGGCGGCTTCCAGGTGATGAGCCTGGGCTCGGGGTTCAAGAAGGTCATCGACATGAAATCGGTGGACCATTCAGGGCCGGACGACGCCGTCGCCCCCGGCAAGGAACGCCTGGCCCACGTCGATGAGGAAGGCGTGTGGTTCAAGAGCCACCTCAACGGCGACCGGCACCGGTTCAGCCCCGAGATCTCCATGAACGTCCAGCACCAGATCGGCGCGGACATCATGTTCGCGTTCGATGAGCTGACCACGCTGCAGAACTCGCGCGGCTACCAGGAGGAATCCCTGGAACGCACCCGGCGCTGGGCCGAGCGGTGCATCACCGAGCACTTCCGGCTCACATCCGAGCGCGTCGGGAAGCCCTACCAGGCGCTGTTCGGGGTGATCCAGGGCGCCCAGTACGAGGACCTGCGCCGCAAGGCCTGCCGCGACCTCGGCGCCATGAATTTCGACGGCTTCGGCATCGGCGGCGCACTCGAGAAAGAGAACCTCGGCACGATCGTGCGCTGGTGCAATGAGGAGCTGCCGGAGAACAAGCCGCGGCACCTCCTGGGCATTTCCGAACCCGACGATATCTTCACCGCAATTGAGAACGGCGCGGACACGTTCGACTGTGTCTCCCCCACCCGGGTGGCCCGGAACTCGGCGTTCTATCACCCGACCGGCCGGTTCAACCTCTCCGGCGCCAAGTACAAGCGCGATTTCGGCCCGCTCCAGGAAGACTGCGACTGCTACGCCTGCCTGAACTATTCGCGGGCCTACATCCACCACTTGTTCAAGGCCAAGGAGATGGTCTCGGCGACGCTGATCTCGATCCACAACGAGCGCTTCGTGGTGAAGATGGTGGACGATGCGCGCCTGGCCATTGAGTCGGGCAACTTCTTCGACTTCAAGGCCGAGACCCTGGGCCGGTACTACTCCTAGGTTCCGCTGCCGCCGTCCAGGTCGCCGAAACGTTCCGGACCCGGCGTCGAATTCGCCGGAACCTCTTGAGGTCGCCACAACGTTCCGGCGATTCCGCAGCTTTCCGGCGACCTCGCGATTCACCGCACGACGGCGGCCCCTACTCCGGGTGCTGTCCGTCCAGCCCCACACCCCTGTTCTCCAGTGCGCTGCGCCGGGCGGCGTCGAGCACCTTAAGGGTCCGTACCCCCTCGACGGCCGGCACCGGTCCCGGCCCGCCGTCCCGAACCGCGCGGGCGAACTCGGTGTAGAACCCGGCATAGTTGCCCTGCTCCGAGGGCGATGCGCACCGTATGGGGCCCTTTCTGTTCGGGCGCTGTCCGCACCGCCGTCGAATTCGCCGGAAAGCTGCCCGTTCGCCGGACTTTTACGGCGAACCCGGCGCTTTCCGGCGACCTCGGGGTATTGATCGAACGACGGTCAGTTCGTGAGGTGCAGCGACGCCGAGAGCGCCGCGTCGGCGTCCCGCAGGACCTTGGCCGCCACCTGGAGGCCCTCGATCCGGCCCAGGGAGGTGTCCTCGTGCTCGATGTTGACGAGCATGTTCGGGTCCACCTCGTACAGCGCGCGCAGGAACTCCGTCCAGTAGGCGGTGTCGTGCCCGCGGCCCAGGGCCACGAAGTCCCAGGCGGAGTTTTTGGGCCACTCGTTGGCCCACTCGTCGCCGCCGAGGTTGGTGCGGTTTTCCTCCGGGGAAAGCCTGCGGAAGCTGTTGTCGAGGACACCGTAGAGCGCGGCGTTCTCAGTGTTCACTCGGACGTCCTTCGCGGCTGCCTGGAAGACCAGCGGACCGAGTTCGCGCACCACCGCGACCGGATCCATCTGCTGCCAGAACAGGTGCGAGGCGTCGAGCTCGACGCCGACGTGGGTCGCGCCGGTGAGCTCGATGAGCTTGTACACATCCGCGGTATTGAACACGATGTTCTGCGGGTGCAGTTCAAGGGCAACCTTGACGCCGTGGTCGGCGGCGAGGCGGTCGGTTTCTTTCCAGAAGTCGGCCGCGATGCTCCACTGATAGTCCAGCACGTCCAGGGCGGCCGAGTTCCAGGCGTTGACCACCCAATTGACGGTGGTGGCCCCGGGTTCGCCGCCGGGAAGGCCGGACATGGTCACCACCCGGTCCTGTCCCAGCCTGTGCGCCAGCCGGATGGAGCGGCGGATGTCCTCGGCATGCTTCTCGCCGATCTCCCGCTTGGGGTGCAGCGGGTTGCCGTTGCAGTTCAGGCCCGCAATCGAAACGCCGGTCCCCTCGAAAATCGCGAGGTAGTCATCACGGGCCGCATCGCTTTCGAGGATCTGGTCCATGGTGGGAACATGGACGGCCGGCAGGAATCCGCCGGTGTTGATTTCGATGCCGGTCAGTCCGAGGTCGGCGATGACCTTGAGTGCCTCGGGCAGCGGACGGTCGTGCAGGATTGCGTTGTAGACGCCGAGTTTCACAGCGTGATTTTCTTTCCGTTGTTGAGCGCCGATTCGGTGACCGCGCCGAGCAGTTCCATGTTCCGCACGCCCTCGTCGAAGGTGGCGCAGCGGGGCAGCGACTCCGCCTCGCCGAGACCGGCAACTTCCTCCAGGAACGCCCGGGCCTGGTAGCCGAAGGCGTCGTTCTGTCCGAAGCCGACTTCAGGGGCGTCCATGGCCAGGCCGCCGGCGATGTAGGGGTGGCCCGGGCCGAGGATGACCTGGCGGTAGCCGTTCTCGTTGCCGGAGCCATCGTTGAGGAACAGCTGGACTTCGGCGGGGCGGCGCTGGTCGAACTTGGCGGCACCGTTCTCGCAGAACACTTCAAACTGGAGGCTGTTGGCGTGTCCGGCGGCAACGCGGGAGACTTCAAAGCTGCCGGCACCGTTTTCGAACTCTGCGGAGAACGCCGCGTAGTCGTCGTTTTCGACCGGCTCGAAGGTGTCGCTGACAGCGACGTGGTCGTGGCCCATGACCGCGGCGAGCGGGAGCGGGCGCTTGTCGATCACGGTGCTGAGGTGCCCGCCGCTGACGGACTTGATGTCACCGCAGAGGAATTCGGAGACGTACGTGAGGTGGCTTCCGACGTCGGCCAGCGCGCCGGAGCCCTGGCCGCCCTTGTAGCGCCAGCTCATGGGGGCCGAAGGGCTGAACCCATAGTCGGTCCAGTAGCGCCCGCTGAAGTGCAGGACGTTGCCCAGGACGCCGTTGCGGATGAGGTCGCGGATGTAGGCGATGCCCGGCGTGCGGCGGAAGGTGAACCCGATGCGCGCGATCGAGCTGGCGTTGCGGGCAGCCTCGGCCATGGCCCGGGCGTCCTCGATCGAGTCGCTCAGCGGCTTTTCGCACAGCACGTGCTTCCCGGCGGCCAGCAGGCCCTCCACGACTTCGCGGTGGAGGGAGTTCGCGATCACGACGCTCACGACGTCGATGTCATCGGCCTCGGCGATCGCCTGCCAGGAGGTGTCATTGCGTTCGTAGCCAAAACGCTTCGCCGCTAGAGAGCCGAACTCGGCGTTGACATCGCCGATGGAGACCAGCCGGATGGGAGGAAGAACCGGGCTGTACAGCGTGGACGCCGTCCGGTAGGCGGCCGCATGCGCCTTTCCTGCCATTCCGGCGCCGATTACGGCAACTCCTAAACTGTCAGCCATCGATTTCTCCTTTGAAATTGCCAGGCCGACGGCCCGACTCTAGAAAATTGGAGCGCTACAAAAATTAGCGCTGATAAGAAGCGTAGCTATGTGAATATGTCCTGTCAATGGTTGGACGGCTATCCTCGAATGACACATGAAAGGCTCTGCAGATGACGCTGAACACCTCGCGAACCCGCCGCCCGACGATCTACGACGTCGCCAAGAGCGCCGGCGTCTCCCCGTCGCTGGTGTCCCTCGTGCTTCAAAACCCGTCGAAAGTCAGCGAGAAGCGCCGGGAGGCTGTCCGGGCGGCCATGTCAGAGCTAGGATACCGCCCGAGCCGGGCAGCGACCACGCTTGCCAGCAGCCAGACGAAAAGCATCGGACTGGTCATTGACGACTTCCGGAACCTCTGGTTCGTGGACCTCCTGCGCGGCATGGAATCCGCTCTCTCCCCCCACGGCTACCAGGTCACCCTCGCGGATTCCCGCCCGGGCGAGAACCGCATCACCGAAGCCGCGGACGGTCTGCTGTCGATGCACGTCGAGGGCCTTGTCATCGCGGCCGAGCCGAGCGAGTCGATGATGGCGGGGACCTGGGTTCCGGCCGTCGTCGCCGGCTGGCGCAACGGTGTTCCTGCCGGCGCCAGCCTCATTACCAATGACGACGACGGCGGCGGCCGCATGGCGGCGGATCACCTACTGGGGCTCGGCCACACGCGGATCGGACACCTCTCGGGCTCCGGCGGGGCTGCCGCCCACCGGCGCGAGGGCTTCCGCAGCGGCATCACGAAGGCCGGCGTCGAGCATCGGATCGCCGGCGAATCGCAGGGGACCTCGGAAGAGGACGGCTACGCGGCCGCCTGCTGGATTCTTGACCACCACCCGGACACGACTGCCCTGTTCGCAGCCAACGACACCATGGCCCTGGGCGCCCTCGCCGCGGCCAAGGCGCGCGGCCTGTCCGTTCCGGCAGACCTCTCCGTGATCGGCTACGACAATTCCCAACTGGCCAAGTCGCGGTACCTGGACATCACGTCCGTCGACAACCGCAGCGACGTCGTCGGCGTCGATGTCGCCAACACCCTGCTGGCCCGGATCCAGGACCCGGCCCTCGAGCCCGAGCGCAAGCTGATCGAGCCGGCCCTGATCGTCCGGGGCACGACGGCGCGCGTTTCCGGCTGATACCGGCGCGTCCCGTTCCGGGCCGCCGTCGAGCTCGTTATCCACACCGCCGTTATCCACATAGCGACGGCGGAGCCTCCCGGGCGCGTCGGCGGTACCGGACGCTGGAGCCATGTCGCAAAACCCCTCGCTGCAACTGCCCCCGACGGGCAATCTCTGGCGCACAGAAGAACTGCTCGACCTCGGCTACGGCTCGCGGACCATCCGATCCCTCCTGGATTCGGGCGCCCTCGTCCGGCTCCGGCACGGCTGCTACATCCGCGCCAGCCTCTGGAACGCCCAGTCCCCGGTCGTCCGGAGCAGGCAGCGCATCTTCGCGCACGCCCACGGAACGCGTACGACGTCGACGGGCACCTTCCTGTACAGTCACACGTCCGCAGCGCGCCTCCGCAGCATGTTCCTCTGGAACGTGGATGACGCCATCCACGTCCTGCAGAAAGTGCGCCCGTCGAACGAGCGCCATGGCAGGGATGTCCGGTGCCATACACGTCCCTTTGCCGAACACGACGCCGACGTTGTCCGCGGCCTGCGGACGACGTCTCTGGAACGGACGGTTGCCGACTGCGCCATGATGCTGCGCTACAGGCAGGCCTTGATCCTCACCGACCACGCGCTTCGCCTGGGTGCGGATCGAGTAGCCCTGCAGACCATGGCGGACGCACTGGATGGCCGCCGGGGGATCCGGACGTTCCGCCGCGTCCTCATCACGGCCGATCCACGGTCCGAATCTGCCGGCGAAACCCTGACCCGCGAGCTGATTCACCGGCTTCGGATCAAGCCTCCTGAGCTGCAAGTGGAAGTATCAAGCCGCGCCGGGCGCCACCGTCTGGACTTTGCGTGGAAAGAGGAGAAGGTAGCCCTCGAGTTCGACGGCAAGACCAAGTACTTCGACTACAGGCCCACAGCCGAGGTGCTCTTCGAGGAACGGCGCCGGGAGAAAGCCCTGGCTGAAGAGGGCTGGCTGTTCATCCGCGTTGAGTGGGAACACCTCTTCCGCGAGCAGGAATTCAGGAACCGGCTGCTTCGTGCTTTAGCCGGCCGCCCGCACGCCTGACACGCCCGTGAGTCGCGAATTCGCCGGACGCCCGCGACGTCGCCGGAAACCTACGGCGACCCCGCAGGTTTCCGGCGAACTGGGCCACGGAACGGAACGACGTCGGGCACGACGGCGGCTGCCTAAGCGCCGTAGCTCGGTTCGCGCTTCTTCACCCAGCCGATGGCGAGCGTGGTCAGCGGCACGAAGGCGAACTCCACGAGGGTCTTGTAGAGGAAGCCCACAAGGACATAGTTCACGAACATCCCGACGTCGGTAATTCCGATCACGGACGCGGCGATGCTGCAGAAGATCAGCGTGTCCACGAACTCGCCGGCCACGGAGGAGCCCATGATGCGCGCCCACAGGGATCTCTCCCCAGTGCGCGCCTTCATCTTTACCAGGATCCAGGAGTTGATGGTCTGGCCGGCAAAGAAGGCCAGTAGCGAAGCCAGCACGATCTGCGGGACCGGGCCAAGGGCGCCTTCCAGGGCCGCCTGCTTGGAGGCACCGTACTCGTCGCCGAAGCCCGGCAGGGCGATGATGACCCAGTAGCAGAGTGACGCGAAGACGGAGAGCGCAAAGGTGGTGACGATGGCCTTGCGTGCCACTTTGAAGCCGTAGACCTCGCTGATGACGTCGCCCAGGATATATGCCAGCGGGAAGAGGAAGAAGCCGCCGTCCGTGATGATCGGGCCGATCGCCACGCCCTTGGATGCCCCGATGTTGGACAGGATCAGCACCACGGCCATAACGGCCAGCATGATGCCGAAGTACGGGGAACCGATCGAGGCGAACTTCGGCGGCGCGGACACCGGGAAAGTCTTGGCGGACGTCATGGCATTCCATTCGTAGTGGTTCGCTCGGCGGCCCGCGCCCGCAAGGGAATACGCTGGTCCGCCGGCTGTATTAGCACTGGACGGCTCGGGCAAAAGAACCACCCGAACCGCCCTCCATTCTCGCACCCGGCCGTGCGGGCACGACGGTGCGAATCCGGCCCGGAGCCGCGAGTTCGCCGGAGACCTGCCGCTTCGCCGGAAACTTACGGCGATCTCGCACCTTTCCGGCTATTTCGATGCTGCCGGGCCCCGCACTGTGAACGTTCCGGGCATGGTGGCAGGATGGGGGCATGGAGGAGCCCCGTGCCTGACACCGCGGTTTCCACGCGTGCCCTCGTCAAGCGATACCGCGGAGTCACCGCCGTCGACTCGCTCGACCTCGACGTCCGCCGGGGCGAGATTTACGGGTTCCTCGGCAGGAACGGGGCGGGTAAGACGACCACCATCCGCATGCTGCTCGGCCTCATCCGCCCGAGCAGCGGGGAGGTGACGGTCCTCGGGCGGCGCATCCTGCCCGGCGAGACCAACGTGTTTTCGCGCGTCGGCTTCCTCGTCGAGACCGCTACCGCCTACCCCAACCTCACGGTGCGCGAGAACCTCGACATCCAGCGGCGGCTCACCGGCTCGCCAACCCGGACGGTCGCCGACTCGATCGCTCTGCTGCGCCTGGGGCCGTACGCCGACCGGCGCGCCGGGCAGCTCTCGCTCGGCAACAAGCAGCGCCTCGCGCTCGCCCGCGCACTGCTGCACGCCCCCGAACTTCTCGTGCTCGACGAACCCGCCAACGGGCTCGATCCAGCCGGCATCGTCGAGATCCGCGAGCTGCTTCGCTCACTCGCCGACGAGCGCGGCGTCACTGTCTTCATGTCGAGCCACATCCTCGCCGAGGTCGCCCACCTGGCGGACCGCATCGGCATCGTCCACGAGGGCCGCCTCATCGAGGAGTCATCACGCGACGAATTCGCCGCGAAGGCACGCGCCTTCGCGACCGACGCCTACACGTCCGAAGAACGCGAGCAGGCACTGCTCACACTGGATCTGGAGCGCTACTTCCTGGCGCGCACGGACGAGAACCCGAAGAGCGGGGATGCCTGATGTTCGGTCAGGTTCTCGCCACCGAATTCGTCAAGCTCCATCGTTCCAAGGCAACGTGGGCCACCCTGGCGGTGCTCGCGATGATGCCGCCGAGCGTAGCGCTTTTCATGTGGATCGTCCGCGAACCGGGGCGTGCGGCCGAGCTGGGGCTTCTGGGCACCAAAGCGAGCCTTGCCGGGATCGAGGCGACATGGCCCGCATACCTCTACATGCTCACGCTGATCTTCGGCGTCGGCGGGATGCTGCTGCTGGCGTTCATCGTCGCTTACCTGTTTGGCCGCGAGTACAGCGACGCCACCGCCAAGAACATGCTCGCGCTGCCGGTGGGCCGTCACTGGTTCGTCGTCGCCAAGCTGCTGGTCGCGGCGGCGTGGTGGATGGCAATCGTCGCCGTCGTCCTCGTCGAGGCGTTGGCGATCGGACTGGCGATGGGCCTGCCGGGGTTCTCGGCGGAGCTGGCCGCGACCGGAATCGCACACGTGCTGCTCGCCCCGGCGATTTCGTTCCTGCTCGCACCAGTGGTCGCCTGGATCGCGGTGTTGAGCCGTGGCGAGGTGGCGCCCATCGCCTTCTCGCTCGTGATGCTGGCCCTCGGCAATTTGTTCGGCAAGACCGGCTGGGCGGAGTGGTTCCCCTACTCGATAGTCCCACTGCTGATCGGCATGGTGGCCGACCCTATCGACTCGCTCCCGGCAGGCAGCTACGCGGTGCTTGCCGCGACATTCGTGGCAGGCGTCGCCGCCACGATCCTGCAGCTGCGGTTCGCAGACAACGCGCAGTAACCTGACGACGGCGGGGCTCAGCGCACCGTCCGCCACCGTGGTCCGCGTGATCCGGGACACTCAGGTTTTGTTCATACTGTTCACGGAATACTTGTTCAAGAGCACAATGCGGTCGGATTTAGCCCAATGGCAGGATTGGACCATGACTTCTACCGCATTCGACTCCGCTTCCCTGGCTGCTACCGAAACCACAGTCTCCCCCGCCCTCGCGCTGACCATCGCAGGCTCCGAAGCGACCGGCGGCGCCGGCGCGCAGGCTGATCTGAAGACGTTCCAGGAACTCGGCGTCTTCGGCATCGCGAACCTGACCTGCATCGTGTCCTTCGACCCTAAGGACAACTGGAACCACCGCTTCGTCCCGGTAGACCAGCAGGTCATTGCGGACCAATTGGAGGCGACGACGGCGGCCTACGGTGCCGCGTCCGGCGCACCGACCGTATTGGATACCGTGAAAATCGGCATGCTGGGCAGCCCCGCGACAATTGCGACCGTGGCTGCGGCACTGTCCGACGGGCAGTTCGCCAACGTGGTGCTGGATCCGGTGCTGATCTGCAAGGGCCAGGAGCCGGGGCACGCCCTCGACACCGATCAGGCCCTCAAGGCACAGGTCCTGCCGCTGGCCACCTTCGTCACGCCGAACCACTTCGAGGCCGAGTCGCTCTCCGGGCTGGAGATCACCGACGTCGAATCCCTCACGGCCGCCGCCGTCCGCATCCACGAGCTCAGCGGCGCCGCGGTTCTCGCCAAGGGCGGCGTGCGGCTGGAAGGCCCCGACGCCGTCGACGTCTACTACGACGGCGAAACCCTGGAAGTCCTGTCCACCCCGAAGGTGGGCGACGTGGCCGTGTCCGGTGCCGGATGCTCGCTGGCCGCCGCGGTGACGGCCGAACTCGCGAAAGGCGCGACCCCGCTGGAGGCCGCCCGGACGGCCAAGGCGTTTGTGACCGCGGGGATCCGGAACCGGGTGGCCTCGGGCGCCCCGTTCGACGCCCTCTGGCAGTGCGGCCCGCGCTAGAGCCTTTCCGGCCCGTGTGCCGAGTTCGCCGGAGACTCTCCAGTTCGCCGGAAGTTGGCGGCGAACTCGAGAGCTTCCGGCGACGTGGAGCCCGGCCAGCCGCCCGTCAGCGGGGGTCGGCCACAGTTCCCATGAACAGGGGCAGGCCGGATTCGACGTGCACGATCTGGTAGTGGAACGGCCGGTCGAAGTCGATGGTTTATTCCGGCTCCGGCGGCAATCCGGTCACCATGCCGTCAATTCGGGTCACCGCCGCGGCCACCGTCCCCTTCTCCGCGGCAGTGATGCTGGCAGCCTGCGCGGCCTTGGTGATAGTGAGTCTGCTCTGGATGGAGTCGAAGTCTTTGGTGGTGGTGAGGGTTGTGTCCAGCCCCAAGGAACCCAGCACTTTCCGAAGGTCGAAGCTGCTCTTGTGGTCCCACCTGGGCAGGGAGATCAGCACGAGGACCTCGGGGGCCGTGTCCAGTGCCGCCGCAATCTCCGCTAGGGTGGCGGCCGTGAGGGTCTCCGGCCCTTCGCCGGGACCAGGCAGCACCAGCCGCATGACAAAACCTTTTGCGTACGGCAGGTCCACGACTCGCCAGCGGGCACCCTCTGCATAGGCCAACTCCAGCATGTTGTGCATCGTCGGGACGCTGATTTCCTCGCCACCGGACTTGGTGAAGGGGCTGTCCTGGGTGTCGTTAGGGTCGAAAGGCGACCGCCACGCCGCGGCGAAGTACAAGGCGTTGAGGAGGCTGAAAGTGCAGTCGCGATCGTACTCCGCAGGCGCTTTCTTGATCCGGCCGCCGGTGTTCTTGTTCACCCAGGCATCGATTGCAGGCTTGGTGGCGGCCTCATCTTGGAAGTCCACCGGGTACACGCCGGTGCCATAGTGCTTGGCAAGGGTTGCCAAGTAGTTCTTTCCGGTTGGCACGCCCGTGTCCGCAAACAGGCCATTGGCCGCGTGCATGACCGGCTTCCGTGGCGGGTCCTTTTCGTCCACCGAGCCAGGATCGCCGTCGTACGCCGCCAGGAACCCGAGCAGGGCGTTCATTGCCTCATCCCGGGTGCCGGCCGGGAGTCCCAGGACCTTGTCCATTTCGACGGCGGTCTCCCCGGAGGCCCCTGCCCGCAGCATCGCGAGCGCTATCAGCAGGCTGCCCGGGGACGACACCACGTTTCCTTCGGCCCCTTCACCACCGTCGGCCAGGAGAGCCGCTCCCAATGTCAGGGCGGATGCCCGGAATGCCCGAAATTCGGCAGCGTACGCGGCGCGGTCCACCGCAACCCGCTCAACGCCGTCGGCCGTCAACAGCGCCGGTGGCGGGGGCGAGTATGCGGCGAGCGCCCCGGCGCTCCGCGCTGGCCCGATTCCAGCCATGCGGTGATTTTTCATTGCCACTCCCGTCGTATCGTTAGTGCCCGGTTCGCCTGAATCTCTCCAGATCGCCGGAAACTTCCCGCGAGCTGGAGAGTTTCCGGCGAACCCGGAGGGTCTCAGCGCCGCGGGATGTTGCGCAGGTTGCTCCGGGCCATGCTGACGGCCTCGCCGGCGCCCCGGTTGAGGACCACCTTGGACATGGCCGTGGCGAAACCCAGGACCTGCGCGCCCTTGATCTTCGGCGGGAGGGACAGCGCCTTGGGGTCCGTGATGAGCTCCACGAGCGACGGGCCGGGATGGGCAAACGCTTCCCGGTACGCGGCCTCGATGCGGGACGGGTCCGTGACACGCACGGCATGGAACCCCAGGGCCCGGGCGACGTCGGCGTAGTTGGCGTCGGGGACGTCCACGCCGAAGTCAGGGAGCCCGTCCACCAGCATTTCGAGTTTCACCATGCCGAGGGTGGAATTGTTGAAGACCACGACGTTGACCGGAAGCCGGTGCGCGGCGACCGTGATGAGCTCACCCAGCAGCATGGACAGGCCGCCGTCCCCCGAGACCGAGACCACCTGCCGGCCGGGGTAGGCCAGCTGAGCGCCGATCGCGTGCGGCAGCGCGTTGGCCATGGAGCCGTGCAGGTACGAGCCGATCAGCCGGCGGGTGCCCAGCGGGTTGATGTACCGCGCGGTCCAAACATTGCACATGCCCGTATCCGCCGTGAAGATCGCGTCCTCTGCCGCCACCTGGTCCAGCAGCGAGGCCGCATATTCCGGGTGGATAGGCTGTTTCTTGCCCACGTTCCGGGTGTATGCGCCCACGGCCTTGTTCATGAGACGGTCGTGCTTCTTGAGCATCGCATCGAGGAAGCGCCGGCTCTTCTTGGCCTTGATCAAAGGCATCAAAGCCGCGAGCGTGGGGAGGACGTCGCCATGCACGGCGACGTCGACGTCGGTCCGCCGGCCCAGTTTGTGGGCGGCCCGGTCCACCTGCGCCGTCCGGGTTGCCGGCAGGAACTGGTCATACGGGAAGTCGGTGCCCAGCAGGATCAGCAGATCCGCGTCCTCGATGCCTTCGGCCGCAGCGCCGTAGCCCAGCAGCCCCGTCATGCCGATGTCATACGCGTTGTCGTACTGCATGAAGTCCTTGCCGCGGAGCGAATGGCCGATCGGCGCCGCGATCAGTCCGGCGAGCGCCACCACCTCATCGTGCGCGCCCTCGACGCCGGCCCCGGCAAAGATGGCTATCTTATCCGCCGCGTTGATGGCGTCTGCCAGCTCTTGAACGCTGGCGGCGTCCGGGGTCAGCGTCGCCGGCCGGAATGCGGCCGGGGCCGGGGTCGGAGCGGTTGCTTCGAGGCCGGCGATGTCGCCGGGAAGGGTCACGACGGCGACGCCCCGGAGCCCGACGGCGTGCTGGATGGCGCCGTGCATGACCCGGGGCGCCTGCTCCGCGGTGCTGATCAGTTCGGAATAGACCGAGCATTCGTTGAAGAGCCGGTCCGGGTGGGTTTCCTGGAAGAAACTGCTGCCGATCTGCTTGCTCGGGATGTGCGAGGCAATGGCCAACACCGGCGCCCCGGAACGGTTGGCGTCGTACAGCCCGTTGATCAGGTGCAGGTTGCCGGGCCCGCAGGAGCCGGCGCAGACCGCGAGCCGGCCGGTCAGCTGGGCCTCCGCCGCCGCGGCGAAGGCGGCTGCTTCCTCATGCCGGACATGGATCCAGTCGATGCCGCCCTGCTGCGAGCCGCCGGTCTTGCGGACGGCGTCGACGAGCGGGTTGAGGCTGTCCCCCACGATCCCGTAGATCCGCTGCACGCCGGCAGCCTGGAGTTGTTCGATGAGCTGGGTGGCAAGTTCCTTGGCCATGGGTGCACGCTCCCGCGAGGTGGGTCGATGAGCTGTCACAGGCCAATATAGTCCGCCCTGCCGTCAGCCACGCCCAAGGCGACGCGCCCTCGCCTGATGTGCGGGAGCGACGCACTGAACCGCAGAAAATGCGGGAGCGACGGCAGTAAACGGGCGGGACGGCAGGGTCCCGGAGAAACCCGCAGGACGTGAGGGGAGGATCAGCTTCCGGAGTGCGCCTGCAGGAAGGAGTAGACCTCGGTCTCGTCCACGCCGGGAAAGGCGCCCGGCGGCATGGCGGCCAGCAGGTGGGAGTGGGCCCGGGCCGAGGGCCAGGCGTTGCCGGCCCATTCGGCGGTCAGCGATGCCGGCGGGCGGCGGCAGCAGCCTTCGTCCGGGCAGGTGGATTTGGACCGCTCCGTGGTGTCGCGGCCGCGGAACCACTTCACATGCGCATACGGGACACCCACGGAGAGCGAGAACTCCCCGTTGGCGGAGCGTTCGGTCCGGGCCGTGCACCAGAAGGTCCCGGCCGGGGTGTCGGTGTATTGGTTGTACGCGCTGAACTTGTCCGGGACGTCGAACACCACCCGGGAGGTCCAGTTCTTGCAGGACGGCTGGCCCTCGATGGCGCCGGTGTGGTCCTGCGGGAACGTCACGCCGTCGTTCTCGTAGGCCTTGTAGATGATGCCGCTCTTGTGGGTCTTCTGGAAGTGCGTGCGGAGGTCCAGATGCTGCGTGGCGAGGTTGGTGAACCGGTGCGCGGCCGTCTCATAGGACACGGCGAAAGCATCCCGGATGTCCTCGACGGCGATTTCCTTGGCCTGCTTGGCCCGCTGCAGGAAGTCCACCGTGGCCTGTTCCGGGAGCAGGAGCGCGGCGGCGAAGTAGTTCGTGGCCACGCGCTGCATGAGGAAGTCCCCGTAGTTCGACGGCGTCTGGTGGCCCAGGACGTAGTGGCCCAGGGCCTGCAACAGCACCGACCGGGGGTCGTGGTCGCTCCGTGCGTTCTGCGTGAGGTAAATTCTGCGGTTCTTAAGATCCGTCACCGAGCGGGTGGAATGCGGCAAATCGCCCACGTGGTGGAGGCTGAAACCGAGGTGCCCGGCGATGTCCGCAATGACGTGGTGGGAGAGGGGTCCGCTCGTGTGGCCCACCGAGGCCAGGACCTTCTGCGCCTCGGCCTCATACTCCGGGAAGTAGTTGTTCCGTTCCCGCATCATGGCCCGCAGTTCACCGTTGGCGCGGCGAGCCTCCTCCGGTGTCGCCACCTGCTCGTTGAGCCGCCGCTCGAGCTCGTGCTGCAGGCCCACCATGGACTCCAGCACGTCCATCGGAAGCCGCGAGCTGATACGGATTTTCGGCAGGTTGAGGGACTCGTAGATGGGGCTGCGCTGGTAGCGTTCCAGCTCGATCTCCAGCGCCGCGCGGCGGTTCGGCGGCTCGGCCCCGAGCAGTTCATCGATGCTGACCCCGAGGGCCCCCGCGAGCTGCTGAAGCAGGCCAAGCTTGGGCTCGCGCTTGCCGTTTTCGATCAGGCTCAGCTGGCTGGGGGCGGTCCCGACGGCGGCGCTCAGGTCATCGAGCGTGAGTCCGGCAGCCTTGCGCAGATGACGGACACGGCGGCCCATGCTGATGACGTCCACTTCCGGGACGGCAGGCGAGACGGCGGAGGCGGGGCGGTTCCAGCTGGCGGGGTGCATTTATTGAGGATATGCGAAGAAGTGCATTTCTTTCCATAGCTTTGGTCTAGAAACCCCTTGGAAAGTGAAGAAAAGTAGATCTCACGGAAAGATTCACTATCCGGAAACAACCGGCCAGGATCTGCAGAGTCGCAGACTGGCCGGTCCCGGACCCCATCAAGGAGACAAAGATGACTGCAACATTTGAGCCCACCCAGCAGACGCCCGAGCAGCAGGCCGCCGCACTGGAGCTCGAGTGGGCCGCCAACCCGCGTTGGGAAGGTGTGACCCGTGACTTCAAGGCTTCCGACGTCGTCCGCCTCCGCGGCCGCGTCTCCGAAGAACACACGCTGGCCCGCCGCGGTTCCGAGAAACTGTGGAAGCAGCTCACCGAGGAGCACAGCACCGGCAAGTACACCAACGCCCTGGGCGCCCTGACCGGCAACCAGGCCGTGCAGCAGGTCAAGGCCGGGCTCCGCGCCATCTACCTCTCCGGCTGGCAGGTCGCCGCCGACGCCAACAACTCCGGCCACACCTACCCGGACCAGTCGCTCTACCCCGCCAACTCGGTCCCCACCGTGGTCCGCCGCATCAACAACGCCCTGCTCCGCGCAGACCAGATCGAGTTCTCCGAGGGCATCCAGACCGTCGAGGACTGGATGGTCCCGATCGTGGCCGACGCCGAGGCCGGCTTCGGCGGCCCGCTGAACGCCTACGAGCTCATGAAGTCCATGATCCAGGCCGGCGCCGCGGGCGTGCACTGGGAAGATCAGCTCGCCTCGGAAAAGAAGTGCGGCCACCTCGGCGGCAAGGTCCTGATCCCCACCCAGCAGCACGTCCGCACGCTGAACGCCGCCCGCCTCGCCGCCGACGTCGCCGGCACGCCGTCGGTCATCATCGCCCGGACCGACGCGGAGGCAGCCACCCTGATCACCTCCGACGTCGACGAGCGCGACCAGGAATTCATCCTCCGCGAAGGCGGACAGCCGGTCCGCACCCCGGAGGGCTTCTACAAGGTCCGCAACGGGATCGAACCCTGCATCGCCCGCGCCAAGGCATACGCCCCGTACTCCGACCTCATCTGGATGGAAACGGGCACCCCGGACCTGGAGCTGGCCCGCAAGTTCGCCGAGTCCGTCAAGGCCGAGTTCCCGGACCAGATGCTCTCCTACAACTGCTCGCCGTCGTTCAACTGGCGCAAGCACCTCGACGACGCCACGATCGCGAAGTTCCAGCGTGAACTCGGCGCCATGGGCTTCACCTTCCAGTTCATCACCCTGGCCGGCTTCCACGCCCTGAACTACTCGATGTTCGACCTCGCCCACGGCTACGCCCGGGAAGGCATGAGCGCCTACGTCGAGCTGCAGGAGAAGGAATTCGCCTCCGAGTCCCGCGGCTACACCGCAACCAAGCACCAGCGCGAAGTCGGCACCGGCTACTTCGACGACATCGCCACCGCGCTCAACCCGAACGCATCCACCTTGGCTCTCGTGGGATCCACAGAAGAGGGCCAGTTCCACTAATCCCCGCCCAAGGTGAGCTGTTGATTCCGCTCATCTGAAGGCACGACGGCGGCCGGCACCCAGGGTGCCCAAGCCCTCGGGGGCCGGGAAAGGTGATCCGGAAGCGTGCGTATAAGGGGCCCTGTCCCCGCCCGGCCGAGCCCTGCGAGGCCCACGGCGGGGATGGGGAATAGCACGCGGAGGATTGCCTTTTTCGGCCCCAAACCGCACCCCGCCGTCGAACATTTGCTTCTCCGAGGAGAGATTGAAATGAACAGCTTCACTGACAACTTCACTATTAACGGGATCACGCTGACCGCGCAGCCAATTTGCCGGCAGAGCGAGGTCCTCACACCGGATGCGCTGGCGTTTGTGGCCAAGCTGCACAAGGCCACGGCCGGACGCCGGCAGGAGCTATTGGAGGCACGGCGTGAACGCCGTCAGCAGATCTCCAAGGGCCACGACCCGCGGTTCCTGCGCGAGACCGAGTCCGTGCGCAACGACCCTAACTGGCGCGTCGCTCCCCCGGCCCCGGGTCTGGAGGACCGCCGCGTGGAAATCACCGGGCCGGTGGACAAGAAGATGACCATCAACGCGCTGAACTCCGGCGCCAAGGTGTGGCTCGCGGACATGGAGGACTCCTCCACCCCGTCCTGGCGCAACGTGATCCAGGGCCAGCTGAACCTCACGGACGCCCTGGAGCGCCGGATCGACTTCACCTCCCCCGAGGGCAAGGAATACAAGCTGCGCCCGGCCGGGGAACTGCCCACGATCGTGGTCCGCCCCCGCGGCTGGCACCTGCCGGAAAAGCACATGCTCATCGACGGCACCCCGATCGCCGGCGGAATCGTGGACTTCGGCCTGTACTTCTTCCACAACGCCCGCCGCCTGATCGCCCAGGGCAAGGGACCGTACTTCTACCTGCCCAAGATCGAGAACCACCTCGAGGCCCGGCTGTGGAACGACATCTTCATCCTGGCCCAGGACCTGCTGGGCATCCCGCAGGGCACCATCCGCGCCACCGTGCTGATCGAGACCATCACCGCCGCGTTCGAGATGGAGGAAATCCTCTACGAACTGCGCGACCACGCCGCAGGCCTGAACGCCGGCCGCTGGGACTACATCTTCTCCCTGATCAAGAACTTCCGCACCCGCGGACCGCGCTTCGTGCTCCCGGACCGCGGCCAGGTCACCATGACCCAGCCGTTCATGCGCGCCTACACCGAACAGCTCGTCCGGGCCTGCCACAAGCGCGGCGCCATGGCGATCGGCGGCATGGCCGCTGCCGTCCCCAACCGCAAGGACGCCGCAGCCAACGCGATCGCCTTCGAAAAGGTCCGCGCCGACAAGACCCGCGAGGCCGGCGACGGCTTCGACGGCTCCTGGGTGGCGCACCCGGACCTGGTTCCGGTCTGCCGCGAGGTGTTCGACGGCGTGCTCGGCGACCGCCCGAACCAACTGGAACGCCTCCGGGAAGACGTCACCCCGGACGACCGCGCCCTCCTGGACATCTCCTCGACCACCGGAACCATCACCGAACAGGGCATCCGGAACAACATCGAAGTCGGCATCCGCTACATCGAGTCCTGGCTGCGCGGCAACGGCGCCGTGGCCATCCACAACCTGATGGAGGACGCCGCCACCGCGGAGATCTCCCGCTCACAGCTCTGGCAGTGGATCTTCTCCCGCGCCATCACCGACCACGGCGACGTCGTGACCCGCGAGTGGGTGGAGGACATGCTGGATGAGGAATTCGCCAAGCTGGAACGCTTCGAAGGGGACCGGTTCGCCGACGCGCGGGACATCTTCGAGGAGGTCACGCTCAGCAACGAGTTCCCGGCCTTCCTGACGCTGCCGGCGTACGACCGCTTCCTGTATGAAGCGCGCGACGGCGCGGAGCTCAGCGAGAAGGCCGCCCTCATCCCGGCGTAACCCCAGAATTCCGTCAGCTGGACTGCCCGCCCTTCGCAACAGGCAGCCCGAAATCCGGGTGGCAGCCCAGCAACGGAACACAGCCCGACAACGGCGTCGAACTGACAGTGAGGGCCCATGTTTTCGATAAAACATGGGCCCTCACTGTGTTCCCGGCACAAACCTTGTGGGCGGGAAGGCGGCCGGGGCGGGCATTTCTCGGCGCACAGGCGTCCACAAGCGCGGCCCGAAATGAGCGGGGGCGGGAGGAACCTAGTGCGGCTTCGGCACCCGGCGCAGGGACAACGCCGTGCCCAGGATGAACGCGGTCACGGAGCACAGGATCAGCAGCAGCGGACCGGTCCAGGCGCCGGAGACACCGTGGACGTAGCCCAGAAGGGTCGGCGCCACGGCGCCGAAGGAATACCCGGTCCCCTGGACGACGGCGGACATCCGGGCCGCCGACGCCTGGTCCCGGGCCAGCCGGATGATGGCGAGGAAGATCAGCGTGATGCCGCCGCCCTGGGCGACACCGCCGAGGGAACACCACAGCCACCACAGTTCGGGCGCGAGCAGCAGGCCCACAGGAACCGTGAGCCACAGCAGGCCCAGGGTGAGGCCCACCGCCGTCGTGCTGGCGAACCGGGCCGCCAGCGGAACGCCGAGGCCGCCCACAATGGCAAAGATCTGGAAAAGCGAGGACGCCGCTCCGGCGGCCGACGGCGTCATGCCAAGTTCGTCCACCAGCAGGCTGGGCAGCCAGGCGGTCACACCGTAGTAGGAGAACGCCTGCCCGGCGAACCCGACGGTCAGGGCTGCCGTGATCCACCGCGATGTGAGTTTGCCGGCCGGCCGCCCGGGGTCGGACGCGGGAACGGCAGCAGGAACGAAGGCCGCCCGCCGGCCGACGGCGATCACCCAGACCGCGAGGGCCGCCAGCGCGAACAGTCCGCTCGCGGCAATCGCGGGACGCCAGCCCAGCAGCTCGGCCAGCGGCGCGGACACCATCGATGTAAGGAACGAGCCGATATTGAGCGCCGCCGTGTAGGTGCCCATCGCCGCGCCCTGCCGGGCCGGAGTGAAGTCCCGACGGATGATCAGCGGCACCACGATGTTGCCGATCGTGATGGAAACGCCCAGGATCACGGTGCCCAGCATCACGACGGCGCCGCCTCCCGCCGAGCGGACCACGACGCCCAGGAGCACGCCCAGCAGGGTCAGCGTGATGGCGAACTCGGGACCCAGCTTACGCCCGGCCAGCGATGCCAGCGGGGCGGCCAAGGCAAAGCACAGGACCGGGATCCCGGTGAGGAATCCCAGTTCCACCGGAGTGAACCCGAGATCGTGCTGCATCTGCGCGACCACCGGGGCCACGGCCACCAGGGGGCCGCGCATGTTCAGCGCGATGAGCCCGATCGCGAGCATGAGGAGCCAGCCGCGCGGTGCCTTGGCGAGGTCGCTCATAAGGTGGGTCGCCCGGCAAGCGGGCACAAATATGGTTTCATCAGTCCCATTGCTATCACGGGCCACTCCCGCACCCGCGGAATATGACGCCACCCGGGACACGGCCACCGGCGACCACGCATCCGGGGCGACGGCTTCCGGGGACGCCGTTTCTAGCCCGTGGCCTGCAGGGTCGCCTCAATGACGGCGGGCGAGAGCACGTGCTGCGTGACCATCTGGCTGGCGCCGAGGATGGCGGCCTGGTCGCCGGCTTTGGACAGGCCAATCCTCAGGTGCGTCGTGGCCAGCGGCAGCGAGCGCCGGTAGACCACCTCGCGGACCCCTGCCATGAGGTGCTCCCCGGCCTGGCCGAGGCTTCCGCCGATCACGATCACCGAGGGGTTTAGCAGGTTGACCACCGTGGAGAGGACATCCCCGAGGTCCCTGCCGGCCTGCCGCAGCGCCTGGATTGCTTGGAGGTTCCCTTCAGCGACGAGGCGCAGGACGTCGCCGCCGTCGTGCGCCGGAAGTCCCTGCTGGGTGAGCGCCTTGGCGACGGCGGGGCCGGACGCCAGGGCTTCGAGGCAGCCGTAATTCCCGCAGCGGCACAGCACGTCGTCGCCGCGCGGAACCCGCACGTGCCCGAGGTCTCCGGCTGTGCCGTTGGCCCCGCGCTGGAGTTCACCGTTGCTGATGATGCCCGCGCCGATGCCGGTGGCCACCTTGATGAAGAGGAAGTTTTCGTCCTGGGGCCAGTGCGCCGTGCGCTCGCCCAGGGCCATGATGTTCACGTCGTTGTCCACCAGGACCGGCACCGGGAGGGACCGCTGGACGTGACGGACGACGTCGAACCCGTCCCAGCCGGGCATGATCGGCGGCTTTACCGGCATGCCGGAGGCGTGTTCCACGGGCCCGGGGAGCCCGATCCCGGCGCCGGCCAGGTCCGAGGTACTCCGCCCCGCCTCGCCGAGCAGCTTCAGCCCTTCCTCGATCACGCGGTCCAGGACAACCACCGGGCCGTCGGCGACGTCCTGCGCCAGCCGGCGCTCGGCGAGCACTTTTCCGTTGAGATCCGTCACGGCGATGATCACGTGCGTGGCCCCGACATCTACAGCCAGGACTACGCGGGCGGCCGGGTTGAAGGCAAAGCGCGACGGCGGCCTGCCGCCGCTGGAGCTCGCCTCCCCTGCCGGGCCGACGAGGCCCGAGACCATCAGCGCGTCGATGCGGGAGGCGACGGTGGAGCGGGCAAGCCCGGTGGTCAGGGCCAGTTCCGCGCGGGTCCGGGCCTTGCCGTCGCGCAGGAGCTGGAAGAGGTCGCCGGCGCGGGACAGGCTGCCGCCGGCCTCGGTGGCTGCGGGTTCGGTGCCGGTGGGCGTACTCATGAGTAAGTGATAGCACGAAGTTCTTCTGTATGTCACTCTTCACAAAGATTGAAACGAAGTTTTCAACTTTTGCTTGACGCTCGTCAAAAGTATGTCTAACTTTGGGTGTGAGCCAGATCACCGGCCCGGCAGCCTGCCTGCCGCTGGACGCTTCCGGGACTACGAAGGGGTATGAACGAACTTGTCGAGCCAAGAACATGCAGCGCCGGCGCCGCTGGGAGTGGGGATTCTGGGGGCGGGTCCCGTCACCCAGGCGATCCACCTTCCCTCCCTCGCCAGGCTGCGCGGCATCCTGGAGGTCCGCCACATCATGGACGTCGATCCGGCGGTGGCCGAATCCGTGGCCGCACGGGTGGGGGCACGCTTCAGCACCAGCATGGAAGAACTGCTGGCCGACCCCGCGGTCGAGATCGTCGCGATCTGCAGCCCGCACCAGTTCCACGCCGTCCAGGTGATCGCCGCCTGCCGCGCCGGCAAGAAAGCCGTCCTGTGCGAAAAGCCCTTCGCCATGAACGGCGAGGAAGCCGCGGCCATCGCCGCCGTGTCAGCCGAAACCGGTGTGCCGATCGTCGTCGGCGCCATGCACACCTTCGACCCCGGCTGGCTGGCTGCCGAAGCCGCGTGGGGTAACCTGCCGGAACAGGTCCACACCGTCCGGTCGTCGATCGTCCTGCCGCCCAACCCCCGCTTCGAGGACTTTGCCACCGAGATCGTGGGCCGCACTCCCCCGGCGCCCGCGGCAAACGCGGCCCCCGACACCGCTGCGGTGAAAGCCATGCTGACCGGCGGCGTCATGGGTCTGGCCATCCACGACCTCCCCCTGGTCCGCAGGTTCGCCCCGGACTTCCGGGCCGTCGAGGTCCTGCATGCCCAGACCGTCATGCCGTTCGGCTATGTCATCTCCCTGCGGGCGGGCGACGTGACAATCGAACTCCGCGCCGCGATGAACGGCACCTGGGAACCGTCTTGGACCTTCGAGGCCATCGGCAACGACGCCTCGCTGTCCATCGACTTCACCCCGTCCTACGTTCACGCGGGGTCGGCGACCGCCCGGATCCGCACCGCTGCCAGCACCACCGTCCTGGGCCCCTTCGGCCACAACGGCTACGAGGGCGAATGGCGCAAACTCGCTGAAATCGCCCGAGGCACCGGAACGGCCCCCCGCCCGGAGACTCTGATCCACGATCTGGAATTCGCCCTCGCGATCGCCGACGCCGCCGCTGCCTGCGTCGATGCCGGCGCCGCCGCCTATGAGGAGGCAAGCGCATGACAACCCCGCTTCTCGTCCAGGCCGGCCCCGAGGCCGAACAAGCCGGTGCCGTCGGCGCCGTGGTCGCTTCCCTGCCTGTTTCCTTCGCCCCGGCGGACGGCCGGGCCGACGTCGTCGCTGTCGCCGGTGTCCCGGGTTGGACCGCCAGCGCCACCGCGGCGGTCCGCAGCGGTGTCCGCGGCGTCGTCGTCGTTGATCCCGTGGCGGAAGACCCCGCCACGCTGGCCGAGGCAGCTGCGGAGGCGGGCGCCGCGGTGGTGCTCGACCAGGCGTGGGCCGGAAACCCGGTCCTCGCGGAGTCCCAGGCCGCGGTCCGGAACGCCATCGCCGACGCCGTGGCCGACGCCGTGCTGCTGGACTCCGTGGCGTGGGGCACCCCCGGAACCGACCCGGCAGCCCTGCTCACGCGGCACCTTGGCGCGGTCCTGGCCTGCGGCGTCGAGCTGGAAGGGCTGCGGGTCATCCAGCGCAACGCCAACGGCTACACCGTGATCGGCAGCCTCCCCGGCGGGGCGCCGGCGGCCCTGCAGGGAATCACCACGTCCTCGCTGCCCGCGACGGCCACCGTGTCCGTCCTGACCTCCTCAGGACGGGCGGACATCACCCTCCCCGATGCCTCCGCAGGCTGGCCCGCGGAGGTCCGCTCGGTCACCTCCGCCGGGGCCGCCGCCTTCCCCACCATCTACGAATCGGCCCACCGGCACAGCTGGAGGCGGCTCCGCGCCGCCATCGACTCCGGCGCCCCGGAGGCCGATCTGGAACGGTTCGCCGCCCTGACCGCACTTGTCGGGCAGCTCCACGACTCACCGCAATAACTGCTCCAACCGCTCTAGCTGCTCTAACTGCACAGCCCGCAATACCTTCCGCATCAACTCACTGTCGAGAAGACCGGCCGCACCACAGCATGCCGGTCACGAAAGGAAATCATCGTGACGATCAAGTCCTCTGTAACCTCCACCGCATTCTCCCGCCGGGGATTCCTGGGCTTCGCCGCAGCCGCGGCGAGCGCACCGCTCCTCGCGGCGTGCGGCGGCGGCTCCGCCTCCCAGTCAGGCGGCAGCGGCGTCATCAAGTTCTGGGATATGCCGTGGGCCACCCCCGCGTACAACGACGCCGCCAAGAAGATCGCAGAGGGCTATGCGCCGGCCTCGGGCAACCTCAAGGCCAGCTACCAGACCATCCAGTGGGCGAACTTCTACCAGACGTTCTCCTCGGCCATCGCTTCCAAGACCGGACCGGCAGTGTCCACCGGCGGCGGCTTCCAGGCCTTCCAGTTCGAGCAGCAGGGCCAGATTGCCTACGCGGACAAGGTGGTGGATGAACTGAAGAAGAACGGCCAGTTCGATGACTTCCTGCCGGGCGTGCTGGAGCCGTTCAAGACGGACAAGGGCTATGTTGCCGTTCCGTGGCAGCTGGACATCCGTCCGCTCTGGTACCGCAAGTCGCTGTTCGACCAGGCCGGCGTCGCGGTTCCCACCGACTGGGCATCCCTGCTTGAGGCTGGCAAGAAGTTCAAGAGCATGGGCGCCGTCGGCTTTGCCACGGGCTCCGGCGCCGGCAACAACATCGGCAACCACCTGATGATCATGATGATGCTCAACAACGGCGGCGGCGTGTTCACCCCCTCCGGTGAGCTCGATGTTATGAACGACCGCAACGTCGAGGCCGTCGAATTCCTGCTGGAGCTGGTCTCCAACGGCATCATCGACCCCGCCGCGGTCAGCTACACCTCGGACAACCTCAACGCCCAGTGGAAGAACAAGAAGGCCGCGTTCGGCATGTTGACGCTGGGAGTTCCCGAGCGTGTCGGTGACACATCTGGCGACCTTGTGGTCGCCAGCCCCATGGCCGGCCCGCACGGGGACAAGGCCGCCCTGGTCTTCCCGAACAACATCATGATGTACACCAACACCCCCTCACAGGCGTCGTCCGAGGCCTTCCTGGTCGCCTACCTGGGCCAGCTCAAGCAGCTCTGGCAGCAGAAGCTCATGAACGCGCTGCCGGTCTTCAAGTCCATCACCGAGCTTCCCGAGTTCACGTCCGATCCCAACAACGTCAAGATCGTCAAGGAGTACGTGCCGATCGCCAAGACGTTCGCCGCCCAAGGCACAACACTCAATGCCAATCTTGCCGTCCTCGACGGCGGCCAGGCCCTCAACCAGTTCACCCAGACCATCCTGACCGGCAAGACCGATGCGAAGTCCGCGCTGCAGACGTTCCAGTCCGGGCTGCAATCGGTTCTGAAGAAGTAAGCGGCGCTCCAATGGCATTGACCACAGCCCAGACCGGCCTGAGCCGGGCCCGCCGGGGCGTTGCCCCCGGCGGGCCGGGCAAGCCCGCCAAATCTGTCAACCGCAAGAGCAAACTCAGTTCGCAGACCCGCAAGACGTTCTTCTGGCTCCTGCTGCCCTCGGTCGTCCTGCTGATCCTGATCCACGGCTACCCCCTCATCTACGCCGGCATCCAGGCCACGCACAACGGCTCCCTCCTGGACACCGGCGAGTTCGTCGGCCTGGATAACTTCGCCACGGTCCTGTCGTCCGAGGCATTCTGGAAAGCCGCCCGCTTCACGCTGATCTTCACGATCGTGGGCGTCTTCGGGTCCTGGCTCCTGGGCCTGGGCCTGGCCCTGCTGCTGCGCACCAAAATCCCCGCTGGGGGGACCTTCAAAGTCCTGCTCCTGCTGCCGTGGGTGGTGCCGATTGTGGTGTCCTCCACTGCCTGGAACTGGCTGGTCGGCACTCCGGACAGCCTCATCCCGAGCATTTGCCGGAACCTCGGACTGGGCACGCCGCTCTTCCTCGCCGACCCGACGCTCGCGGCCATTACCGTTTGCATCTTCAAGGTCTGGGTCAGCTTCCCCTTCATGATGATGATGACCTCGGCGGCCCTGGCCTCCGTGGACACCACCGTCTACGAGGCCGCCAGCATGGACGGCGCGAGCCGCTGGCAGCAGTTCTCCGGCATCACCCTGCCGCTGATCGCACGGTCCACCTACATCAGCTGGATCCTCATGACGATCTTCTGCGTCAACGACTTCCCCACCATCTACCTGCTCACCGGCGGCGGACCCGTGGACGCCACCACCTCCCTCGTGGTGCTGGCCTACCGCACCGTCTTCCAGGACTTCCAGACCGGACCGGGCGTCGCGATCGCCTTCCTCATGACCATCACCCTCGTGGTGGTGTCGGTCATCCTGTACCGCCAGATCCGAAAGTCGAGCGTCGAATAATGAGCGCAGTCCTCCACGCCCACCCCGAATCCGGCCCCGCCCTCGGCGTCGCCGACACCGGCCAACCCCGCCGCACCCTTTCCGAAGCCGGCCTGCGCGGCCGCTGGTGGCGCTTCACCGCCATCCTGGCCATCACCGCGATAGTGCTCATCCCGATCATGGTGACCGTCCTCCTCGCTTTCACGCCCGGACCGAACAGCACCGCCACCGGCCTGACCTTCGAGAACATCACCGACGTCTTCTCGAAAACCCTCGCCGCGACCTGGCTTCAAAACAGCCTCATCACCACGCTCAGCACGGTGACCGTCTCGGTGGCCGTCGCCGCCCCGGCAGGCTATGTCCTCTCCCGCGGCCGGTCCAAGGCCGTCTCCGGTTACTCCCTGCTCCTGTTCGTCATGCAGTCCCTGCCCATCATCACCTCCGTGGTGCCGCTGTTCATCCTCTTCGCCGGCATGGGCCTCGTCGACAACCTGATGGGGATAACCATCATCTACGTCGGCTCCACCATGACCGTGGCCACCTGGATGATGGCCGCCTACTTCGACTCCATCCCCATCAGCCTGGAAGAGGCATCCTGGATCGACGGCTGCTCCGTCTTTGGCAGCTTCAGCAAGGTGGTGCTGCGCAACTCCCTCCCGGGCGTGCTCTCCACGGCGATCTTCGCCTTCCTGCTTGCCTGGAACGACTACCTCGTGGCCATCGTGTTCCTGCGCTCCAACGAAATCTTCACCCTGCCCATGGGCGTGCAGTCGTTCTTCCAGCAGAACAACACCGACTGGTCCGGGGTCATGGCCCTGGCCCTAATCATGATGCTCCCGCCCATCATCGTCTTCGCCACCCTGAACAAATACTTCAGCGTCGGCGGCATCGGCGGATCCCTCGCCGGCCGCTAGACACCTGGCTCCACCCCCGACGTCGGCCGGCTAGCCGCAGGGCCGCTCCCCTACTTGAGAACAACCGACTCCCCGCAAAGGAACGCAATGTCCTACTCAATCCAGCTGTACACCCTCCGCAACGCCCTGCAGGAAGACCTGCCCGGCACCATCAAGAAGGTTGCCGAGCTCGGCTTCACCCAGGTGGAGCCCTACAACTTCGTCGCCACGGCCGCCGAGCTTGGCGCAGCTCTGAAGGCGAACGGCCTGACCGCCCCGTCCGGCCACGCCCCGCTGCTGAGCCAGGACCAGGACGAGATCTTCGCCGCGGCCAAGGAACTGGGCATCAGCACGGTCATCGATCCCTACCTCCCGGCCGAGCACTGGCAGTCCGCCGAGGACATCCGGGCCACCGCCGCGAAACTCAATGCCGCCGCCAAGAAGGGTGCCGGGTACGGCATCCGGGTCGGCTACCACAACCACGCCTGGGAGCTGGAGTCCAGCATCGAGGGCCAGACCGCCCTGGAGTACTTCGAAGGACTCCTGGACCCGGAACTTGTCCTAGAGGTGGACACCTACTGGGCCGCCGTCGGCGGCCAGGACCCGGTTGCCCTCCTTGAGCGCCTCGGCGACCGGGTGAAGTTCATCCATATCAAGGACGGCCCCGTCTCCACCGATACCAAGGCCCAGCAGCCCGCCGGTCAGGGCAAAATTCCCGTGTGGGATGTCATCGAGGCGGCGCAGTCCCTTGAGGTCGGCGTCGTGGAGTTTGACGATTACTCCGGCGACATCTTCGACGGCATCGCCCAGTCCCTGGGCTACCTGCAGAGCGGTTCCGCCAGCGCCAAGGGCGTGAACGCATGAGCACCGCAGCAACCGGACGCGGCCCGGTGGGCGTCGCCGTCATCGGCGCCGGAAACATCAGCAAGCAGTACCTGGACAACCTGACCGTCTTCCCCGACCTCAAGGTCCACGTGATCGCCGACCTCTTCGAAGAAGCCGCCGAGGCGCGCGCCAAGGAATACGGCATCCCGGAGTGGGGCGGCGTGGATGCGGCCCTGAACCACCCCGACGTCGAGATCATCGTGAACCTGACCATCCCGGCAGCGCACGTGGAGGTGGCGACGGCCGCCGTCAACGCCGGCAAACACGTCTGGACGGAAAAGCCGTTCTCGCTGGACCGCGAATCGGGCCTGGGCCTGCTGAAGGCCGCCGACGCCGCGGGGCTGCGGCTGGGCTGCGCCCCGGACACGTTCCTGGGGGCCGGGCTGCAGACCGCGCGGCGGCTGATCGAACGCGGCGACATCGGCACCCCGCTGACCGCCATGACCACGTTCCAGACCCCCGGCCCGGAATCCTGGCACCCCAACCCGGCCTTCTTGTTCCAGTACGGCGCCGGCCCCCTGTTCGACATGGGCCCGTACTACCTCACGGCTCTGGTCCAGACGTTCGGGTCCGTGCGCCGCGTGGCCGCCACCGGGTCCAAGGCCAAGGAAGTCCGGATGATCGGCTCCGGGCCCAAGGCCGGCGAGGAATTCACGGTCGAGGTCCCCACCCACGTCTCCGCGATGGCCCAGTTCGAGTCCGGCGCGTCCTCCCACAGCGTCTTTTCGTTCGAGTCACCCCGGCTGCGGATGGGCTTTGTGGAGATCACCGGGACCGAGGCCACCATCTCGCTGCCGGATCCGAACTACTTCGACGGGGACGTCAGGCTCTGGCGCGCCGGCGACGAGGAGTGGACTGTTATCCCGGCGACCGGCCCCAGCCAGGGCCGCGGCATGGGCGTGCTGGACATGGCACGCTCCATCCGCGCCGGCGTCCCGCACCGCGCCACCGGCAACCTTGCCTACCACGTCCTGGACACCATGGTCTCGATCTCCGAGTCGATCGATTCCGGCGCGTTCGTCGACGTGGAAAGCTCCGCCCCCGCCTCCGCAGCCCTCCCCGAGGACTGGGACCCCACCGCTTCCACACTCTAGGAACCAGTAATGAACTCCCACGAAACTACCCCCGGATCGTCCCCCTTGGGAGTGGCCATGATCGGGTACGCGTTCATGGGCAAGGCCCACTCGAATGCCTGGCGGAATGTTGCCAGCTACTTCGACGTCCCGGCCTTCGAACGTCGCGTCCTGGTCGGACGCGACCCCGCCGGGGTGGCGGAGGCCGCCGCGAAATACGGCTGGGCCGAGTCCTCCACCGACTGGCGCGAGGTGATCGCCCGTGATGACATTCAGATTGTCGATATCTGCGCCCCGGGCTGGATGCACGCGGAAATCGCCATCGCCGCCCTGGCCGCCGGCAAGCACGTCCTGGTCGAAAAGCCGCTGGCCAACACCCTGGCCGAGGCCGAGGCCATGGCGGAGGCCGCCCGGGCCGCCCGGACCCGGGGCGTGCAGTCCATGATCGGATTCAACTACCGCCGGGTCCCCGCCCTGGCCCTCGCAAAGGAGCTGATCGCGGAGGGCCGGCTCGGCACCATCCGGCACGTCCGTGCCGCGTACCTGCAAGACTGGCTCGTGGACCCGGACTCGCCCATGACCTGGCGGCTGAACAAGGACACCGCAGGGTCCGGCGCGCTGGGCGACATCGCCAGCCACGCGATCGACCAGGTGCTGTTCCTCCTCGGCGGCCAGGTCACCGAGGTCTCCGGCCGGCTGCACACTTTCACCCCGCAGCGCCCCGGCGCCACCGGGCTGGAGGACGTGACAGTCGACGACGCCGCCTGGGCCACGCTGACCCTCGCCTCCGGGGCCATCGCCTCCGTGGAGGTCTCCCGGGTGGCCACCGGCCAGAAGAACTCGCTCAAGCTGGAGATCTACGGCGACAAGGGAGCCCTGCTGTTCGATCTCGAGGACCTCAACGAGCTCGGCTTCCTCGACGCCACCCTGCCCGTGAGGGAACAGGGCTTCCGCCGCATCCTGGTCAACGAGCCCGAGCACCCGTACGCGGACGCGTGGTGGCCGCAGGGCCACGTGCTCGGCTGGGAACACACGTTCACGCACGAAATCCGCGACTTCCTCGTGGCGGTGGGCACCGGAACCACGCCGTCGCCGTCGTTCGAGGACGGCCTGAACGTCCAGCGGATCCTCGCCGCCGTGGAAGAAAGCGCCGCGGCCAAGAGTTCGCTCATCCAGCTCGCCCCGTCCGCACCGACCACCCAGCCCGCTACCGAAAGAGCCTGACATGCCCCGCCCGTACACCCTGTTCACCGGCCAGTGGGCCGATCTCCCCTTCGAGGAAGTCGCCCGCCTGGCCTCCGGCTGGGGCTACGACGGCCTGGAAATCGCCGTCTCCGGCGACCACCTGGACGCCTGGCGCTGGGACGAGCCCGGCTACGTCGAATCCAAACTCGCCGTCCTGGAAAAG
>NZ_BAAAQB010000012.1:34535-126997 GCF_039531445.1 Arthrobacter humicola | reverse complement strand
CCATCTCCAACCACCTCAAGGGCCAGGCCGTGTGCGATGACCCGATCGACTTCCGGCACGAGGCCATCGTCGGGGCGCGCGTGTGGGGCGACGGCGAGCCTGAGGGCGTGCGCCAGCGCGCCGCGGAGGAAATGAAGCACACCGCCCGGCTCGCCAAGGCCCTCGGCGTGGACACCGTGGTCGGGTTCACCGGGTCCTCCATCTGGCAGTACGTCGCGATGTTCCCGCCCGTGCCGGAGAAGGTCATCGAGGCCGGATACCAGGACTTCGCTGACCGCTGGAACCCCATCCTGGACGTCTTCGACGACTGCGGGGTCCGGTTCGCCCACGAGGTTCACCCCTCCGAGATCGCCTACGACTACTGGACCACCGTCCGCACCCTCGAGGCGATCGGCCACCGCGAGGCCTTCGGCCTGAACTGGGACCCGTCCCATTTCATGTGGCAGGGCATCGACCCCGTCTCCTTCATCTGGGACTTCAAGGACCGGATCTACCACGTCGACTGCAAGGACACCAAGCTGCGCCCCACCGGCCGGAACACCGTCATGGGCTCGCACCTGCCCTGGGGCGACCCGCGCCGCGGCTGGGACTTCGTCTCCGCCGGCCGCGGGGACGTGCCTTGGGAATCGTCCTTCCGAGCCCTCACCGCGATCGGCTACGACGGCCCCATCTCCGTCGAGTGGGAGGACGCCGGCATGGACCGGCTCCACGGCGCCCCCGAAGCCCTCGCCGCCCTCAAGAAGTTCGACTTCCCGGCCTCGAACACCTCCTTCGACGCCGCCTTCAAACAGTAAGGGCACGTTCATGTCAGGCATTGAAACGCCCGACGGCGGCGACCGTTTTGTCCCGCTGTTCGACGGCACCACTTTGGCTGGCTGGCGATCGGTACCCCGCGTCTATGGCACCGAGTATCCGGGCGGTCCGGCCCTCTCGGAACGCTTTGCCGCCCTGGGTTTGACCCCGCCGGTGGAGCCCGAGAAGCACCCGGCCCGCTGGTTCGTGGAAGACGGCGTCCTGGTCGGCGAGCAGGACTCCCCCGGCAGCGGTTACGGCGGCTACCTGGTGAGCGAGCAGGCATTCGGCGACTTCGAACTCGTGCTGGAAATGCGCCCAGACTGGCCGGCCGACACCGGCGTCATGATCCGGCGCCGGCCGGATACTTGGGAAGGCTTCCAGGTCTTGGTGGACCACCGTCCCTCCGGCGGTATCGGCGGGTTCTTCGGCAACGGCCTGGCGAGCTTCTCCGCCGTACCCTTCGCCGTCAACGTGGCCATGGACGCTGACGGGCGACCCACGGGTTTGATTGCGGACAACCCGGCCACGTCGGTGGAGCCTGTCACGGAAGAAAAGCGTGGCCGCCTGAAGCACGCCGCCGACGTCGAGGACTTCCTCAACGTCTGGCGATGGAACGGCTGGAACGAACTCCGCATCCGCTGCGTCGGCGCCCTGCCGGTCATCACCACCTGGGTCAACGGTCTCAAGATCGCCGAACTGGACACCGCTACGCTGGACTCGCCGAACTACAACCCGGCAGATGTCCTGGGTGTTCTCGGAGAGCGCGGGCACATCGCCTTGGAAGTCCACGACAACGACTCCATGTTCGGCGAGGCCCGCTGGGGCAAGGGCGCGCAGTGCCGGTGGCGGAACATCCGGATCAAGGAACTCTGAGCATGCTGCGTACCCTTCAGACCGGCCAGCGCTGCGAGGTCTGGATAGCGTCCGTCACAGGCGAATCCGAACTTGTCTACAGCACCGACGAGCTCCTCCTCGAAGCGCCCAACTGGACTCTTGACGGCTCGGCCCTCGTCCTCAACGGGGACGGGAAGCTGTGGCGGTTTGAGTTGCCAGGCCGGACCATCAGCCAGGTCCCGCTGACCGGCATCCCCGACCTCAACAACGACCACGTCCTGGCACCCGACGGCACCGGCATCTTCCTCTCGGCGAACGACGGCCACATCTACCGGGCAGCTTTGAGTGGAGGTCCGGCGGAGCGGATCACCGACGCCGACGGCTCCTTCCACTTCCTGCACGGCGTCAGCCCGGATGGATCCCAGCTGGCATACGTCGGCATCGAGGCCGGAGACTTCACGCAGCCGGGCCGCCTCAGGACCATACCGTCCGACGGCGGCGCTACCGCCGGCGTCGATGTCGGCCCCGGCCATTGCGACGGACCGGAATACTCGCCCGACGGAAAGTGGCTCTACCTGAACACGGAGTCCTTCAGCGCTCTCCACGGCCACGCCCAGCTTGCCCGAGTCCAGGTTGACGGAAGCGATTTCGAGCGCCTCCTAGAGAGCGAAACCGTCGACTGGTTCCCGCATCTATCCCCCGACGGCGGCTGGGCCAGCTACATCCGTTTCCCCCGCGGCACGGAGGGCCACCCCGCGGACCTGCCGGTCGCCGTCGTGCTTGTCTCCACCAGCGACTGGACCGCACCGCTTCACACCTGGCCCCTCTTCGGCGGCCAAGGAACCCTCAACGTTAATAGTTGGTCACCGGATTCCAGGCGCTTTGCGTTTGTGGCTTACCCGCTGGCCACCACCGACTCACCGAAGGACCAAGCACGTGACTAATCAGCCCACCGGCACCTCTGACGGCCGCATCCGCTGGGGAATCCTCGGCACCGGATTCATCGCGGGGCTGCAAACCCAGGACCTGATCGAGAACGGCTTCACCGTCCAGGCCGTCGGCTCCCGGACCCTGGATTCGAGCCAGGCGTTCGCTGAAGAGTACGGTGTGGCAACCGCGCATGGCAGCTATGAGGACTTGGTGGCCGACCCGCTGGTTGACGTGGTCTACATCGCCACGCCGCACCCGTTCCACCACGCCAATGCCTTGTTGGCCTTGAATGCTGGCAAGCATGTGCTGGTGGAGAAGTCGTTCACCATGAACGCCCGCGAAGCCCAGGACGTTGTCGACCTCGCGGAATCCAAAGGGCTCGTGGCGCTGGAAGCCATGTGGTCGCGATTCCTCCCGCACATGATCCGCATCCGCGCAATCATCGAGGAAGGCACCATCGGCGAGGTCCGGAAGGTGGTCGCCAGCCACAACCAGAGCCTGCCCAAGGACCCTGCCCACCGGCTGAACGATCCTGCACTGGGCGGCGGAGCGCTGCTGGACCTCGGCATCTACCCGGTCTCCTTTGCGTTCGACATCCTGGGCACTCCGGAGACCATTCGCGCCAGTGCGTCCATGACCGCTACCGGGGTAGACCGGCAGACTGCAGCCATCTTTGAATATGTTGGCGGTCAGCAGGCCATTGTGGACTGCGAACTGGACGCCGCCAGCGCCAACCGGGCTATGGTCATCGGGACCGAAGGGTGGATCGATATCGAATCCACTTGGTACAACCCCACGCCCTTCACAGTTCATGCCTTGGATGGCAGCGTTGTTGAACGCTATGAGCAGCCTGTCAACAGCCGCGGAATGCAGTACCAGGCCGCCGAACTGGAACGACTGGTCAGGGAAGGCGTAACCTCCGGCACCATCCTTCCGCCCCGCGAATCAGTGGCCGTCATGGCAGCAATGGACGAAATCCGACGCCAGATCGGTCTCAGCTACGACGCCGACTCCACACCGGACGAGACTCTCCATGACTGACACCGACTCACCGCGGATCGCCGAACTGCGCCGGCACGAGGAAGAACTCGTCTTCCCGGGCTTTGATCACCACGATGCCTGGCGCCTCGGCTCGCTCATCGCCAACCGCGCGATCGCCGGGGGCCATTCCGTTGCCATCGATATACGCCGGCACAACCTGGTCCTCTTCCGCTGTGTCCTGCCCGGAGCCACCGCCGACCAGGAGGAATGGATCCGCCGCAAGGCGGCCACGACGCTCCGCTTTGAACGCAGCACGGCCCTGCTCGCCGAGGAGTTCGCGGTCAAAGATTTCGATCCAATGCAAGGAGGGTGGCTCGCCGCGGAGGACTACACGTTGGCCGGGGGCTCGTTCCCCATCCGGGTCAAGGGCGTCGGTGTCATTGCGGCAGTCACGGCGTCCGGGCTTTCGTCCGACGACGACCACCAGCTGGTGGTCGAGGCCATCAGGCGTCATCTCCAGTCGGCCGCCGGCTAAGAAATGCTGTCCATGTGTTGGCCTGAGATATGTACCCCAGCCACCACCCGCACGCACTCCCGGAGTGCCACGTGACCGAGACAATCCGCATCCCTGCGGTCCGCTAAGGGTGCTGGCCGAACTGGCTACCGGCGCCGAACACCTCCGTACTGCAAGTTCCGCCGACTGTTGACACGGGACTCCGCGGGGTCCGATGCTGGGCTGATCCGGTATTGCTGACCCTCGGTGCGGCTTTGCGCATCGAGTAGGTGCAGGAAAATCCCCCTCCTCGTGCGACCCAGCGGAGAGATAGCAAAAAGGAGCACCCCCATGCACATCGATATGCCGACCCGGTACGACGTGGAACGTCTGGCCGCCGCGCGCGATCCACACAGCGTCACCGTGTATCTTTCGACGAGCAGCGTCCCGGCCCATTCGGAGGACAATCAGTCCAGAGCCCGGTCCTTGTTCAGTTCCGCCGTCGAACAGCTCCGCCAAGGCGGAAACAACGACGCAGTGGCCGCGATAGAAACCTTCCTCGACGAGCTGCTGGGATCCCCGGAGTTCTGGTTTGACATGGGGCGGAGCGTGGCCATCTTCGTGACTCCAACATCAATTCTTGAGTTCCGTTTGCCCAACGATCTCGAGGACCACGTGAGCGTGTCCGACCGCTTCGCCATCACCCCGCTGCTTCGCGCACTCACCTTCCCGAACGCGGCGCTCGTGCTCGCAATCTCACAGAACGGGGCGCGGCTCATTGAGGTCACGGCGGACCGGCCGGCAGAGGAGGTCACGGTACCGGGCATGCCCCGGGATGCAGCAAGTGCCGTCGGGCTCGAATCGATAGGCGGCCGCTCCGCATCCGGCCGGCTGCAGGGCGACGAGGGACGAAAGGTACGGCTGACCCAATATGCCCGTTCCGTCGACCATGCGCTTCGTCCACTCTTAAACGGGAATTCCCTCCCGCTGGTGATCGCTGCGACGGAACCACTCACCAGCATCTACCGCAACCTCACAGGCTACGCACACCTTGCGTCCGAAGTCATCGAGGGAAACCCCGATGAACTGACACCGGCCCAACTGGCGGAAGCGGCGCGTGGTGTGCTCGACCGGATCTACGCGGCCGATCTTGTTGCTCTGCAAACGACGTTCGAGGAGCGTCGTTCCAACGGCCGTGGCACGACCGACCTCAGCGACCTGGCTCGGGCCGCCGCCTTCGGCGCCATTGCGACGCTCGCCGTGGACATGGATGCACAAGTCAACGGTGCCGTCGGAGACGACGGCGCGCTCACCCTCGACGGGGACACTGGGCAGGACGTGGTTGAGGAAATCGCGCGCCGGGCCCTCGGCGCGGGCGCCCGGGTCCTGGCCGTGCGCCGCTCCGATCTGCCGGAAAACGTGGAGGCGGTCGGAATCCTTCGCTACACCATCTGATAGGTAGCTCTGCCCGGCAACCACGCCATTGATGCCCGGGCTCCGCGGCGGACTAGGGTTTTAGCTATGACGCACCAGATCCGGACAGCAACCGCGGACGACGCCGGGAGGCTGGCAGCGCTTGCTGCCGTCACCTTCCCGCTCGCGTGCCCGCCGGAATCCCGGCCGGAGGACATCGCGGCCCATCTGGCCAACACCCTGAGCGAGGCCAATTTCCGGGCCTATCTGGACGATCCGGCGGTCACGGTGCTGGTGATCGACGCCGACGGCGAGCTCCGCGGCTACAGCCTGCTGGTGGCCCGCCCCACCCGGGACCCGGAGGTGGCCGCAGTCCTGGCCGAGCTGCCGTGCACCGAACTCAGCAAGTGCTACGTCCACCCGGACCACCACGGACTGGGCTCCGCCGCCGAACTGATGCGCGCCAGCATCGCCGCGGCCGTGGCGGCAGGTGCCCGCGGACTGTGGCTCGGCGTGAACAGCCAGAACGCCCGGGCCATCCGGTTCTACGAGAAGTCCGGCTTCCGCAAGGTCGGCACCAAGTCCTTCCAGCTGGGCGACACCGTGGAGCACGACTTCGTCATGGAACGCCGGGTCTCGCCGTGAGCGCGGGGAATGCCGGGACGGCCGGCGCCCTATTCACGCGGGCCTGCCCGTGACGAAGCCGACAGGGCGCCGGGGAATGAGCGGGCCCCGGCGGAGGTTGTTGCCGGCATGAAGATTGAAATCTGGTCCGACGTCGCCTGCCCCTGGTGCTACATCGGCAAACGCCGATTCGAAACCGCCCTCGCGGCCTTCCCGCACCGCGATGCCGTGGAGGTGCAGTGGCGCAGCTACCAGCTGGACCCCACGCTCCCGGAGCACTACGACGGCACCGAACTGGACTACCTGAGCACCCGCAAGGGCATGGCCCCGGCGCAGGTGTCCCAGATGTTCGAGCACGTCGCCGCCCAGGCCAAGGGCGAGGGACTGAACTACCGCTTCGACGCCGTCGTGGTGGCCAACAGCTTCACGGCCCACCGGCTGCTCCACCTCGCCGCCGCCCACGGCAAGCAGGACGCCGCAAAGGAACGCCTGCTCAGCGACCACTTCGAACACGGCAAAGACATCGGCAGCCAGGAGTACCTGACCGGTCTGGGACTGGACCTCGGACTCGATGCCGGCGACCTCGCGGAGCTGTTCAGCACGGACGCCTACGCCGACGACGTCCGGAACGACATCGCGGAGGCCCGGGCCCTGGGCATCAGCGGCGTCCCGTTCTTCGTGATCGACCGGAAGTTCGGGCTCTCCGGCGCCCAGCCGGCAGACACGTTCAGCGCCGCCCTTGAGCAGGCCTGGCAGGACAGCCACCCGCTGGTCATGGTGGGCGCCGCCGGCACGGAGGCTGCGGATGCCGCCGAAGGGGATGCTTCTGCGGCGTCCGGGGCCTGCGGCCCCGACGGCTGCAGCGTCTGAGCCGCACCGCCTGAGTCCGACGCCGTCGAATTCGCCGGAAACGTCCGAGTTCGCGGGAAACACCCGGGTTCGCCGGAAGTTTCCGGCGACCCCGCAGGATTCCGGCGAATTCGGGGCCGTCACTGCGATCCCCGGCCTAGAGTGAATCATGGACACTTCGGCCGGACCGGACGGATCCCGGACCTCCCTGTTTACCGATCACTACGAGCTGACCATGTTCCAGGCGGCGCTCCACTCCGGGGCGGCACACCGCCGGTCCGTCTTCCAGGCCTTTGCCCGCGGGCTCCCGGCCGGGCGCCGGTACGGGATCGTGGCCGGCACCGGCCGGCTCCTTGAAGGCATCGCGGACTTCCGCTTCGACCAGGACGACCTCGATTTCCTGGCCGGCACCGGGGTGGTCAATGAGGACACGCTGGAGCACCTGTCCGCCTTCCGGTTCTCCGGCGACATCTGGGGCTACCCGGAAGGCGAGGCCTACTTCCCGCACTCCCCCGTCCTGATCGTGGAATCGACCTTCGCTGAGGCCTGCGTCCTGGAGACCTACGTCCTGTCGGTGCTGAACCACGACAGCGCCATCGCCTCGGCCGCGTCGCGGATGACCAGTGCCGCAGGCGGCAGGCCCTGCATTGAGATGGGGTCCCGCCGCACGCACGAGGAAGCGGCCGCCGCGGCGGCCCGAGCGGCCGTGATCGCGGGCTTTTCCGGCACGTCCAACCTGGCCGCCGGCCGGCGCTACGGCCTCCGGACCGTCGGCACCGCGGCCCACTCCTTCACGCTGGTCCACGACTCCGAGCGCGACGCCTTCGCGGCGCAGCTTGCCTCGCTGGGGACAGGCACCACGCTGCTCGTGGACACGTACGACGTCGAAGCGGCCGTCCGCACCGCCGTCGACCTCGCCGGAGACAAGCTCGGGGCCATCCGGCTGGACTCTGGAGACCTCGTGGCCCAGGCACACTGGGTCCGCGAACTTCTGGACAGCCTCGGCAATGTGCACACCAGGATCGTGGTGACCTCGGACCTGGACGAGTTCTCCGTCGCCGCGCTCCGGGCAGCGCCGGCCGATTCCTACGGGATCGGCACATCGCTGGTGACCGGTTCCGGGGCGCCCACGGCCGGCATGGTCTACAAGCTGGTGAGCCGGGCCGGTGACTCCGGCGGGCTCGTTGCCGTTGCGAAGACCTCCAAGGACAAAATCAACGTGGGCGGCCGCAAGTTCGCCGTACGCCGCCTGGATGACCGCGGCACCGCCACCCATGAGGTCCTCGGCGTGGGCCATCCGCCGACGGACGACAAGAACGGCCGACCGCTCCTGCAGCAGTTCATGAAGGACGGCGAACTCCTGCCCGGCTGGACCGGGCCGGACGCGGTGGGGCGGGCGCGGGAGCGGCACACGGCCTCCATGGCGGAGCTGCCCCGGGTCGTGGACCGGCTGCAGCCCGGCGAACCGGCCATCCCGACCATCTATGAGTGAAGCGTTCGACCGTACCGCCCGGCGCTGATCGTTCGCGAGCCAGGTGGCGTTTTCGCGCTCAACGGAGGCCACCGGGGCGGTGCGTGCGAAGGTTTACCCGTCCGGCTTTTCGTCCTCCACCGCGTACGCCCACCACATTAGATGGCACCATGGGGACATGACTTCTGCTCGAGGATTTTCCGGCTTCTTTCGGCGTCCCCAGCCCATCAAACTCAACGCCGGTCAAGAATCGGTGTGGGACTACCCGCGGCCGCCAAGGGTCGAGCCGCGATCGGAACGGGTCATCGTGCGGCTTGGCGGGCAGGTGATTGCCGACACCACCGATGCAGTGCGCGTCCTGGAGACGAGTCATCCCCCCGTCTACTACTTGCCATTGGACGCATTCCCTGCCGGTGTTCTCGTCCCTGTCCAGGGCACCAGCTTCTGCGAGTTCAAGGGAGAAGCGCACTACTTCGACGTCGTTGCCGGCGGAGTCGTCGTTCCCCGTGCCGGGTGGACCTACCCGGAACCCACCCGGGGGTTCGAGGCGCTCAGTACCCGAGTGGCCCTCTACCCGGAGCACATGGATTCCTGCGAGGTCGACGGCGAGCAGGTGACCTTCCAGGAGGGTGACTTCTACGGCGGTTGGATCACCAGACAGATCGTTGGCCCGTTCAAGGGTGGCCCGGGCACGGCCGGGTGGTGAGCACGTCGTTCTCGCCCGCCGGCAAGACTCGACCCTGACTTCGCGTCTGGCTGCTCCGTAGATGGTGCGCGGGCCGACATGACTTCCGCGGAACTGAGCGTGCCCGGCCGTGTCGCAGCCTCCCACCCGCCCGATTTGGTGACAGATCGCGCTAAAGTGTCCGTATGCCTAGGATTTCGGCCGCGAGCAACGCCGCCCAACGTGCCGAGACCCAGCGCCGCATCCTGACCGCATTCGGGGAACTCCTGTTCACCCACGGGCTGCCCGGCCTGACCATGACCGATGTCGCGCGCCACGCCCGGATCGGCCGGACGGCCGTCTATAACTACTATGCGGACATCGAAGAGCTCCTCATCGCGTACGCCCTGGACGAGACCGAGCGGTTCCTGGTCGACCTGCGCGAGTCGCTGGATTCGCTGGAGAACCCGGTAGAGCGGCTGGCTGTTTACGTCCGGGCCCAGGTGGAGGACCTGAGCCGGCGCCACCTGCCGCCGGGGCCGGCCATGGCGGCAGTGCTCTCGCCATCGTCGTTCGCTAAACTCGCCGACCACGTGGGCGAGCTCAGCGTGCTCCTGCAAGGCATCCTGCGCGACGGCATGGCCCAGGGCTACCTGCCCGAGTCGGACATCGCCCAGCTGGCCCAGCTCATCCACGGCACGCTCTCCTCGAGCGCGGCCCGGGGCGACGGCGCCGGCCAGGACGCCGAGGCCGAGGCCCGGCTCGCCCGGACGGTGCGGTTCATCCAGCTCGGCGCGGGGGCCAGGTTCGACGACGCCGGACGGCCGGTCCGCCGCGGCAGCTAAGCGGCGGCGCCTACCCGGCCGTCGGCGTCGCCGACGGCGCAATCGGCCAGGTGCTCTCATCCACGATGCGCCGGTTCTCGCGGGGGCAGCTAAGCTGGCCCGGCGTCTGGTCCACGAGTTCCGGCTTGGCCAGTTCCTTGAAGTCGCCGGTCAGGATGACATCCACGCTGGGATCCGTGCGGTTGTCCTGGAAATAGTCCGAGCCCGGCAGGTTGCGCTGGACGCTGAAGGCGGCCGACTGTCCGGCGGCGCCGGAGACGATCAGCGCCACGCCGCGGTAGCTCGACGTCGTGTTCCCCACGGCGCCCACGATAAACTTCCGGGCGGCAAACTGGTCGGCGACGCTCCGCGCCAGTCCGGGCCGGCTCGTGGAGTTGTAGATGTTGAGGTTGATCTTCTCCGGCGGCGTGTAGTCGAAGGTGGCCGCCGGGCACACCGACACTGGCGCCTTGCTCCGTTCCGCCGTGGCAATCTTGATCTGGCCGTTCATGATGGCGAGCGCCACCACGATCGCCGCCACGATCACGCCGACCAGCATCACCAGCACGACGCCGTGCAGGATCCTGCGGCGCAGCCGGACGGGGTTGTCCTCGGCACCGTCCTCCTCCACGAACGTGGCCCGCAGCTCGGAGCCACTCACGACGCGGTGCCCGTGCAGGACCGTCGAGTCAGCCCGCTTCCTAGCCATTTATCACGAGGACCCGCGCGTGGATAGCGGTGCGCTGGTGCAAGGCGGTGCGGACTGCCCGGTGCAGGCCGTCTTCAAGGTAAAGCACGCCGCGGTACTCCACGACGTGCGGAAAGAGGTCACCGAAGAAAGTGGAGTCCTCGGCCAGCAGAGCTTCGAGGTCCAGCGTGCGCTTGGTAGTCACGAGCTCATCAAGCCGGACCGGGCGCGGCGGCAGGGCCGCCCAGTCCTTGGGCGTGTTGTAACCATGGTCGGGGTACGGGCGTCCCTCGCCCACAGCTTTGAATATCACCATGCCAGCCTAAGGAACTTGTACGCGCAAAGGAATGAAAGTCCCGGACCGGCGTGAGGTTGTGGCCAAACGGTAACCATTTGTCACAGGCCGCATTGACACATCCGGCGCACGGCCGTCGATCTTCTCCACACTTCACGCAAAGGTTCCCGACGGCTGACAGAATAGCGGTATGACTTCACCCGAGACTTCCCCTGTGCTGGCGCTGCTGCTCGACGTCGACGGACCGGTCGCAAGCCCCGTCACCCGCGATGTGCAGCCCGGCATCATTGCGGACCTGCTGGCCCTTGCCGCCGCCGGCGTGCCGGTCATCTTCAACACCGGCCGTTCGGACACGTTCATCCGCGAGCAGGTCATGGAACCGATGATCGCCGCCGGCATGCCCGCCGGCACCGTCATCCACGCCATTTGCGAAAAGGGCGCCGTCTGGTTCAGCTACACCGCCGAAGGCCCCGGCACTGTCCACGTCGACCGCGAGCTCGCCATCCCGCAGGCCTTCGGCGACGACGTCCGCCGCCTGGTCGCCGAGGACTACTCCGCCCACATGTTCTACGACGAAACCAAGCGCGCCATGGTTTCCGTGGAGCAGCATATCGCCGTCGCCAACCCGGACTACCGGGCCGAGCAGGAACTCTTCGACGCCGACGCCATGAACCTCATGGCCCGGCACGGGCTCGGCGTGGTGCGGCTGGACCACCACGTCCCCGATTCGGACGACCAGATCGACTTCCGCGTCGACCCGACCATCATCTCCACCGATATCGAGTCGGTGCGGCTGGGCAAGGATCTGGGCGCGAGCCGGGCGGTGGAGTTCCTGGCCGCCCAGGGCATCACACCGCAGGCCTGGCGCACGGTGGGCGACTCCCGCACAGACTACGCCATGGCCGACTGGCTGCACCACAATGACCACGCCGTGAAGCATGTGGACGTCCGGCCGGCGGACGGCATCCCGGTCAAACCCTACGAGGTCCTCACCGCTGCCGACCTCGGGCTCGGCGAGGACGTGATCCACGACGACGCCGGTGCCGCCTTCCTGCGCCACTGGCTTGCCGTCGTCACCGGCTGAGGTCCGCTGCCGCCGCTTTCTGTGCGGCCACACACGCGCCCGGTGCGAGCGGGATTCCGCGGCAATTTTGAGGGCCGCGTTATCATGCAAGTAGATATCAACGCACTCAAAGAAACGGGAGATCCGACATCACCGACGCAGCGATCCAAGACGAGATTTACTATGGCAGCCAGGCATCCGAGGACGCCCACGCCGAGGTCACGTCGGCGGCCGCAGTCGCCAGATTCCGGACCCGCTCCGACGTCGTCCGCCACCGCGGCCGCTATGCGCTGATCAACGAGAACCGCACGCCGTATCAGGCCATGGTCGAAGACCTCATGTTCCTGCGGTCAGTCCTGGCCGGCGCAGGCCTCGGCTACCTGCTGGTCCGCGGCAACAACCACCGCCCGGTGATCGCCGTCGACTGGAAAGACCGCAAGGTGCTGCGCGACGCCCTCGTCGAAGCGTGCCGCGACGAGCCCTTCTACTCCATGAGCGTGGACGCAAAGAAGAAGTCCTCCGTGCTGGTGGCCGACGGCGAGCTCTCGCCGAACCGCCAGGCCCGGATCTTCCGGCTGTACCGCCCCCGGGTGGAACCGGAGGGCGGCTTCGAGTTCGGCGCTTCCGCCGGCGTCCAGCTGGAGCTCTGGAGCTTCGAGGGCGACCAGCTGATCCTCCCGATCGAGAACTCCCTGACGCGCCGCACCCTGCTCGCCCAGGACGCCGTGCGCGGCACAGTGGAACGCTACGGCCACACATGGCCCACTATCGAGAACATGTTCGCGGACCACGCCAGCGACATCAGCTTCGACATCGACCTCGTGTTCTCCTGGGTGGACGGAAGTTCCCCCGAGTACATCGCGGCCCGTCGGGCCCGGATGGCCGGCGTCGTCGTGGGCGAGGGCGATGACCACGAGGCCCGCTTCCGCCAGATCGACGAGCTCAAGTACGCCCTGCGCTCGGTCTACATGTTTGCGCCGTGGATCCGCAGGATCTTCATCGCCACAGACTCCCCCGCACCGGCATGGCTGGCGGACCACCCGAGCGTCACGATTGTCCGCAGCGAAGAGTTTTTCGCCGACCCCTCGGTCCTCCCGACGCACAATTCGCAGGCCGTGGAGTGCCAGCTGCACCACATCGAGGGGCTCTCCGAGCACTTCCTGTATTCCAACGACGACATGTTCTTTGGCCGGGCCGTGGGACCGGACATGTTCTTCACCCCGGGCGGGATTACGAAGTTCATTGAGGCCGAGACGCGGATCGGGCTGGGCGACAACGACGCCGAACGCAGCGGCTTTGAGAACGCCGCCCGGGTGAACCGCAAACTCCTCTGGGACCGCTTCGGCCGCATCACCACCCGGCACCTCGAGCACACGGCGGCCCCCTTGCGGCGCAGCGTGGTGGAGCAAATGGAACAGGAGTTCCCGGCCGAGTTCGCCAAGACCGCCGCGAGCACGTTCCGGGCGGCGGACAACATCTCCGTGACCAACTCGTTCTACCACTACTACGCGCTGCTCACGGGCCGCGCCGTGACCCAGACGGCTGCCAAGGTGAAGTATGTGGACACCACAGCCCGGGCCGGACTGAACTACCTGCCCAAGCTCCTGGCCAAGCGGAACATGGACTTCTTCTGCCTCAACGACGGCAGCTTCCCGGAAGTCCCCGCGGAAGAACGCGCCGAACTGGTCACGGATTTCCTGGAGAAGTACTACCCCATCAAGGCGCCCTGGGAAAAGTAGCCAAGGGAGCAGCGGGCCGGGACGAAGCCGCCGGGCAAGAGTTGCGGGCTGCGCCCGCAGGTCGGTGAATCAGTTCAGGGTGGTGTACCTGCGGTGCGCCGGCGTCCGGGACGGCGCTTCGAGCTGGGCCTGCTCCGGAATCGTGATGCCCGCAGCAGCGAGCCGGCGCTGGACTTCCGCCGGAGGGACGAGTTCCCCGACAGCCGGGGTGTCGCCGAGCAGCACCACGGAGTGCACGATCGTGTGCTCGTAGACGTGGACCAAGTTGAACGCCTGCCCGCCGTCGCGCCCGCGTGTGCCGCCCACAGCAACGTTCAGGTCCTGTGTGTAGCACGTCGCTGATGCCACGGACACGGGGATGCCGGCGAACGTTGCGGTGGTCGAGTAGTGCAGGTGACCGCCAAGGATGGCCCGGACATCGGAGTTGCGCAGGACTCCGGCAAGCGCCGACTGTCCCCGGAGTTCCACCAGCACAGCAAGGTCCAGCACGGACGGTACCGGCGGGTGGTGCAGGGCGAGGATGGTCCCGTCCGGGGCCGGGGTGGCGAGTTCGGCGGCGAGCCAGTCCAACTGGTCCTGGCTCAGCTCGCCATGGTGGAAGCCGGGCACGGAGGTATCCAGGGTGATGATGCGCAGCCCGTTGACGAAGTAGCTGTGATCCACCGGGGCGTCGTTGTCCGCCTGGTCCAGGAGCCCGGCCCGGAAATTGGCCCGGTCGTCGTGATTGCCCATCGCCCAGATGACCTTCGCTCCCATGGCCCTGCACGCAGGCTCCACGATGGCGCGGAGCTTGGCGTAGGCTTCCGGTTCGCCGAGGTCGGCGAGGTCGCCGGTGAAGATCACGGCTTCGGGGCGTGCACCTGAGGCGTGGACCTCGTCGAAGAGTTGCTGGAGCAGGGCTTCGCTGTCAACGACGCCGTACAGGGGTTGCGGACCCCCCAGCAGGTGGGGGTCGCTCAGATGAAGTAGGAAATGACGTGGCCGGGGGTGCTCGGCCTCGATGCGCTCCATTGCTACCTTCTTGGTTGGGTGGAAGCGGTGCCTCCAGTGTCCCTCTCAGTAAGGACTATCCAACCAGACATTGGGCAAACAATGTAAAAACTCGGTCACGCATATTCAAAAATCGCAGGTTAACAGATGGCTGCCCCTCACATGCTCCAGACGGCATATGACGGCGGCGGCGGCCCGGCGGCACACCGAAGCCCCAGCTCAGCGGGCAACGGCAGTGCCGCCGGGTTCCGGGCCTGCTAGCTCAGATACCCGTTGGGGTTGAGCACGAACTTCGTCGCCGCGCCGGCGTCGAATTCGGCGTAACCTTTCGGAGCATCCTCCAGGGCAATCGCCTTCGCGTTGACGTTCTTGGCGATGTGCACCTTGTCATGCAGGATGGCCATCATCAGCTGCCGGTTGTACTTCATGACCGGACACTGTCCCGTGGTGAAGCTGAGCGACTTTGCCCAGCCCGTTCCAAGGCTGAGCGAGAGAGAGCCCTTCTTCGCGGCCTCGTCCACGCCGCCCGGATCACCGGTGACGTAGAGCCCCGGAATACCCAGGGCGCCGCCGGCGGCCGTCACTTCCATCAGCGAGTTCAGGACGGTAGCGGGGGCTTCATGCGCTCCGGCCCCGTGACCCTTGGCCTCAAATCCCACCGCGTCCACGCCACAATCGACTTCCGGTACGCCCAGAAGCTGCTCGATTTGCTCGGCCGGGCCGCCCTTGCTCAGGTCGATGGTCTCGCAGCCGAAGCTGCGTGCCTGCGCCAGGCGGTCCGCGTTCATGTCACCCACAATCACGACGGCGGCACCCAGGAGCTGGGCACTGGTCGCCGCGGCGAGTCCCACAGGCCCTGCGCCGGCCACGTAAACTGTGGACCCGACGCCTACGCCTGCGGTGACCGCGCCATGGAATCCGGTCGGGAAGATGTCCGAGAGCATGGTCAGGTCCATCATCTTTTCGAGGGCCTGATCCTTGTCAGGGAACTTCAACAGGTTCCAGTCGGCATACGGCACAAGAACGTAGTTGGCCTGGCCACCTACCCAGCCGCCCATGTCCACGTAGCCGTAGGCGCTGCCCGGACGGTCCGGGTTAACGTTCAGGCAGATGCCCGTCTTGCGCTCTTTGCAGTTCCGGCAGCGCCCGCAGGCGATGTTGAAGGGGACGGAACAGATGTCCCCCACTTTGATGAACTCAACATCGGGCCCCACTTCGACCACCTCGCCGGTGATCTCGTGGCCCAGCACCAGGTCGGTGGGAGCTGTGGTGCGCCCCCGGACCATGTGCTGGTCTGAGCCGCAAATATTCGTGGCAACGGTTTTGAGGATTACGCCATGGCGCACCGAACGGCCCACGTTGGCGGGGTTGACCCCCGGACCGTCCTTGAGTTCAAAGGTGGGGTAGTCAATGTCGATCAGTTCGACCTTGCCCGGCCCCTTGTAGGCAACGGCTTTGTTCCCTGTCATCTATTTCCTCCTGCTTTCACGAGCCCCGGTCTGGGCGCCCTGGTGTGATTCACGAAGTTCTTTGATGCGCCCTCCATAGGGGCACCGTGACCGCACTGCCGACGGGCTGCTGCCAGGGATGACTGTGCCGCGGGGATGCCCGGAATGTTGGAGGGTCTGGCCAGTCTAGGCGCTAAGCATGCTTAGGGATAGGGGTCGATTTCCTCTGGAAGCCGGGCCGTCCGATTCAGCCGAGGGCCGACTGGACAGCTTCGATGATTTCCGGTGCGTCCGGCTCCACGGTGGGTGCGAAGCGGGCGATGATGTCGCCGTCGCGGTTCACCAGGAACTTCTCAAAGTTCCACTTCACCAGGCCCGGCAGGAGCCCGTTCTTGAACTTGGTGAGCTCGGCATAGAGCGGGTGCTGGTTCTTGCCCCGGACGTTGGCCTTGGCGGTCAGCGGGAAGGTCACGCCGAAGTTGCGCTGGCAGAATTCGGCGATCTCGGCGTCGGCCCCGGGTTCCTGCCCCGCGAACTGGTTGCACGGGACGCCGAGGACCTGAAACCCCTGGTCGCGGAACTTGTTGTGCAGCGCCTCGAGCCCCGCGTATTGGGGCGTGAAGCCGCACTGGGATGCCACGTTCACCACCAGCACCACCTCTCCCTTGAAGCGGCCGAAGTCGGTCTCGGTGCCGTCGATGAGGGTCAGGGGAATGGAGTGCAGAGCGGTCATGGGTGCGTCCTCGCGGTGTCGGTGGTCCGAAGCAGGGCCCGGAACCGGTCCCTCCAGCGATTCGTCGCCGAAGGGTGCAGGTATGGGTCTGCATCCCGGGCAGAGTCCGGGGCCGAAGCGGGCGGCCTGCCCCCGACCCCGGAGACGTGTTCCGGGAAGTCCCGCTGGCGTCTAGCGGGTCGGCGTCGCGGTGGTCGTCGCGGTGGACTTTGTGGTGGTTTTCGTTGTGGTTTTTGTGGTGGCGGTTGTCGTGGCGGACTGCGTGGTGGTGGCCGGCGCAGGGTCCCCCGTGGGCGCGGTGACCGGCGCCGGCGCCAGGGGTTTGGCTGGCGGGGCCGACGTCTTGGCGGCACTCTCGGTCGCGCTGGGAGAGGCCGGTGCGGTTGTCGGGGCCACAGACGACGGGGCCGGTGCAGACGGCGTCGCGGAGGCGGTTTTCGTCGGTGTCGGGGTAGGCGTGGCAGTCGGCGTCGGGGAGGCGGTTTTCGTCGGCGTCGGGGTGGCAGTCGGCGTCGGGGCGGCAGCCGGCGTCGGGGAGGTGGTCTTCGTCGGCGTCGGGGGACTCGTGGACGGCTTGGCCGCCACAGCGGCAGGCTGTTCTTGAAGACCGCCGGCCACCACGTGGGTCAGGTCCTCCCGGACGGGAATCGCCCATCCAAGCCCTGCGTTGGCTGGATTGCCGGCGTCGGGCGCGTAACTGGTCAGTTCGATCGGGCCGAGCTGGTCCACCTGCTTGATGGGGATGAACTTCCAGCCCATCGGGTCGGTGTGAGCGCCGTTGAGGATGGTTTCGAAATGAAGGTGGCAGCCGGTTGAGGAGCCGGTAGTGCCGACCAGGGCAATGACCTCCCCAACCCGCACGGAGTCGCCCTTCTTGACGGCAATCCCCTGGAGGTGGTTGTACGTGGTGATGAGACCGTTGCCATGGTCAATTTCCACCCGGTTCCCGCCGCCCCACGGGTGCCACCCGACAGCCCTCACCACACCGGCGTCGGCCGAGTAGACCCTGGTGCCGCAGGCGGCGGCGAAGTCCTGGCCCCAGTGGAATTCGCCGGCAACCCCCGTCAGGGGGCTGGTGCGAAGTCCGAACGGGGAGGACGGCACCAGGGTTTCCAGGGGGGCCATGAGGAACCCGGCCGCGGGCCGGCTCAGGCCCGCCGAGGCGACATTGAGCTCGCCGCCAACCCCTTCCTTGGTCACCGTTTCCACCGTGCTCCTGCTGAAGGCCACGAGCGCCTGGGGGTCCGCGGTCACAGCACCTGGAGTCGCCGATGACGCGGTCGCGGCCCGCTGGGTAACCGGGTCCAGCGTTTCAGGTCCGACGGCGCCGGCGGCCTGCACGTCGGCGGGCGCAACGTAGGACACGCTGGCGCCCAGTCCCTGAAAGCCCCCGAATGTCAGAACGGCCAGGGACAGGCAGAGGCCTCCGGAAACGCAGCGCACGGCAATAGTGCGTGCCCTGGTTGATTGCTCGCTCGATGAGTTTCCCCAGTGTTTTCCCACGATGTGACTCCCGCTATATGCCCGCCAGACCCCAATCTTCACGGACTTACCCCACTATGTGACCACAGACCGCCGGGTCTGTGAACCGTCGGCGGGCCCCTTTTGCGGCCGCACCCGGGGGACCTGGCCTGTCCCGAGTAGCGGGCCGACGGCGGCCCAGTAGTCCGCCGCGGACTTGCAGGTGCCGAGGACCCCGCAGCCGGGTAAGAATGGAGGATGCGCAATGTCCTCAGGGAATGGCAGGCGGAACTCAAACAAACGTTCACGGGGACGCGCGACACCGTGCCTGAATGGGTGCCCCGGCTTGCCGAGGGAGACGACGCCGGCTACCACTTGCCAGGCTCCGCGGTATGGACCGTGCACGGGGACATGCCAACCATCGTCGCGGGAATCCGGGCCCTGCTGATGCAGGCCCTCCATCCCGGGGCGCTGGCCGGGGTCCACGATCACTCCCGCTTCCGCGAAGACCCCCTGGGCCGGCTGGCGGGCACCATCCGCTGGATTTTCACCGTTTCCTACGGCTCCACTGGCGCGGCCCGAGCGGCCTCTGACTGGGTGCTCCGGCTCCACCAGACGGTCCGGGGGGAATTCGTGGACGGCCACGGCGTCAGGCGCTCGTACGCGGCCAACGATCCCGAGCTGCTCCGCTGGGTCCACATTGCCTTCACCGACGCCTTCCTCTCGGCCCACAAGCTGTGGGGACGGCCGATTCCGGGCGGACCTGACGCGTATGTCCGTGAGTGGGCCCAGGCCGGCAGGCTCATGGGCGTGGAGGCCCCGCCTCTGAGCGAGGCGGAAATGCGGCAGCAACTGGACCGCTGGTACGACGACGGCGAGCTCCGCAGTGATGAAAGGGTCGCCGAGACGGTGGCTTTCATCCGTGATCCGCCTCTCCACCCGGTGCTCAGGCCTGGCTACCGGGTCCTGTTCGCGGCCGCCGTGGCCAGTCTCGAACCCAAATACCGCGAGATGCTGGGTCTCCGGACCGCGCGGCTGGGCCCGATCCCGCTGCCTGTGAGACTGGCTACGCGGGTCACCCTCGGCGTGGTGCACCTTGCCCTGGGCCGGATGGGCCCGAGCGAACAGGCCGCCCGGACCCGTCTGCGCCGGCTGGGCTACCCGGCCTGAGACGGAGTGAGATGTGGTGGCGCGGGCGCGGGCGCGGGCGCGGGCGCAGGCGCACAATCCCGCCGGCGAAGCTACTGGCCCCCGACCTCAGGGCCCGCAAGAGCTGGGCAGCACGCAACTGACACGCCGGGAATTACACACGTTTTGTCCTATAACCCAAGCCTGTGGACGCAAAAAGGCCCCGGTCCAATGGACCGGGGCCAACCGCGGAGAATGGGGGATTTGAACCCCCGAGGGCGTTAACCCAACACGCGTTCCAGGCGTGCGCCATAGGCCGCTAGGCGAATTCTCCAGTTGCTTCTGAATCAAAAGCAGATACTAGAATACCTGAACTTTCCGGCATCGCCCAATTGAGCCCTCCCCGCCCGGCCCGAGGCGCCTCCGAGGGGGACATGCCCCACGGTCCACGCCCTCACCGCCGGACATGCCCCGCGGTCCCGCCAAGGGCTGGACATAATGCCAAACAGCCCAGCCCTCCCCGCGAAGAATGAGCATGTCCCGCACTACATGCCTCACCCAAAGGGCATGCTCCGCACTGGGCGCGATGGCTGGATGTATTCCTCCCCGCGCCGACCCGGGCACGCAGCCCCCGTCCCTGGGTTGCACTGTCCTGCTCACGCCCGCCCACCCGCCGGCCTTCCCGCAAAGATGCGCAAAGAACGGACATGCCCCGCGGTCCCGCCAAGGGCTGGACATAATCCTCCCCGCACCGACCCGGGCACGCAGCCCTCCCGTCCCTGGGTTGCACTGTCCTGCTCACCCCCACCCACCTCCGGGCCGCGTGCAAAGACGCGCAAAGAACGGACATGCCCCACGGTCCACGACCCGAGCGAAGGACATGTCCCCCCGTTCCTGCCAACGCTTGGGCATAATGCCAAACAGCCCAGTCCTCCCCGCGAAAAATGAGCATGTCCCGCCGGAGATAGCGGGGGAAACGGGGTGAAAACAGGCCAATTCGGGGCACACTCAATCGTCAGGTAAACTTGCTGACGGCCCCTCATGTGGCGTCATCCTGTTGAACTCCCCCAGGACCGGAAGGTAGCAAGGGTAAATGGGCTCTGGCGGGTGCATGAGGGGTCTTTTATGTCTGTGCCGATTGGTAGGGTTAAATCTGTGACTGTTACTACCGCGCTTTACCGTCGATACCGCCCCGATTCGTTCGCGGACGTCATCGGGCAGGAACACGTCACCGAGCCGCTGATGACGGCCCTGCGCAAGAACCGCGTCAACCACGCCTACCTCTTTTCCGGCCCTCGCGGCTGCGGCAAAACCACCTCGGCCCGCATCCTCGCCCGCTGTCTGAACTGCGCCGAGGGCCCCACGGACACCCCCTGCGGCAAGTGCCCCAGCTGTGTCGAGCTCGCCCGCGGCGGTTCCGGCTCCCTGGATGTCATCGAGATCGATGCCGCCAGCCACGGCGGCGTCGACGACGCCCGCGACCTCCGCGAGCGGGCCACGTACGCCCCGGTCCGGGACCGCTACAAGATCTTCATCATCGACGAAGCCCACATGGTCACCTCGGCCGGCTTCAACGCCCTGCTCAAGATCGTCGAAGAGCCGCCGGAACACATCAAGTTCATCTTCGCCACCACGGAGCCGGACAAGGTGATCGGCACCATCCGTTCCCGCACGCACCACTACCCCTTCCGGCTGGTACCCCCGGAGCCCCTCATGGCGTACCTGGAGCTGCTCTGCACCCAGGAGAACGTCCCCGTGGCGCCCGGGGTGCTCTCGCTCGTTATCCGCGCGGGCGGCGGTTCCGTCCGTGACTCCCTGTCCGTGCTGGACCAGCTCATGGCCGGCGCCGGACCAAACGGCCTTGACTACGAGCTCGCGGTCGCCCTCCTGGGCTACACGCACGCCTCGCTGCTGGACGACGTCGTCGAGGCCGTGGCAGCGTCCGACTCCGCCACGGTGTTCCGCGCGGTGGACCGGGTCATCCAGACCGGCCACGATCCGCGCCGCTTCGTCGAAGACCTGCTTGAGCGCTTCCGCGACCTCATCATCGTCCAGGCGATGCCAGAAAGCGCCCAGTCCATCCTCCGCGGCATACCGGCGGACCAGATCGCCCGGATGCAGAACCAGGCGCATAATCTCGGGGCGGCGGAGCTCTCCCGCGCCGCGGACGTCACCAACACGGCGCTGACGGACATGACCGGGGCCACCTCGCCGCGCCTGCATCTGGAGCTGCTGTGCGCCCGCATCCTGCTTCCCAGTTCCGAACAGACCGAACGCGGCATCGCGGCCCGGATCGACCGCGTCGAGCGCCGTTTGAACTACGCCGGGAACGACGTCGGGGCTCCCCTCGCCAGTGCCCCGGCCGTTGCGCCGGCCCCGCCCGCGCACGCTGAACGTCCCTCTGTCCCCCGGCAGTCCGTTCCCCAGGTGCCCGTTGCCCAGTCTCCCGGGGCGCCTGCTGACGCGGCCGCCACCGCTGCTTCCGTCCCGCCACCAGTTGACCAAGCGCCCGTTGACCAGCCACATGCCGCGCAGGCGACGGCCGCCGGCCCCGACGCCGTGCCGGCCCGGCGGGACGAACCTGTCCGGGAACCGCTGACGGCGCCACGGGTCAGCACCAACGACTGGCCCGTGGACGAGTCCGCGGCCGCCAGCCGGCTCGCGTCCGCCCCAACGTCGCCGCCTGCGGCCCGGTCACATGCCGCGCCGTCGCCTGCAGCCCCGCCCGTCGAGCCCGCCCCGGCGCCTCCTGCTGCCCCAGCGGCTGCTGCTCCGGAAGCGGCAGCAGCAGCACCGTCCGCCCCTGTCCGGTCCGAGGCCGCCGCAGCACCTGCCGCGGTTGCCCGCCCGGTGTCCGGCCCGGGCGCCGACGTCGAGGTCCTGCGCCGTGCCTGGCCCGACATCCTGCAAACCCTCACCAAGATCAAGCGCAGCACCTGGGCGCTGGTGGAGCCCAATGCCCAGGTCGGCCATTTCGAGGACCACGTCCTGACTCTCGCGTTCACCACTCCGGGCCTGGCAGGCGCCTTCGGCCGCGCCGACCACGCCGAGAACCTCCGGCAGGCGATCCACAAGACGATCGGTATCGACTGCCAGATCAGGGCCGTCGCCGGCGGCAGCAACAGCCCAGCGAGCTCTGAGCCAAACCCAAAAGCGCCCGCTAGCCCGGAGACCCCGGCGACGTCGGCCGACGTCGCCTGGGGGCTGAGCCCGGCCCCCCAGTCCCCTGCGTCAGAGTCACCGTCACCGTCCGAGGCATCCGCCGAAGCCGTCCCAGTGGCGGCGCCGGTACGTGTTCCGGCGGCCTCCACGCCGGCTGCGGAACCTGCTCCGGCCCCGGGCCCGGCTGGCGGCCGCCCCGCTCCGGCACCGGACGCGCGGACGCCGGTGCCGGCAGTCGGGACTGAGGCTCGCGCCGCCGACGAGGCCGTCGGACCGGACGGCCCTTCGGAGCCTTCCGGATCCTACGCCTACCCTGACGACGACTGGGGACCGCCCCGGGATGAAGACGCCCCGCCGCTGGACGAAGAACCCCCCATGGACTGGGACCCTTCCCCCGCCGCGGCGCCGCGCCGCGCCACCCAGTCCCCAGCCCCAACTCCTGTCCGGAAATCTCCGGCGCCGGCGCCGTCCCGTGCCGCCGGCACGGCGGTCGGAGCCATGCCAGGAGGCCCGGACACCTCGGCCGACCCGTGGGCCCGCGCCGTCGAGCAGTCGCCCGGCATATGGACGATCGGCACGGAGTCCAACGTCGGCCGGCACGCGACGCCGGATGCCGAGCCCTCAGCACCGGAGCCCGCACCGGCGCCGGTGTACTACGAGCCAGCGGCGGCACAGATCCCGGAATATGCGGGCGTCGTGTCCGGACCGTCCGGACTGACGTCGGAACAATTTTCTGCAGTTGCGCCGGGCCCGGCATCGGCCGGCCCGCAGGCTGCTGCGCCATCCGCGGCCCCCTCAGCCCCGGCCGCTGCGGTGACGGCGGTTCCCGACGCTGCCAATACGACGGGCCGGCAGAGCCTGTACCAGCGGCTGTCGAACAGCCCGGAGGCGGAAGCCGGCCGGGCGAAAGCCCCCGCCCGCGCGGCCGCCGCAACCACCGTCTACGTGCAAGACATTCCGAGCGCCGACGATGAAACGATCGAGGAATCGGGCGTCTTCGGCCGGGCCGCCGTCGAGCGAATTCTGGGCGGGAAACTGGTGGAGGAACGTTCCCTGGACGGAAGCCCGCTGCCGCCACGCTTCTAGCAGATCACCTGCCGGCTGGCGCCGGCCCCATTCCAAACGAACGAGGACATTGTGTACGAAGGTGCAGTTCAAGAGCTGATCGATGAGCTCGGACGCCTTCCCGGAGTCGGGCCCAAGTCTGCCCAGCGGCTGGCCTTTCACATCCTCGAGGCGGATCCGCAGGACATGAAGCGGCTCGTCGACGCCATCACCACGGTGAAGGAGCGGGTCAAGTTCTGCACGGTCTGCGGGAACGTGACGGAGCAGGAACTGTGCAATATCTGCCGTGACCCGCGCCGGGACCCCTCGGTGATCTGCGTCGTCGAAGAATCCAAGGATGTCCTGGCGGTGGAGCGGACGCGGTCGTTCCGCGGCAGGTACCACGTGCTGGGCGGGGCGATTAATCCGATCGCCGGGATCGGCCCGGAACAGCTCCGGATCCGTGAGCTGCTCACCCGGCTCAACGACGGCGCCATCCAGGAAATCATCATCGCCACCGACCCCAACCTAGAGGGCGAGGCCACAGCGACATACCTGGCCCGGATGCTCAAGTCGATCGGGATCGCCGTCACCCGGCTCGCGTCAGGCCTGCCTGTGGGCGGGGACCTCGAATACGCCGACGAAGTCACGCTCGGCAGGGCCTTCGAGGGACGCCGGAACGCGCTGAGCTGACGGATCCGTGACGGTTTCCGGCAGCGACACCCCCGCCCCGCTCCTCACGGGGCGGCTGCTTCTGCGCCCGCTGACAGCGGACGACGCCGGCGCCCTCCTCCGGTTCCGCGGCGACCCTGCGGCGACGCGGTACCTCTCCCACGGGCCGCTCACGCCCGAGCAGAACAGTGCCCGGCTCCAGCAGGCGCTGTCCGCTGCGGAATCCTCGGCCGCCGAGTGGTTCTACTTCGGCTGGGCCTTCGAGCTCCGCGCCACCGGTGACGTCGTTGGCGACGGCCGGACCTGGACCATCGCCAAGCCCCCGGCACCCGGCCGGATTCCTTCCTGGTCCGCGAGCCTGGGCTATGTCCTGCACCCGGAACATCACGGGCTCGGCCTCGGCCGTGAGGCGGCGGCCGCCCTAGTCCAGTGGCTCTTCGACGTTCGCGGCAGCGAAACACTTTTCGCGGGGGTCTACGAGCCCAATCTGCCTTCGCGCAGGCTGCTGGAAGGCCTGGGCTTCCGGAAGGACCGCTTCTTCCCGGTTGCCGAGGACACGGCGGGCAAGCAGCTGCCGTCCTGGCGCTACCGGCTGGACCGAGGCTAGCTCCTTCCGGCCATCGGACATGTCCCGCGCCCGGGGCCGGGAATGGACACATTGCCCTTATGCCCTCCCCTGGCCGCGAAGAATGAGCATGTCCCCCGGCACGGGAGAGCATGCCCCTTCCTGGTCCGCAGCGCCGGGCATCTCCGGCGGAATCGCGCCTGCGGAAAGGCCCGGTTGTCTACTATTCGGTCACAATTCAACGGCGCAGGGCGCGCGGCGATAAACTGGGAGGAGAAGTTACGCCGTCGCGCCGTTTGGTTGCCTGGCCCAGAACCCCGATGATCCAGTGAGGGTGCGCGAATGAGTTTGCCCACTACCGAAGTCCAGCCCGGATCGCAGCCGCAGACGCTGCCCGTCTCGGCCGCCACCACCAAGCACCTTGTCGTGAAGAAGTTTGGCGGTTCGTCGGTGGCGGACGCGGAGGGCATCAAGCGCGTCGCCCGCCGGGTCGTGGACGCCCACAACGCCGGCGACGAGGTCGTCGTCGTGGTCTCCGCCATGGGAGACACCACCGATGAACTCCTTGACCTCGCCGGACAGGTGACCGATTCCGCCCCGGCCCGCGAAATGGACATGCTCCTTTCCGCCGGGGAACGCATCTCCATGGCGCTGCTGGCCATGGCCATCAACAAGTTCGGCGCTTCGGCCCAGTCCTTCACCGGCTCGCAGGCCGGCATGATCACCGACGGCATCCACGGCAAGGCCCGGATCATCGACGTCGACCCGCACCGCATCCGTACCGCCCTGGACAAGGGACACATTGCGATCGTTGCCGGCTTCCAGGGCATGAGCCGCACCACCAACGAGATCACCACGCTCGGCCGCGGCGGTTCCGACACGACGGCGGTGGCCCTCGCCGCGGCGCTCGACGCCGACGTCTGCGAGATCTTCACCGACGTCGACGGCGTCTACACGGCCGACCCGCGGGTCGTCCCGTCGGCCCGCAAGATCGACCGCATCTCCAGCGAGGAAATGCTGGAGCTGGCCGCCTCGGGCGCCAAGATCCTGCACCTGCGTTGCGTCGAATATGCCCGCCGCTTCGGGGTACCCTTGCACGTCCGTTCCTCATTCAGCCAGAACGAAGGCACCTGGGTCCTGCCCGGCGCCGACGACAAGATCACGACCCAAGAGGGAGTTGCCTTGGAGCAGCCAATCATCTCCGGTGTTGCACACGATCGTTCCGAAGCCAAAGTCACGGTTGTCGGTGTACCTGACATCCCCGGCAAGGCCGCCGCGATCTTCCAGGTCATCGCTGACGCCCACTCCAACATCGACATGATCGTCCAGAACGTCTCCACCCACGGCACGGGCCGGACCGACATCTCCTTCACCCTCCCGATCGTCGAGGGCGCCGAAGCCCTTGCCGCGCTGCACGCCGCACAGGACCGGATCGGCTTCGAGAGCATCGAATACAACGAGAAGATCGGCAAGCTTTCGCTGATCGGCGCCGGCATGCGCTCCCACCCTGGGGTCTCCGCGCGCTTCTTCGCGGCCCTCTCCGAGGCCGGAATCAACATCAACATGATCTCCACCTCGGAGATCCGTATCTCGGTGGTCACCCACGCGGACCTGCTCGATGACGCCGTCCGCGCCATCCACAGGGCGTTCGACCTCGACAGCGAGGACGAAGCCACGGTCTACGGCGGCACCGGCCGCTAACCGGCAACGGGCAACCAAGGGACACCACAAGCCGGCTGCGTGGCCGGGAGCGGGATTCCAGCCGGCATGTGCATGAGGAAGGGAGCGGCCAGCGCCGCTCCCTTCCTCGTTTCTCCGCACCCATCTGTCCGGCGTGTCCGGGCGGCCACGGCCGCCCTGATGCCGGATCGGGCTCTCAGACCTCTTCTTTCCAGAGATCCGTTTTCCGGACAGCGTAGTGGTGTCCATGCGAGTCTGTCTCGACCTCGAAGCCTGCCAGGTCTTCTTCCGAGGCGTGCTCGTAGTCATCATGATGGTGAACGACAGGCGCCGCAGTGTCGCCCCGGTTGGCGGGTCCGAACAGGAGCCTCAGCTTGTCGGTCTTGTCCATAAAAGCTTTGACCGCACGTGTCACTAGTCCCACCCCCTTTCTTCGTCGCGGGTGGTTCAGGATGCTGCACAGCGGTGTGTCAGTGTCCTCATTTTACGCCCGACGGCGGCAAAAGGCCCCTGTGCGAGGCCGGGAAAACACGCCTAGCGCAGGGACTTGTCCTCCGGGTTGCGGGGCACCACATAGGTGCTGCCGTCGGGCCGGTGCATGGTCTCCCACTGCGCGGTCTCGGCCTCCCGCATCGCCAACAGCCGCCTGTTCTGCTCGGTCATCTCATGGCCGAGGGAACTGCGGTTGGCCGGCCCGAAAATCATCCGAAGCTTTCCGGTTGCCCGCATGAACCTCTGGGCGCCGTTTTCCTTGGCCATGGCTATCCTTTCCTGGGAACAAGACAATGCTCCCAGTGTACGCTAATCATTAGTGCACTAATCATTCGAAGGAGTCAGTGTGACCGAAGGAATCCCAAGAAACCAGGCAGCCCGCGTCCCGCAGGGCACCCGGGACTCCCAAGCGGCGCAGGATGACCTCCTCCTGGAACAACAGCTCTGTTTCGCCCTGACGGTGGCCTCCCGGAGTGTGGTGGGCGCCTACAAGCCCGTGTTGGACAAGCTCGGCCTGACCCACCCGCAGTACCTCGTCATGTTGTGCCTCTGGGAGGCCAGCCCCCGGTCCGTCCGGGACATCAGCGACGCCCTGGCCCAGGAGCCGGCCACCATCTCGCCGCTGCTGCGCCGGCTCGAAACCGCTGGACTCATCACCCGTCAGCGGATGGAGGGCAACGAACGCATGCTGGATGTCCGCCTGACGCCCCGCGGGGCGGCCCTCCGGGAGCAGGCCACCGCCGTTCCGGGCATCATGATGGCGCGGCTGGGGCTGACGCGCGAGCAGGTGAAGCAGCTGCACGCGTCCATGATGGACCTGATCGCCGCCACCCGGCCCGACCCGGAAGACGCACCCCGGCGGTAGACTGGGCAAAACTGAGGAGGACTGCTGATGCGCACTCGATCGGGCCGCCCGGCACTTTTTTTGGCGGCCGCCCTGATGGCCGCGGCCGGACTGGCCGCGTGCACGCCGAACAGCGGCCCCGCGCCGTCTCCCTCAGCCAGCACGACGGCGGGAACATCCTCCAGCTCCCCGACCGGCTCTCCGTCGCCGGAGACTGAGACGACGTCCCCGGCCCCGTCGCCCTCCGCGGCCCCGCTGCCGTCCGGCCCGGGACAGGGGAACGCCGAGCTCGCCATCATGATTAAGCCGACCGAAACCGCCGCCCCGACCAACTTCACGCTCGTGTGCCAGAACGGAGTTCCCGCGGCCGAAAGCCAGCACCCCAACCCTGCCGCAGCGTGCCTCGCCATCAAGAACAACCCGTCCATCCTCAGCCCCGTTATCGACAAGGACCGGGCCTGCACCCAGCAGTACGGCGGTCCGCAAGTCGCGACCGTCACCGGCGTCGTGGACGGGCGGCAGGTTCAGGCGACCTTCAGTTTGAAGGGCGGCTGTGAAATCGCCGCGTGGAACGCCGCCAAGGACGTCCTGGGCTCATCCGGCTGGCCGAGTTAAGCCCGTGCACTTCCAGCAGGAAGAGTGGCTGCCACGCCAGGCGGCCCACCAGCAGCGCGTCCGCCGCTATGCCGATCCTTACCTTGAGCGGCGCTCCGCCGGCCGGAAGCACCCGGTGGAAGATTTCCTCTTCACCTACTACACCCAGAAGCCCGGCCAGCTGCTGCGCTGGCACCCGGGCGCCGGCGTCGTGCTCTCCGGGCCTGAGGCGGAGGCGCGGACCGGCTGGAAGTATTACCGCGCTGCCGACGACGCCGAACTCGCCGCCGCCGGGCTGCCGGCGGACTCGCCAGCCGTGACGGTCGACGTCGACGCCTTCCTCCGGGATCGGCGGGAGGCGCTGCAGTTCGCCGGAATCATTCTCGCCGGGACTGCCGCGCGGGCCGCCCAGTTCGGCTGCTTCGGGCTGCACGAGTGGGCCATGGTCTACCGGCAGGACAAGTTCGACCTTCGGCACGAGTACCTGAGGCTGCGGCTGGGGACTGGGCGCACCGACGAGGTGGTGGAGGAGAACCGGATCCGGTGCTCGCACTTCGACGCCTTCCGTTTCTACACTCCGGACGCCGTTCCGCTGAACAGCCTGGTTCCCAGCAGGGAGAACCAGCGGACCTTGGAGCAGCCCGGCTGCCTGCACGCCAACATGGACCTCTACAAGTGGGCCTACAAACTCTCCCCGCTGCTCCCCAGCGAGCTCGTCATGGACTGCTTCGAACTGTCATGGCGGATCCGGGCCATGGACATGCAGGCCTCGCCGTACGATCTCGCCGACTGGGGTTATCCTGCCATTCCCATCGAGACGCCGGAGGGCAAGGCCGAATACGTTGACCATCAGCGGACGTTCGCAGCCGAGTCGCAGCAACTCCGGCACCGGTTGCTGCAGGAGCTGAGGCCCCTGCTCGATGCCGCGGCGCAACACCGCGGCCAGGACAGCCCCGGAAGCGGAGGCCGGCACGCGGCTCCGGCTCCGGCTCCGGACAAGAGTCTGAAAGGACCAACATGACAGGCACAGCCGCCCCGCAGCACGACATCGATCTGACCATCCGCCTGACCGAGGCGCCCGGCGCGCCGGAATACACCTTCCGGCTCGAAGCCGCCGACGGCGAACCCTCCGCCGCGTCGACCCTTCCCGATCCGGCCGCCGCACTTGCGGCGGTCCGGCGCCACGGCGAGGCCGTCTTCTTCCCCAAGCCGGGGCCCCCGCAGTTGTGCACGCAGCAGTACGGCGGCCCGCAGACCGCCGTCGTGACCGGCTGGTATCTGGGACGGCAGGTCAATAGCCGGTTTAGCCGGACGGACGGCTGCGAGATCGCGCGCTGGCGCGCCATGGCGGCGCTGCTCGGCGGCAGCCCAGGTTCCACGGGCGCCGTCTGACGCGGCAGGAATCCGACCCACGGCTCCTGCTTCCGGCGGACGGCGTCCTGCCTCCGGCGCGCCGCTGCCCGACTCCTGATGTCTGACCCAGCGGTTTAAACAGCGACGGCCGGCGGTGCGAACCGCAGGCCGTCGCCGTTCTTGGTGCCGTTATGCGCCTAGATGGCGTTGTCCGGGGCGAAGGACTGATCGCCGTTCTGGATCTTGCCCTTCTCCTTCTTCACCTTCTTGCCCTTGTCGTTACCGCCGTCACCGTTGTCTCCCGGGCCGTCGTTGGAGTCCTGGTCCTCCGCGGTGGGCGGGACCGCGACGGCCCCGGCCGGGGTGACCAGGACGGAGACGAATGTCGGCTCGCTGGCTCCGGCGAAGGTGACGCGTCCGATGTATGAACCTTCGGACAGGCCCTTCCAGTTCATCGTGACGCTGCCGGCCTTGCCGTTGGCCAAGCGCAACGGGTTGGGGCTCAGCGAAGCGTTGCCGACGTTCGCGCCCAGCACCGCGGCGTCCACTGAGGCCTTGGTGGTCTGGCTGTTCGGGCTGGCGTACAGGTTCGCGTAGATCGTGTACTCGCCCGGGGTGGGGTCGGAGATGGATACCGATTCACTGGCGGACGACGTTGCGACCGTCAGCGGGCCCGTCGGGGTCATGACGTACATGTCGAAGTCGGCGTTCGGGTCGGCGGAAATCACTGAGAACTTGGCCAGCGGGGCTCCTGCGGGGACCGTGACCGTCTTGACGAGGTTCGAGGCATCCGTGTCACCCGTGAACGGCCCCGGGACCAGCTGCACAGCGGTGGAATCAGCCTTCGAGAGGCCGTCGAGGGTCATGCTGATCGGCGCATTCGTGCCCGAGACCACCTTGATCGCGCCGGATCCCGACCCGCCCTGCGAGGTGAAGGCGACGTCGGACAACGCCACTGCCGACTGCGGACGGACCGCGATCGGGGAGGTGACGGTCTTGTTGGCGCCCTGCCACGTCAGCGAACCCGTGGCGAACTTGCCCAGCGGCGCTCCCTGGTTTTCGAAAGAGACCTTGAAGGTCTGCTTCTCTCCGGCTGCCTTGAAGTTCAGGGCAGCCGGGGTCACGCTGACCTTAATGCCGGGAACATCAAACTTGGCCTTGTAGACCCCCGGCGTCAGTGCGGTCACCGTGCGGGTGACCTCGATTTTCCCGGCCAGGTTGCCCAGCGCGAAGGACGGCAGGTTCATGTCCCGCGGCCTGGTGGTGCCGAGGCCCGGAATTCCGAGGTCAACGCCCGTGCCCTGGATGAACGCCAGGTAGTCCGCCGTGGTGGCGTCGTAGACGAGGCCCGGATCCAGCACACGTGCCGGATCCACCTCGCCGGCACCGGTGGCGAAGACATCGGTGTTTTTCGACCCGTCGGCATTCTTGACGTCGCTCGTGGTGGTCATCATCGCGGACTTGACGGCCGCCGGGGACCAGGAGGGGTTCTTGGCCAGGATCAGCGCCGCGAAGCCGGCCACGTGCGGGGACGCCATGGAAGTGCCGGACAGGAACCCGAAGTTGTCCCCGTCGGTGCCGATCGGCGAGACGCCGGCCAGCACGGCCACGCCGGGCGCGGTGACGTCCGGCTTCAGGAGATCGGAGCCTGCGGCCAGCAGCGGGCCGCGGGAGGAGAAGCCGGCGATCTGCGGCTGCGCCTCGAGGGGCAGACCCGTGGTGTCCTTGTTGACAAGGGAGACCGTGATCGCCGGGTTGGCGGCGACCTTGGCCTTGATGGCCTCAGTGGCGGGCGGGTTCACGTGGACGGTGGGGACCGAGTGCTTGTCCGTGTCCAGCGAGGAGTCGCTCAGGTTGACCAGGATCATGCCGACGCCGCCGCCGCGCTTGACCTCGGCGCTCTTTGCGACGCGGTCTACGACGCCGCGGTCACAGACCACAACCTTGCCGGCAATCTTGGCCGGGTCCAGCGAGCCGTCGCCGCACAGGGCCGGGTTGGTACTCCCGGCGGCTCCCGCGTTGGCTGCCAGCACGACGCCGGCGTTGGAGACCTGGCCGTTCATGATGCTGGCGCCGCGGTATTTGCTGCCGTCGGAGAACTCGACCGTGCCCTGCAGTTCCTGGGAGAAGCTGCTGGCAGCGACCGTCGTCATCCACGGTGCGCCGTGGTTGACGGTGCTGGCGGTCGGGCCGGAGTTGCCGGCGGACGCCGCCACGAAGATCCCGGCCGAGGCAGCGGACAGGAAGGCCAGGGACACGGGGTCCGTGGTGGTGTCCGTAGCGCCCGAGATGGAGTAGTTCAGGACGTCCACGCCGTCCTCGATGGCCTGGTTGATGGCCTCGATGGCCGACGACGAGTAGCAGCCGCCGGTGTTGGGATCGGTATCTTCCCAGCAGACCTTGTAGATGGACAGCTTCGCGGCCGGTGCGATGCCGCTGGTCTGACCGAAGCTCCGGCCGTCAACCATGGCTTCGACATTGGCGTTGCCTGCAGCCGTGCTGGCCGTGTGGGTTCCGTGGCTGGCAGCGTCGACCGGCGACAGCCGCTCGCCCGGCGCCCAGTCCGACTGCGGGACATAGCTTGCGAACTCATCGCCGAAGTAGCGGGCGCTCAGGACCTTGGAGTTGCAGGCGGTGCCGTCGAAGTCAGTGCCGGCCTGGCAGTCGCCCTTGAAGAGCTCGCCGTCGGCTTTGACCATCTCGATCTTGCCGTCCGCGGTGCGGTAAGGCACGCCGACGACGGGATTTCCCGTGAGTGGTTTAACCGCGTCGCCGGCAAAATAGGCGCTGGACGGGGTGTACCCGGTGTCGATGACCCCGACCACAACGCCCTTGCCGGCCCCGTCCTGGCCGCCGAACTGGGTGTTCCAGGTGCCGTTGGACCCGCTGAGCTTGAGGAAGTCGGTGCTGGAGTAGTCCGGAGCGTTCTCCGTGTCCGGCGCGACCACCAGAACGGAGGGGTCCCTGGCCAGCTTGATGGCCTGGTCCGCCGTCAGCTTGGCGCTGAAGCCGTTGAGGGCTGCCGTGAACTGGCGCTGGATCTTGACGCCCTGCTGGCCGGCGACCTGGGCCTGCTTCTGTTCCAGGTGGGCCCGGTACTGCTTGACTTCAGCCTTGTTGGCGTCCAGCTTCTTGCCGGAGGCGGGCTTCGTGGCCGGGAGCCCGGGCGTCCCGCCGTCGTAGGTTGCGGACGGCTTTTCCGCCAGGACCACAATGTAGCGGCCGTCCTTGTAGTTGTTCGGATCAACATTCTTCTGCGCGACACCGGCCGCGGCCGGCCCCTGTGCCGGGGCCGCGTTGGCAGGTGCGATCGCGATGGTGGACAGAAGTACCGGCAATCCCAGGGTCAGCGCCGCGACCCTCCGGAGTCCCCCGCTTCGAAGGAAGCTCTTTCCTGGTGATGTCACGAGTGATGAACCTTTCGTAAAGGAACGGCCCGGCTTCTATACCGGGCCCAGCAGACTGGCGGGGCCGCACCGGGCGATTGCCCGGCCTGCCCCGACGGATACCAGCCGATTCATACAGTACAGACTGAGAGCCGGATATGACATAGACCACAAGAAGCTATTTAAAATTTGTCACACAATACGACACGATGCGTCGACGAAGCGTCTGAGCTGCGTCGATAGTCAGGAGGTCGATAGGAAGTGGGGAGGAATGTGCCGCCCGGGCCGGGTGGCCTACTGGCGCGGAGTCCGGACAACCTCGCTGATCCATGCCCGGGTCTTCTCGTCCAGCGGTCCGGCCACCTTGGTCTGCTTCGCTGCACGGTCGGCCCTGATCTTCTGCAGGACCATCCGGCCCAGCCCGGCGAACACGGCGGCGGCGACGACGGGTAACAGCACGGATTTCGGTTTCGGAGCCATGCGCACATCCTACTGACCCGCGGCCGCGCGGGACCATAGGCCGAAGCGCGCCGCGCGGCGGCGTTTGTCCAGTTCAAGGACCTCCCGGGTCGGCCACGTTCACACTGCCAGCCCGAATGCGGCCGGACGCACCGCGGCCGGTAGAATGGGCATGCAAGCTCGCGGAGCGCCCTTTCACGCTGTATTCACTAACAGTCCTCAACACACAGCGGACCGGCGTGAGACGGCACTACTCCGCTGCGCCCTTACCCAATGCTCACGCACAGGAGTTACCGGATGCCCCGGATCGTTGTCGACGTCATGCCCAAGCCCGAGATTCTGGACCCGCAGGGGAAGGCCATCGTCGGTGCGCTGCCCCGGCTGGGTTTCACCGCCTTTAGCTCTGTCCGCCAGGGCAAGCGCTTCGAACTCACGGTCGACGGCGAGGTGACCGAGGAGATCCTGGCCCAGGCCCGCGACGCCGCGGAAACCCTGCTGTCCAACCCGGTCATCGAGGACGTCGTCAACGTCGAGGTCGTTGAGGCCTGAGATGACTGAACTCCCCCTGATCGGCGAGGCTGTTGCCGTCGCCGCTAACCCACAACTCGCGGGGGCGCGGATCGGCGTCGTGACCTTCCCCGGCACCCTGGATGACCGCGACGCCGCCCGCGCGGTCCGCCTGGCAGGCGCCACCCCGGTGGAACTCTGGCATGCCGACACCACCTTGGGTGACGTCGACGCCGTCGTGATTCCCGGCGGTTTCTCTTACGGTGACTACCTCCGCGCCGGCGCCATCGCCCGTTTCGCGCCGCTGATGTCCAAGATCATCGACGCCGCCAATTCGGAGGCCAAGCTGCCGGTCCTCGGCATCTGCAACGGTTTCCAGATTCTGACCGAGTCGCACCTGCTGCCCGGCTCCATGATCAAGAACGACCACCTGAAATTCATGTGCCGCGACCAGGTCCTCCGCGTGGAGAACAACTCCACGGCGTGGACCGGCGACTACGCGGTCGGCCAGGAAATCACTGTGCCGCTGAAGAACCAGGACGGCCAGTACATCGCCGACGAGAAGACCTTGGACGCGCTTGAGGCCGAAGGCCGCGTCGTGTTCCGCTACGTCGGGTTCAACCCGAACGGTTCCCGCCGCGACATCGCCGGCATCTCCAACGCCGCAGGCAACGTGGTGGGCCTCATGCCGCACCCCGAGCACGCCGTGGAGGCCGGCTTCGGCCCGGAGGAAGGCTCCGGCACCGAAGGCCTCGGCTTCTTCACCTCTGTCCTGAACAAAATCGTGGGAGGCAACAAATGACGGAGACACCCTCAGTGGCGGCGCCCGCGGAGACCGCCCGGAAGTTCAACATCGACACCGTGGAGAACGCGGCGAAGACTCCGGACACCGAACTGCCCTGGGCCGAACTGGGCCTGAAGCAGAATGAGTTCGACGAGGTCGTCAAGGTCCTGGGCCGCCGCCCCACGGGCGCCGAGCTCGCCATGTACTCCGTGATGTGGAGCGAGCACTGCTCCTACAAGTCCTCGAAGAACCACCTGCGCCAGTTCGGCGAAAAGGTCACCGAGGAGATGAAGAAGGACATGCTCGTGGGCATCGGCGAAAACGCCGGTGTCACCAACCTGGGCGACGGCTGGGCCGTGACGTTCAAGATCGAGTCGCACAACTCGCCGTCGTTCGTGGAGCCCTACCAGGGCGCGGCCACCGGCATCGGCGGCATTGTCCGCGACATCATCTCCATGGGTGCCCGCCCGGTGGCCGTGATGGATCCGCTGCGCTTCGGCGCCATCGACCACCCCGACACGGCCCGCGTCATGCACGGCGCCGTGGCCGGCATCGGCGGCTACGGCAACTCCCTGGGCCTGCCCAACATCGGCGGCGAAATGGTCTTCGATTCCGTGTACCAGGGCAACCCGCTGGTCAACGCGCTGGCCGTCGGCGTCATGCGCCACGAGGACATCCGCCTCGCCAATGCCTCCGGCAAGGGCAACAAGGTGGTGCTGTTCGGTGCACGCACCGGCGGTGACGGCATCGGCGGCGCCTCGGTGCTGGCCTCGGAGTCCTTCGACGACACCAAGCCGTCCAAGCGCCCCGCCGTCCAGGTGGGCGACCCCTTCGCCGAGAAGGTCTTGATCGAGTGCTGCCTGGAGCTGTTCAAGGGTTCCCTGGTGGAGGGCATCCAGGACCTGGGCGCCGCGGGCATTTCCTGCGCCACGTCCGAGCTCGCCTCCAACGGCGACGGCGGCATGGAAGTCGAGCTGACCTCCGTCCTGTTGCGCGATCCCACCCTGACCCCGGGCGAAATCCTGATGTCCGAATCGCAGGAACGCATGATGGCCGTGGTCACCCCGGAGAACATCGCCGCGTTTGAAGCGGTCATGGACAAGTGGGCCGTGGAATACTCCTGGCTGGGCGAGGTGACGGACACCGGCCGCCTGATCATCACGTGGGAAGGCGAAGTGATCGTCGACGTCGACCCGCGCACTGTCGCGCACGACGGCCCGGTCTACGACCGCCCGTATGCCCGCCCCGAATGGCAGGACGCGGTCCAGGCCGACTCCTTCACCGGGTCCGTGCAGGACGCAGGCCGCCCCTCCGCCCCCGCAGACCTGGCCGCTGCCATCACCGAGCTCGTGGCCTCGCCGAACATGTGCGACAAGTCCTGGATCACCAAGCAGTACGACCGCTACGTCGGCGGCAACACTGCCATGGCGTTCCCGGACGACGCCGGTGTGGTCCGGGTGGACGAGGAAACCGGTCTGGGCGTGGCCCTGGCCACCGACGCCAACGGCCGCTACACCTACCTCGATCCGTACCACGGCGCGCAGCTGGCCCTGGCTGAGGCGTACCGCAACGTCGCCACCTCCGGCGCCGTGCCGATGGCCGTCAGCGACTGCCTGAACTTCGGCTCCCCCGAGGATCCCGACGTCATGTGGCAGCTGGCCGAGGCCATCCGCGGCCTGTCCGACGCCTGCATGGTGCTCGGCATCCCGGTCACCGGCGGCAACGTCTCGCTGTACAACCAGACCGGCACCACCCCCATCCACCCCTCCCCCGTGGTGGCTGTGCTGGGCAAGTTCGACGACGTCGCGCGCCGCACGCCGTCGGGCTGGAAGGAAGACGGCCAGGCCATCTACCTGCTGGGCACCACGGCGGCCGAGCTGGACGGTTCGGAATGGTCCAACCTGCGCGGACACCTCGGCGGCCTGCCGCCCAAGGTTGACCTCGATGCCGAACGCGCGCTGGGCGAGATCCTGATCAACGCCTCCCGCGACGGCATGGTGGACGCCGCCCACGACCTCTCCGAAGGCGGCCTCGCGGCGGCCCTCGTGGAATCGTCCCTGCGCTACGGCGTGGGTGCCCGGATCGCGCTGCAGGACGTCCTGGACCGCGACGGCGTGGACCTGTTCACCGCGCTCTTCTCCGAAACCCAGGGCCGCGCCATCGTCTCGGTGCCCCGCTCGGAGGAAATCCGCTTCACGGACATGTGCACCGCCCGCGGCTTCGCGCACGTCCGGATCGGTGTGGTGGACGCCGAGGGCGGCACGCTGGAGATCAACGGAGTCGAACCCATGAGCCTTGACGCGCTCCGCGAAGCCCACGAGGCGACCCTGCCGAAGTACTTCGGCTAGTCCCCACAAAGCAACGCGGGGTCACTTGCCGCCCATAAATCCCCTCGGGACGGGCGCTAAGTGACCCCGCGTTGCTTTTAATCGTCGCTGCGGAGTTCCCGCTGCCGGGCGCTGAGCAGCTCCATTTCCGGCCGGGCGGCCATGAAGCGTTCGACGCCGGCCAGCACCTCCACGAGGTGGGCCCGGTCCGCCGCGACCAGACCGACGCCGATCACGGTGCGCCGGTGCTGGTCATGCAGGTCCGCCTCGGTCACGGAGACGTCAAAGCGCCGCTTCAGCTCGGCAAGTACCGGCCGCACCACGGAGCGTTTCTCCTTCAGGCTGTGGACATCGCCGAGGAGGAGGTCGAATTCAATCCAGCCGATCCACATGCCCCAATTTTCCCATCGAGTTGGAGGTCCTAGATGGTGAGTTCGCCCATCCGGTCCCAGCCTTCGCCGTCGAACTGGCGGCTGATGATGCGAGGCGTCTCCACGAGGGCCTGCGGCATGTCCGCCATGGCTTTCTTGAAGTGCTCGCTGTTGACGTGGTCACCTGCGGCGTCGTCCTTGAAGGCTTCGACCAGGACGAACTCGTTGGGGTCTTCCACGCTGCGGGACCAGTCGAACCACAGGTTGCCCGGCTCCTGACGGGTGGCCTGGGTGAAATCGTCCACGAGGCCGAGCCAGCGCTCGGACCATTCGGGCTTGACCTTGAATTTGACGACAATGAAGATCACGGGAATGTGCCTTTCGGTGTGGCGGGACGGTGTTCCATTCTTGCAACAAGACAACGCGGGGTCACATCCAGCCCATTGCCGGCATTTATGGGCCGGAAGGATCCCCGCGTTGGTGTTACGGAACGGGCTCAGCAGGCCTTGATGGCCTCGCGGGCCAGTTCCTGCTGCCGCGGGGTCCCGATCCTCCCGGCCCACTGTTCGGCGAGCTGGAACTCCACCATGGCCTCGGTGCAGCGGCCGGCGTCGTGCAGCGTCCAGCCGAGGTTGTTGTGGAGGGAGACGATCCATCGCTTGGTCCGCTCATCGTGGACCGTGGACGCGTACTCCAGGGCGCTTCGGGTCCACGTCACGGCGTGCGCCGAGTCGGCTAGGGCGAGCATGTGCAACGCATCCACGGCCAGGAATTCCTCGCCCAGGTGGTCCGCGAGTTCGGCGGCCTGTTCAAAGAGCGGCACGGCCATCTCCGGATGGCCGCTGGTATTGAGCACCCGGCCGCGTTCCAGGAGCACCCGCACCGCCACGGTGGGCTCGTCGCCGTCGACCGCGTCCAGAAGCGCGTCGGCTTCCTCGAAGCGGCCCTGCAGCCCGATGGCCCGGCCCAGCTGCGTGGTGAGTTCGGCACGTTCATCGGCGTCGTAGCCGGGCCCGGCAAGTGCCTCGCGGAAGCGGGCTTCGGAAAGCGCCGGGTCATCGAAATTCCACAATCGGTCAAGGGTCTGTTGATCAAGCATCCATTGGCTCCTGCTCAGCTCACACCTGCGGCCAGTTCTTGGGCACTCCTAATGTATCTGGAAGTGACGTGCCGCCGTGCCCGCCTGGTCACGGCGCCGCCCGCCGCGTAGAACCAGTTGGACGGCCCGCCGAACGCGGTGATCGCGATGGTCACCATCCCCTGCGCATCGATCGAGATCTCGAACGCCTCTTCGCCGCGGACCGGATGTCCCGGCAGGGTGCCGTAGCCGAATCCGGCGGACTGCGGGCCGTCGCCCGCAACCGGCCGCCGCACCCAGACCACTTCGCAGGGGGCGTCGATGCGGAACGGCCCGACGCCGAAACCGCTCACCACACGGGTTCCGGGGACCACGACGCCGGACTCCGCCCGGACCCGCAGCCCTGACCGCTTCTGGAGTTGCCACGTCAGCATGCCCTGGACCGCACGCCGGTAGGCCGCCACTCCCTCCCCCACATGGGCCTGCGTGACAAGGCATTCGACGCCCTCGGGCGGCGGGCCATGTTCCGTGGCGCCGATGCCCGCATAGTTCAGCGCACCGCCGGCGATCCTGCCGGCGGCCGGACCGCTCGCCGGGCCGCTCGCTGGTCCGCTCGGCGGCAAGCCCACGAGCCGGCCCAAGAAGCCGTTCACCTCTCCACCGGCCCGGCGTCACCCAGCGCCAGCCGGGCCCAGCCGAGCTGCTCCTGCTGGCGCCGGCTCAACGAAGCCACCACGAGGTCGTAGGAGTCCTCCACCATGTCCCGGATCATGGCATCGGGCAGCGAACCGTCCAGCCGGACACCGTTCCAATGCGTCTTGTTCAGGTGCCAGGCACCGGTGATTTCCGGATGGGCGGCTCGCAGCTGCTGGGCCAAGACCGGATCACATTTCAGGCTGACCGAAAAGTCGGCCTCGTCCATCGCGGACAGGGCGAACATCTTGGCCGCCTGCCGGAGCCCGCCGGAGACGGCGGAGCGGACCTTGAAGACCGACGTCTCGGGCCCGAAGGGAAAGTCCTCAAAGGCACCAGGGAACCCGAGGCAAAGCGCCCGGAGTGCAGTTGCGTCCATGCTTCGAGCCTACTGCCAGGCGCCGACGTCGTGGCCACCCGGCACTTCGCCGCCGGCCGACCCGGCTCCGTCCGGCACCATCGGACCATAGCGGCAGCCCCTGCGCGCTCAGGCGACGCCGAGGAAGTTTTCCAGGAGAACGACGTCGAGCCCGGCAGAAAGCTGGGCCTCGCGGAAGGCGGCAAGGTCCGCAGCGAACTCCGGCCGAAAATGCATGAGCACGATGTCTCCGGGACGAAGTGAATTTCCGTACTGGTAATCCATGCGGCCGGCGTTGGCTTTGGCTTCCCATGTCACGATGGCCTTCATCCCGGCGGCTGCAACGGCCTGCCGCATGGCATTGGAGTAGTCTCCGCCGGGCGGCCGGAAGAGCGTGGGCCGGCGTCCGAACTGCTGCTGGGCGTAGTCCTGCATGCCGGCGATCTCGGCAAGCTGTTGCCCGTAGCTCAGCTGGCGGGACATGTTCACGTTGTGGCTGACGGTGTGGTTTTCCACCAGGCTTCCCTGGGCCTCGAACTGTTTGAAGAATCCGGGATCGTTCTGCACGAAGTTCCGGGTCAGAAACAGGCTCGCGGGGTAGTCGTACTCGTCCAGCAACTGGGCCATCCGGGGGATCTTTGTCACGCCGTCGTCGATGGTCAGGAACACCACGGGCTGCTTGGTCAGGACCCGCGTCAGGACCGGCGCCATTCCCCCTTGGACCGGGGGAAGCCGGAAATCGGAGACATAGGTGCGCTTGGGGCGCCTGCCGGGGCGGCGCAGGTCGTTGGGGACAGTGGAGTCGAGTCCGTCGACTGTCAGGACGGACAGCGTCGGCTGCCCCGGGCCGGCCGAAAGACCGGACGATGCTTCGGGGCCGGGAGCCGTAGCCCCCGGAACGGCGCAACCGCCCAACCCACCGACCACAGAAGCGCCCAGCAGGCCCAGAAGCGCCCGCCGGCCAAGGGCCGAGTGAGGTTCAGGGGCCGCCGCCGGAGGCAGCGTCGGGTGGTGCTCGCACATGGCTGCTCCTTGCGTCGCGGGGAAGATTCCGCTGTACGGTAGCAGGCGAAAATGACACTTTAGGGTTAAGTTACGGAGGCTGCAGAATACAGCGGCTATAAGCCAAAGCGCACGGCGTCCTGCGCCGGACACGCATTCATGATCACATCGAGGCCGGCGGCCTTGGCGCGCTCGGCGGCCGCCTCGTCAATGACGCCCAGTTGCATCCAGATGGCCTTGGCGCCGACGGCGATTGCCTGGTCCACGACGGCGCCCACCTTCTGCGAATTCACGAAGCAGTCCACGACGTCGATGGGCAGTTTGCTGTCCGGGATGTCGGCGAGCCTGGCATAGCCCGTTTCGCCGTGCACGGGATCTCCCGGCAGGTTCACCGGAATGATCTCCATGCCCAGCCGGTCACGGATGAACAGGGAGGTGTCGTAGGCGGCGCGCCATTCGTTGGTGGAGAGGCCGACGATGGCCCACCGCCCCTTGGTGCGCATCAGCCGTTCGAGGACTGCAGGATCGTTGACATGGGGCATGGGCAAAGCCTACGCGCAGTACCCGCGGGCGCGCCGGTCGGCTGGCAGCCGCGGCACCGGCGTCGAAGAAATGACCGCCGAAAAGCCGCAAAATTCTGCAGAGCCGAATATTACGTGGCACAAGACGGCAATTTCACCATCGGGACGCGCATCCGTTTAGTGTGAAGTACAACCATCCCGAGCGGCCAAGAGACCTGGATCGATGCAGCCGCAGCAACCCTGGCCATCAGCAGGGTGCTACCGCCAGGACCGATGGAGCACACCTATGACTGTCTATTCCGTGTCCGCGCCCGAGACCACGACGCCCGCCCTCATGCCCGGGGCGGAGCGGATCGCCTTCTGGGAGGAAGCCGCCCTCCGGCTCGACTGGGCGGACTTTTCCGGCGATGCCTCCGGCGGCAAGCCCTGGCACACAGCCCACCGTCTGATTCCTGCCGACGTCGAAGCCGGGCTCGGCCCGCAGATCAGCTGGTTCGACGGCGGCAAACTCAACGTCGCCTACAACTGCGTGGACCGCCACGTGGCCGCGGGACGCGGGGACAAGGTGGCCCTGCACTTCGAGGGCGAACCGGGCGACCGCCGCACCATCACCTACGCGGAGCTGCAGCGCGAGGTCTCCAAGGCCGCCAACGCCCTGCTGGATCTCGGCATCGCCAAAGGCGACCGTGTGGTGATCTACCTTCCGGTCATCCCGGAGACCGTGGTCATCACCCTCGCCGCGGCCCGGATCGGCGCCATCCATTCCCTCGTTTTCGGCGGGTTCTCCGCCGAGGCGCTCCGCTTCCGGGTCGAGGACACCGGCGCCAAGCTGCTGGTCACCACGGACGGCCAGTTCCGCCGCGGCGTGCCCGTGCCGGTCAAGGAAAATGCGGATGCCGCCGTCGCCGGCAAGAACGCGATCGAGCACGTCCTGGTGGTCAACCGGACTACGGCACCGGAACTGCTCGACACCGTCCCGATGACCGCAGGCCGCGACGTCTGGTGGCACGACGCCGTCGGCACCGCCTCCGAGATCCACGAAGCCGAGGCGTTCGACGCCGAGACGCCGCTGTTCATCATGTACACCTCCGGCACCACCGGTAAGCCCAAGGGCCTGGTCCACACCTCCGGCGGCTACCTCACGCAGGCCTCCTGGAGTTTCGAGCACCTCTTCAGCAACCCGGACCCCGCGCTGCGGGACCAGGACGTCCACTGGTGCACAGCCGACCTCGCCTGGGTCACCGCGCACACCTACGAGCTCTACGGCCCGCTCTCCAACGGCGCCACCCAGGTGATTTTCGAGGGCACCCCCAACACCCCGCACCCGGGCCGGCACTTCGAGATCATCGAACGCTACGGCGTCACGCAGTACTACACCGCACCCACCCTGGTCCGCTCCCTGATGGGCTGGTTCCCGGACGGCGTACCGGACACGTACGACCTCTCCTCCATCCGGCTTCTCGGCACCGTCGGCGAGGCCGTCAATCCCGAGGCCTGGCGCTGGCTGCGGGCCAACCTCGGCGCCGGCACCGCCCCGGTGGTGGACACCTGGTGGCAGTCTGAAACCGGCGCCACCATCCTCTCCCCCGCCCCGACCGACACCGAGTTCAAGCCCGGCTGCGCCGCCCGGCCGCTGCCGGGCGTCAGCACCCGGATCGTGGACGACGCCGGCGCCACCGTGCCGCCGGGCGTCCAGGGCTTCATCGTGGTGGACGCGCCCGGCCCCGCCATCGCGCGGACGGTCTGGGGCAACCCGCGCCGCTACTTCGATTCGTACTGGCGCCAGTACGCGGCGCAGGGCTGGTTCCTCGCCGGTGACGGCGCGAAATATGACGACGACGGCGACATCTGGATCCTCGGCCGGGTGGACGACACGCTCAACGTCTCCGGCCACCTGCTCTCCACCATCGAAATCGAATCGGCCCTCGTCTCCCACCCGGATGTGGTGGAGGCCGGGGTATGCCCCGTCGCGGACCCGAAGACCGGGCATGCCATCGTGGCGTTCGTGGTGCTGAAGGATTCGGCGGCCACCGCCGACATCCACGGCGCCCTGAAGGCGCACGTCACGAAGGCAATCGGCCCCATCGCCAAGCCGCGCGACGTCGTCGTCGTCCCCGATGTGCCGAAGACCCGCAGCGGCAAGATCATGCGCCGGCTGCTGACCCAGCTGTTCGAAGGAACCACGCTGGGCGACACCACCTCCCTCCAGAACGAGCCGGCCATCGCCGGCATCCAGGACGTGCTGCGCGAACGCGCCGCGGCCGTCCCCGCAGCAGCCATCCCCACCCAGAAGTAAAGGAATCCCCATGACTGACATCAGCAGCGTCGCCCGTCTTTCCGAACCCCTGAAGTTCGCCTACTGGGTCCCGAACGTCTCCGGCGGCCTCGTGGTCTCCACGATCGAACAGCGCGCCGGCTGGGACTTCGAGTACAACAAGAAGCTGGCCCGGATCGCCGAGAACTCCGGCTTCGAATACGCCCTGACCCAGACCCGCTACGCCGCCTCCTACGGCGCCGACAAGCAGCACGAGGCCACCTCGTTCAGCCTGGCGCTGCTGGCCGCGACGGAGCGGCTCAAGGTGATCGCCGCCGTCCACCCCGGCATGTGGCACCCCGGCGTGCTGGCGAAGTACCTCATCACCGCGGACCACATCTCCAACGGCCGGGCCGCCGTCAACATCGTCTCCGGCTGGCTCAAGGCGGAGTTCGAGAACTTCGGCCTCGAATGGCTCGAACACGACGAGCGCTACGTCCGCACCGAGGAATTCATCCGCGTGCTCCGCGGACTGCTGACCGAAAAGAACTTCAGCCAGTCCGGCAAGTACTACAACATCACCGATTTCACCCTGCAGCCGGCCCCGGTGGACGTGCCAGGCCGGGCCCACCCCGAGATCTTCTTCGGCGGCAACTCGACGGCCGCGCAGGCCACCGCCGGCCGTGTGGCGGACTGGTACTTCTCCAACGGCAAGGACCTTGAGGGGTTCAAGGAGAACATCGCCGGCGTGGTTGCCGCGTCCAGCGAGACCCGCCGCGGCACCGAGGGCCAGTTGCCTTCTCCGAAGTTTGGCCTGAACGGCTTCGTCATCGCCCGCGATTCCGAGAAGGAGGCCCGGGACACCCTCCGCGAGATCGTCGAAAAGGCTCACAAGCCCGCCGTCCAGGGTTTCCGCGACGCTGTCCAGGAAGCCGGACCGTCCACCAAGGATGGCAAGGGCATGTGGGCCGACTCGAGCTTCGAGGACCTGGTCCAGTACAACGACGGCTTCAAGACCCAGCTGATCGGCACTCCGGAGCAGATCGCCGAGCGGATCGTGGAGTACAAGAAGATCGGCGTGAACCTGTTCCTCACCGGCTACCTGCACTTCCAGGAGGAGGTGGCCGCGTTCGGTCAGGAGATCCTGCCGATCGTCCGCGAACTCGAGGCCGACCTCGCCCGCAAGCACGGCACCGAACTGGACCTGTCCGGCACGCCCGTGGCACAGGTTGAGGTGGCCGCGTAGTGGCCGAGCGCAGCTTCGGCTTCCGCACCCGCGCCCTGCACGCCGGCGGCACTCCCGACGCCGAGCACGGCGCCCGCGCGGTGCCGATCTACCAGACCACGTCCTTCGTATTCAAGGACACCCAGGACGCCGCGAACCTCTTCGCCCTGCAAAAGTACGGCAACATCTACTCGCGGATCGGCAACCCCACCGTGGCCGCCTTCGAGGAACGCATCGCGTCCCTCGAAGGCGGGATCGGCGCCGTGGCCACGTCCTCGGGCATGGCCGCGGAGTTCATCACCTTCGCCGCGCTGACCCAGGCGGGGGACCATATCGTGGCCGCCTCCCAGCTCTACGGCGGCACCGTGACCCAGCTGGACGTCACCCTGCGCCGCTTCGGCGTGGACACCACCTTCGTTCCCGGCACGGACCCGGCGGACTACGCAGCGGTAGTCCGGGAAAACACCAAGGCGATCTTCGTCGAGGTGGTGGCCAACCCGTCCTCGGAAGTCCAGGACCTTGCGGCCCTGGCGAAGGTGGCGCACGACGCCGGCATCCCGCTCGTCGTCGACGCCACCTTGAGCACGCCGTATCTCGTGCGGCCGATCGAGCACGGGGCGGACATCGTGATCCACTCCGCCACGAAGTTCCTCGGCGGCCACGGCACCACCCTGGGCGGCGTCATTGTGGAAAGCGGCCGCTTCAACTGGGGCAACGGCAAGTTCCCCACGATGACCGAGCCCGTCGCCTCCTACGGCAACGTCTCGTGGTGGGGGAACTTCGGCGAATACGGGTTCCTCACCAAGCTTCGCTGCGAGCAACTGCGCGACATCGGCCCGGCGCTGTCCCCGCAGTCGGCGTTCCAACTCCTGCAGGGCGTGGAGACGCTCCCCCAGCGCCTGGACGAGCACCTCAGCAACGCCCAGGCCGTGGCCGAATGGCTTGAAGCTGACGAGCGCGTGGCCTACGTGAACTTCTCCGGCCTGCCCTCGCACCCGCACTTCGAGCGGGCCAGGAAGTACCTGCCGCTGGGTCCCGGCTCAGTGTTCTCCTTCGGGGTCAAGGGCGGACGTGCGGCGGGCCAGAAGTTCATCGAGGCCCTGCAGCTGGCCTCGCACCTGGCCAATGTGGGCGATTCCCGGACCCTCGTCATCCACCCGGGCTCCACCACGCACCAGCAGCTGAGCCCGGAACAGCTGGAAGCTGCCGGCGTCCCGGAGGACCTGGTCCGCATTTCGGTGGGCCTGGAGGATCTCGAGGACATCCTGTGGGACCTCGACCAGGCGCTGACGGCGGCATCGGAACAGTCCGAAGAATCCGTCCCGGGCGTCCTGCCGGCGGACAGCTGCACGATCGGAGCAAACGCATGAGCACGGAAGAAACCAGAGCCTGGACCGGGCCCTCGGCGCCGGAACGGCTGAACCTGCTGCGGCAGGCGAAATCCATCGCGATTGTGGGGGCCTCGGACAAGCCGTCCCGGGCGAGCTATTTCGTGGCGACCTACCTGCAGTCCTCCACCCGGTACAAGGTCTATTTCGTGAACCCCGTGGTGAAGGAAATCCTGGGCGAGCCGACCTACCCGTCGCTCGCGGACCTTCCTGAGAGCCCGGACATCGTGGATGTGTTCCGCAAGCACGATGACCTGCCGGGTGTCCTGGAGGAGGCCATCGCGGCCGGCGCCAAGACACTGTGGTTGCAGCTGGGTTCGTGGCACGAGGACGTGGCGAAAGAGGCCGAGGCCGCCGGGCTCGACGTCGTAATGGACCGCTGCGTGAAAATTGAGCATGCCCGTTTCCATGGCGGCCTGCACCTGGCCGGCTTCGACACCGGCGTCATTTCCTCCAAGCGGCAGATCCTGGCCTAGCCTCCATCCCGCCGCCACCCCGACGTTGCGCTATCACTTAGGGTTGTTCTCAGCGCTGAGAACGACCCTAAGTGATAGCGCAACTGCTTTAACGGACTAGGAGTGGTCGGGGGCCTTCGTCGGAACAATCGCGGGCAGGGTTGGCGTGATGTGGCCGGGGACGCGGGGCAGGTCCTCGCCGCCGTCGGAACCACCGGGAATGCCGGGCATCGTGGGTAGGCCAGGCGACTGCGGCCCGTGGCCCGGAGTCGGCAGGATGCCGTCCCGGCCGACGGCTGGGGGCGAGACGGGCGGCGTGTGTCCGGTCTGCTCGGCCGCCTCCTTGCGGGCGTCCGGTGCCGCGCCGGCGGGTGCGCCGCTGGACGGCAGCGCAGTGCCCGGAGTGCCCGAAGGGGCAGTGCCGGCAGGCGCGGGGAAGGCCGGGACGGAAGCCGGCGACGGCTGGACATGTTCCGGGGCCTGAGTCGTGCGCCCGGAGGGCTGGAAGATGACACCGACGGTTTGGCTGACGCTGTGCCGGAAATCTTCGCTGGAGGCCGCCACGGCCCCCGCGCCCAGGCTCATGGCACCGATCACGGCGCCGCCCACGATCGCGAGGCGGCGGTTCCGTGCCCTGCGGCGATCAGCAAGATTGACGACGACGGCGTCCGGCCCGGCTGCTGCGGTGGGCATCGCGCGGGTGGGCATCGCCGTCGTCGCGCTTGCGCCCGGACCGGCTGCTCCGACCACCCCGGCTGTTCCGGACGCGAGCAGTGCCGCGAGGTCGGCGCGGGGTGCCGGCGCCGCCTCCGGGACGAGGGCGTGGAGCTGTTTGAGCGCGCTCCGGAGTTCGGCCGCGGTTTCGAGGCCGGAGTCGCTCAGCATCGCGTGGATGCTGCCATCCTGCTGGGGGTCGCGGGTGCCCGTCATGATGCTGCGTGGTCCTTTTCGGTTACGAGTTCGCGCAGGGCACTGAGCCCGCGCCGCTGAAGCTGTTTGATGGCACCCGGTGTCTTGTCCATGATGCCGGCCACCTGTTCGATGGAAAGGTCCGCGACGATGCGCAGGACCAGAACTTCCCGTTGCTCCTCGTTGAGCCTCGCGAGAGTGGCAGAGATACCGCCCAGTGAGCCGAGCGCCTCGTCCTCGGCGGATGCCGAGGACCGCGCGTCGTTCAGGGGGTCGTATTCGGCCAGATGCGGCGTGCGCTCCTCGCGCCGCCGGTAGTCCACCAGCCGGGCGTGGGCGACGGAGAAAATAAAAGTCCGCAGACCCGTGTGGCCGCCCGTGACGCCGGCCAGTTTCGGCAGGACGTCCACGAACACATCTTGGGTCAGGGCCTCGGCGTCGTCCACTCCCCTGGCCCGGAAATATCCCAGCACGGCGGGGGAAATAGCCACGTACACCGCGCTGAAGCCTGATGGGTCGCCAGCTAAAGCGGCTGACAAGTCGTCGTCGCTTAGCTGCTGTGCCAAGAGGCTGTCCTTCCGTTACTGCTGGGGTGCGGCCCCCAAAAGTCTAGCGGCCGCACCCCCGGGCCCCTCAAAGCGAGGGGTTCCTGCTTGCGGACCCAACCGGGTCCGGGCTCAAGAGCCGGAGATTACTTGTCGTGCTGGGGCAGCTCGACGGACGGCGTTGCCGGCACGGCGGGAACGGCCGGGGTGGCCGGAACGCCGTTGGCTCCGGGGACAGCAGGAACTGCGGGGACCGCGGCCTTGACGTTGGCGTTGGCGCGCGCTTCAGCGGCAGCACCCTTCACGCTGGCGTCGCCCTTGACGGTGGCGCCGTCCTGGTCAGCATCGACGGAGCCTTCGCCTGCACCCTCGGTGCCCTTGACGTCGGCGTCGGCGGCGGTGTGGCCCTTGGCCGAGCCATCGGCCGACGGTGCCGCGGGAACTGCGGGGGTGGCGGGGACGGCAGGCTTTGCCGGGAGGGTCGGGGTAGCCGGGACCGCGGGAACTGCGGGGGTGGCGGGCGTAGCGTGGGTCACTTCAGACTGCTGGGTGCTGGACATCTGGGCCGCGTTGGCGAGTCCGATGCCGGAGAATCCTCCGACTGCGAGGATGGCGGCGCCGACAGCAATCTTGGTGGTCTTGCTAACACTCTTCATAACAGACATACATCCTTTGTTTTTTGGTGGAAGGCGGGCTGAGGCCTCGTGGGCCGTCGACGGCCCGCTCTCGCCGTGGAAGGCTGGCCGGCGCCCGATGGGGGCAGGCGCCGGCAAGCGCTTACGGTAAAGGGCCGACCGGAGACCAAATGGGGGGAAGGCGCCGGCCTGCGCTTACGGTGGAAGGCCGACCGGAGACCCGATGGGGGGTCCGAGCTCCGGAGGCGCTTACAAAGGAGTAATCGTCGGGGTGACCCGAAAGGTTACGCACCAATCGGAGATTTCTTTATTTCTTTCTTCGGGCCGGGCGCTGCGGGCGATTTTAGCGGCGGATTGACGACGGCGGGCTCCTCGCCAGGCGGCGGTTTCAGGGGACCCGCCACCGTCGGAACCGTTGGGCTCCCAACCGTTGCGCTATCACTTAGGGTCGTTCTCAGCGCTCAGAAGGACCCTAAGTGATAGCGCAACAGCAATCAGGACCGGAAGAGCCCGCTGTAGGCGTTGAGAGCGATCTGCCCGCCCAGGTGGGCGTAAAGGACATTGCTTCCGGCCGGAATATCGCGGCTCTTCACGAGGTCGATCAGCCCGGCAAGGGACTTGCCCTCGTAAACGGGGTCGGTGATCATGGCCTCGAGCGAGGCGCCAAGGCGGATGGCCTCCAGGGTGGAGTCGACGGGAATGCCATAGAGATCCCCGGCCCAGCCTTCCATGACGGTGATTTCGTCGTCGCGGAGGTCCCGTCCCAGGCCGATCAGCTCGGCGGTGTTCCGGGCGATGCGTTCCACCTGGTCACGGGTCTTCTGCAGCGTCGCGGAGGCATCGATGCCGATTACCCGGCGCGGTTTGTCCTGGCCGGCGAAGCCCGCGATCATGCCGGCGTGGGTGGAGCCCGTGACCGTGCAGACGACGATGGTGTCGAAGAAGATGCCGAGCTCGCGCTCTTGCTGTTCCACCTCGTAGGCCCAGTTGGCGAAGCCCAGCCCGCCCAGCCTGTGGTCGGACCCGCCGGCCGGGATGGCGTACGGCTTGCCGCCGGCGGCCTTGACCTCTTCGATGGCGTTTTCCCAGCTGCTGCGGATGCCGATGTCAAAGCCCGCACTATCCAGCCGGACATCGGCCCCCATGATGCGCGACAGCAGGATGTTGCCCACACGGTCGGACAACGGATCCGGCCAGTCGACCCAGTTTTCCTGGACGAGGCGGGCTTTGAGGCCGAGTTTCGCGGCCACCGCCGCGACCTGGCGGGTGTGGTTGGACTGGTAGCCGCCAATCGACACCAAGGTGTCCGCGCCCTGAGCCAGGGCCTCCGGGACGAAGTACTCCAGCTTGCGGGTCTTGTTGCCGCCAAATGCGAGGCCGCTGTTGACGTCCTCCCGTTTCGCCCAGATCCGGGCACCGCCCAGATGCGCGCTGAGCCGCGGCAGCGGGTGGACGGGGCTCGGTCCGAACATCAGGGGGTAACGCTCAAAATCGGTGATGGCCATCGACGGTCCTTCGCTCGTGGTGGGAAAGGGCATGGTAAACATCCAACATGCAATATATTGCATTGTCCGATAACGGCTCCGGGAGGACAAGAGGGATATACGATATGTTGCATGCCCGTCCCCTCGCTCTCCGGAGTCCACAAGCGGCCGCTGCTCCGGGACAACGTCTTCGAATCGATCCGGAACGCGATCGTCGACGGCACTTTCGAGCCCGGCGAACGGCTGAAGGACACGGAACTGGAGGCATGGCTGGGCGTCAGCCGGACCCCCATCCGGGAGGCGCTGCTCCGGCTGGAACACGCCGGCCTGGTCATCGCACTGCCGGGCAAGGCGACCATCGTGGCCCCCTACGACCAGGCATCGACCGAGAGCACGCAGCAGGTGGTGGGCGGCCTGCACGAGCTGGCCGCGCGCCTGGCCGTCCCGCTCCTGACGGAGGACCATATTTCCGCCATGGCCGAGGCCAACTCGCGCTTCGAACAGGCCCTGCAAAACGCCGATGTCGAGTCGGCACTGCAGGCCGATGACGATTTCCACGCGGTCTTTGTCGCCGTCAGCGGCAACCCGGTGCTCCGGGACCTCCTGGAACAAACCACCCCGGTCCTGCGCCGGGTGGAGCGGATGCGCTTCGGCTCCTTTGCCGCCCGGGGATCCGTGGCCCAGCACACCGAAATCATCCGGCTCGCCGGCCTCCGCGACGCCGACGCCACCGCCAGGGCATGCCGGGAGAACTGGCTTTCGCTGCGCTTCACGTCCTCGCAGTAGGCCCTCGGAGTAAGCCCGTCTTAGCCGTGAACCTCAGCACGGCCCTAACAAGGGCCGTAACAGCGACGGCGGCGGCCCACCCTGCCAGGCGGTTTCTAGCGGTCGTTGCAACACCCATAGATTTTGGGAGTTGCAACGACCGTGCCGCATTTAAGCGACGCTTCATCGGAGTTCCGGAAGTATGCGAGATCGACTGTTCAGCAGAGGGAAGAGTTCTTCCGGGTCTTTGATCGACTTGGAAGTGTGACGGACGCCGCGGCAGAGCTCGGATTGAACCGGAACACCTGCTATCAGTGGGTTCGAAAGGCCGGCCTGACTTCCGCGGTCAGAGCCAAGTACACGCTTGAACAGAAAAGGGAGTTCTTCTCCGTTCTCGAGCGGGAAGGGAGCGCCACTGTTGCTGCCACCGAGCTCGGCCTGAACGTAGACACCGCGTCCCGCTGGGCACGCGAGGCGGGCATTGCCAGCCGGCCCGTGAGCCACCGCCGACGAGAAGAATACGTGCGGCTGCGTGCTACGGGACTGAGCCGGCGCGAGGCCGCTAAGGCTCTGGACGTTCCCCGTGGCCAGGCCCGGGAATGGGATCTGGGTGTCAGGAAATCCGGCGGGCGACGCATTTATCCGACCGGACGCGGAATGAACTACAACCAAGACGTGGACTCTTTGACTGCTTCTGCCCGTCCCGCCGGGAAACCGCCTGCCCGGCCGCCGGTATCGATCCCGGCCCTTGAGAAACCTATCGATCCGCGATACCTCAGCGTCCAGGAGCGGGAGATGATCCGGGACCTGACGGCCTCCGGTGCATCGATCAGGGCGATTGCCCATACCCTGGGACGATCGCCTTCCACGATCAGCCGCGAGCTGGGCCGGAATACCGATCAACGGATGGGCTACCTGCCCCACGCGGCGCACCGGAAGGCCACTGCCCGGCGGGCGCGGCCCAAACCCGCCAAACTCGCGGGAGAGTCGGATCTGCGTGACTACGTGAAGAACAAACTGCTCCTACGCTGGTCACCGGAGCAGATCAGCCACACGCTGGTCGAGGAGTTCCCCGACAACCCGGAGATGCGCGTGAGCCCAGAGACGATCTACCAAGCCCTCTACGTCCAGGCCAGAGGCGGACTCAAACGCGAGATACAGGCAGCCCTGCGCAGCGGCCGGACACGTCGCAAACCGCACAACACCGGGGAACAACGCACTCCCCGGTTCGTGGACCCCATGGTCATGATCTCCGAGCGTCCGCCCGAGATCGAGGACCGCGCCGTGCCAGGCCATTGGGAGGGGGACCTTATTACCGGCGCCTACAACCAGTCAGCGATCGCGACCCTGGTCGAACGCACCACCCGTTACGTGATGCTCGTCCACCTGCCACATGACCACACGGCCGAAACCGTCCGTGACGGACTCATCAAGACCATGGCCACCCTGCCGGAGCACCTGCGAGGCTCCCTGACGTGGGACCAGGGCGCGGAAATGGCAGGACATAAATCCTTCACCCTCGCCACCGATATGCAGGTCTATTTCTGCGACCCCGGAAGCCCCTGGCAACGCGGCTCGAACGAGAACACCAACGGGCTGCTGCGCCAGTACTTCCCCAAAGGCACCGACCTCTCCGTCTACGGACCCGAAGACCTCGAACACGTCGCCCAGGAACTCAACGGACGCCCACGCAAAACGCTCGGCTGGAAAACTCCAGCCGAGCGCCTACGTGATTTACTACTAACCACCTAACCAACAGGTGTTGCAACGACCCCTAGAAACCGCCAGCGAGAGGTGCGCGGCCGGCGTCGTACTTTGCTGTGCGGCGCTGCCGTAACCGGCCGGTGCGCTACACCGAAGGGTAGTTCCGTTCCGGTTCGCCGATGTAGAGCTGGCGCGGACGGCCGATCTTGGTGTTGGGATCGCTGATCATCTCGCGCCACTGGGCGATCCAGCCCGGCAGGCGTCCGATTGCGAACAGCACGGTGAACATCTTCTCGGGGAACCCCATGGCCTTGTAGATCAGGCCGGTGTAGAAGTCCACGTTGGGGTAGAGCTTGCGCTGGATGAAGTAGTCATCGCCCAGGGCCTTCTCTTCAAGGCGCATGGCGATGTCGAGGAGCTCGTCATTGCCGCCCAGCTTGCTGAGGACCTCGTGGGCGGTGGCCTTGATGATCTTGGCGCGGGGGTCGTAGTTCTTGTAGACGCGGTGCCCGAAGCCCATGAGGCGGACGCCGTCTTCCTTGTTCTTGACCTTCTCCATGTAGTCCTCGGGCTTGATGCCGTCGGCCTGGATCTGGCGCAGCATCTTCAGCACGGCCTCGTTGGCGCCGCCGTGGGCGGGTCCGAAGAGGGCGTTGATGCCTGCGGAGACGGACGCGAACAGGTTGGCGTTGGAGGAGCCGACCAGCCGGACCGTGGAGGTGGAACAGTTCTGCTCGTGGTCGGCGTGCAGGATCAGGAGCAGGTCCAGGGCCTTGGCGATAACCGGGTCAACCTCGTACTGCTCGGCCGGCAGGCCGAAGCTGAGGCGCATGAAGTTCTCCACGAGGTTCATCGAGTTGTCCGGGTACAGCATGGGCTGGCCGATCGACTTCTTGTGGGCGTAGGCGGCGATGACCGGCATCTTGGCCATGAGGCGGATGGTGGAGACCTCCACCTGCTCGGCATTGAACGGATCCAGCGAGTCCTGGTAGAACGTCGAGAGCGCGGACACGGCCGAGGACAGTACCGGCATCGGGTGGGCGTCACGCGGGAAGCCGCTGAAGAAGCCCTTGAGCTCCTCGTGCAGCAGGGTGTGGTGACGGATCCGCTGGTCGAAGGACTCCAGCTCCGTGGGGGTCGGAAGGTTGCCGTAGATCAGCAGATAGGAAACTTCCAGGAAGCTCGAGTGCTGAGCCAGCTGCTCGATCGGGTAGCCGCGGTAGCGCAGGATGCCGGCGTCACCATCGATGTAGGTGATGGCCGAGGTGGTGGCCGCGGTGTTCATGAAACCGGGGTCGAAGGCGACGGCGCCGGTCTGCTTCAGCAGCTTGGAAACGTCGTAGCCTTCGTTTCCTTCTACAACCTTGATGCGCGGGAGCTCGAGCTCGCCGCCGGCATGGCGCAGGGTTGCGCTGGTGGTTTCAGTCATGGAGTCTCCTCATGAGGCATCGGGGCCTCTGTCGAAAGCTGGTCCAACATCTGGTGAAGCTGCCCGCGGATCCTGTGCGGACAGGATTTCCAAAGGCTGCGCTGCCTTCTTGTGGAAAGCCACCATTGATCGTCAGTTAAAAAGTACCGTCACTTCGCGGGTGGTACTAATCCGAGAGGACTCCAAAGCGCCGAAAAGACGCCACATGTGGTAGGCGTCACAGCATTGTTACGCTCCGCTGGCCAGCCGCGCCGCGGCGGCGTCGATCCTCTCGTCGCTTGCGGTCAGCGCCACCCGGATGAATCCGTTGCCGGCGTCGCCGTAGAAAACCCCGGGGCCAACGACGATTCCGCGGTCCGCGAGCCTGCCCACGGTGTCCCACGTCGCTTCGCCGGCGGTGCCCCACAAATAGAGGCCCGCGCGGGACTCATGAATCGTCAGCCCGAAGCTCTCCAACGCGGGGACGATCCGCTCCCGCCGGCCCCTGTAGAGGTCCTTCTGCGCCGTGACGTGGGCGTCGTCGCCCAGTGCGACGCGCATGGCTTCCTGGACCGGGTAGGGGACGATCATGCCGGCGTGCTTGCGGCTGTTGACCAGATTCGCCATGATCGCCGGATCGCCGGCGACGAAGGCGGCCCGGTAACCGGCAAGGTTGGACTGTTTGCTGAGCGAATAGACGGCGAGCAGACCATCATGGGAGCCTTCGGCGACCTGCGGATCCAGGATGCTGGGGACCGGGGTGCCGCCGCGCTGGACGTCCCACTCCCCCCAGCCGAGTTCGGCGTAACATTCGTCGGATGCGACGACGGCGCCGAGCTCGCGGGCCTGCCGGACGATCCGTCGCAGCGAAGCGATGTCCCGGACGCTGCCGGTGGGGTTCGCCGGAGAGTTGACCCAGACCAGCCGCACGCGGGCGCGGGTCCCGGCGTCGAGCTCGTCGAGGTCGTCGGCGGCGATGTGCTCGGCACCGGCGAAGGTGGCGCCGATGTCGTAGGTGGGGTAAGCGACCGTGGGACGGACCACGACGTCGCCCGGCTTCAGGCCGAGCAGGAACGGCAGCCACGCGACGAGTTCCTTGGATCCCACCGTCGGCATCACGTTCTGCGGATCCAGCCCGGGCACGCCGCGCCGGCGCTCAAACCAGCCGGCGATCGCCTCCCGCAGTGCCGGCGTTCCGTGCACCGTGGGATAACCGGGGGCGTCCGCGGCGGCGCGCAACGCGTCCTGGATGAGGGCCGGCGTCGCGTCCACCGGCGTGCCGATGGACAGGTTGACGGTTCCTGCCGCGTGCCTGGACGCCGTTGCGAGATAGGGCGCCATGGCCTCCCACGGGTAGTCGGGCAGGCTCAGGCCGAAAGTGCGCACCGCGGATGCCACTGCAGCGCCGCCCTAGTTGTCTTGGTTCTGCGGCGGCAGGGCGGCGATCATGGGGTGGTCCGTGTGGGTGTTCCCGACCTTCGCGGCTCCGCCCGGCGAGCCGAGCTCGTCAAAGAACTCGACGTTGGCCTTGTAGTAATCGGCCCACTCGTCCGGGGTGTCGTCCTCGTAGTAGATCGCTTCGACGGGGCAGACCGGCTCGCAGGCACCGCAGTCCACGCACTCGTCCGGGTGGATGTACAGGGAACGCTCACCCTCGTAAATGCAATCGACGGGGCACTCCTCAATACATGCCTTGTCTTTGACATCTACACACGGCTGCGCGATTACGTACGTCACGTCCCTGGCCTCTCCACGTTGGTTCCCGGCGACCGGCCGGATGGTTTGCCCGGCCTGAGCGCCGGGCTGCTGACTTCTGAGCCTATTATCTCCCAGCCTGTTCCCGCGAACCTAGCGGGACGTCATACACGGTCCGCGTCTTACTATGATCTGATGAGCTCGCCTTTGCCCTTGCCCCAGCAATTCCTCTCCGGCGCCCCGCTCGGCACCCGGGTTGTGGTCCGCTACCGGATCGAGGGCGGCCTGACGGATGCGCTCGGCGAGCTCGTGGAACGGGCCGACGGCGCGTGCACCGTCCGCACCCGCCGGTCCGACGTCGTCATTGCGCTCCCCCTCGTCGTGGCGGCCAAGGAAGTCCCCCCGGCCCCGCCACGCCGCGCCCCGCGGGTGCAGGCGCCCTGACCGGCCCGGCCAGTGGACATGCCCTCCCCACACCTCAGCCCATGGACATGCCCTCCCCACACCTCAGCCGATGGACATGTGCCCCCCACGCTCCAACCAATGGACATGCCCTCTCTGATTGCCCCAACCGATGGACATGCCCTCCCCTTGTTGCCAGCCGCGTGCATATCCGGCCATAGCTTCTCTACCAATGGACATGCCCTCCCCCGGGCTCTGGCAGTGGACACGCGCTTCTCACCTGCCCGCACCCCGTGGACATGTCTTCCCCTCGCTCCGACCACCGGACATGCCCCCTCTGATTGCCCGCAACCGATGGACATGCTCTCCCCTTGTTGCCAGCCATGGACATCCCGGCATCATGTCCATCACTGACGGCCAGTGCGGGACATGTCCAACGGCGGAACGAGGCAGCCAGGGACATATCCGGTGACGGACTGGCACGGCGCAGGACATGTCCAGTGACGGACTGGCACGGCGCAGGACATGTCCCATGATGGAAGGACGTATCTCAAGGGCGCCCTGCAGGACGCATGAAGGCGGAAATTGCCTCCGGCTCTAAGCGGCTGCGGACAACCTGTTGAGGGTTTCACGGACCATCGCGATGAATTCTTCGGGATGGTCCCGCAGCAGCGGGTAGCTTACGATCAGTGTCGGGATTCCTCGGCGAGTGGTGACGTTCCAGCGCCGTCGGTCCTCCTCGAAGCTGGCTTTGTCCATGTGGTATCCAGCCCCGTCGGTCTCGATCCCAAGACGGCCGTCGACCATCAGGTCCAGATGCCCCATGCCCGGAACGTTGACCTGTGATTCGACGTGGAAGCCGGCACGCCGCAGATGAAACCGGGCCAAGCACTCAATCAGCGACTGCGATTGCGGAACGATGGCCGACACGAACCGCCGCTCCCGGGCGTCGTTCCGGCCATCCAGCCGGCGGCGCAGGGCACCAATCTGAAGTCCCTTGAGTACGACGGCGGACTCGGCGATGATCAGCCCCTCGGGTTCCGGCAAACAGCGTAGGCATTGGATGACCGTGTCCAGGAGAGTCGGCGGTGTGGCCGATCTGTGACAGACGAAGCCCTGGTAGCTCCGGCTGTGGGTGAGGGCTACGTGCGGCTGGGCAGGGGCCGAGAGAACCCATAGGCCGCCGAAGTGGGCCGCTGTGGTGCAGGCCGGTTCTGCCGGAAGGGAGCGGATGGAAATCAGCTGCTCGTCCGCCCCGGGCAGCGCATAGACGCCACGGGCGACGCGGGATACGGCTCCCGAGGCCATCGCGGACTTGAGCTGGAAATCGGAGACACCCGCCGCTGCAATGTATTTGGCGCGGGCGACGCCGTCGTATTTGGAAAGGACTTCGATGATGTTGGCCATCCACCCATGGTGGAGTCGCACGTCGCGCCCGAGAAGTCCGATCCAGCGCTATGTGGAGAACTTGGAACCGCAGAGCCATTGCTGCCAGGACGTCGACCAGGAGTGACGGTGGGCATGTCCGTGCACCGGAAGTAGCACAGGGCATGTCCACCGGTGAGGACTAGGCATGTCCCGCGAACCAGCTTTGCGCTGGACATGATGCCGTTGTGCCCACTCGAGCGGGCGAAAAATGAGCATGTCCAGTGGATGAAGCGGGTGGATGAAGCGGGTGGATGGAGCGGCTGCAGGGAGCGAGGAGGGTCGCGCTTAGCCCGTAGGCAGCCGGTAGCGTCGGCACCAGGCGAGCATGGCCACGGTGATGCCGGCGATGCCGAAGATCCAGATGTTGCCCGCGGTGTCGCCGATGACCAGGCGCTTGCCCGTTTCCAGGGTGGACCACCAGCCGGTTAGTGCGTAGCAGAGAAGTCCGCAGACGGCTATCGGAATGATGGAACGGAACGCTGCCCCGAGCCAGACCTCGGCCGAGCCCAGCAGGAGCAGGGCCGCGGCCGCGCCCCACGGAACCTGCAGGCCGCCCAGAAGCAGATCGTGCCGGTGCAGGGCGGTGCCGGCCAGGGCAACAAAAAGAGCTGCCGGCACGGCGGCGGCAATGCCGCCTGCCATACCGGCAGCTCTCTTAGTCACGTGTCAGCCGAAGCCCGGAGACCGGGATCAGACCTTGGCGCGGGCGCGGTTGGCCTTGGCACGCTCGTTGGTGTCCAGGATGACCTTGCGGATACGGATGGAATCCGGGGTAACCTCCACGCACTCGTCCTCGCGGGCGAATTCGAGGGACTCTTCGAGGGTCAGGTCGCGCGGCGGCGTCAGGTTCTCGAAGGTGTCCGAGGAAGCTGCACGCATGTTGGTGAGCTTCTTTTCCTTCGTGATGTTGACGTCCATGTCGTCGGCGCGGGAGTTCTCGCCCACGATCATGCCTTCGTAAACCTCGGAGGTGGGCTTGACGAAGAAGGAGCCGCGCTCCTGCAGGTTGATCATCGCGAACGGGGTCACAACACCGGCGCGGTCGGCGATCATCGAACCGTTGGTACGGTACTCGATCGGGCCGGCCCACGGCTCGTAGCCTTCGGAGATGGAGGCCGCGATGCCGGCGCCGCGGGTGTCCGTGAGGAACTTGGTGCGGAAGCCGATCAGGCCACGCGCCGGAACGATGAACTCCATGCGGCACCAGCCGGTGCCGTGGTTGGCCATGTTGGTCATGCGGCCCTTGCGGGCTGCCATGAGCTGCGTGACGGCGCCGAGGTACTCTTCCGGCACGTCGATGGTCATGTGCTCCATCGGCTCGTGGATCTTGCCGTCGACCGTCTTGGTCACAACCTGCGGCTTGCCTACGGTCAGTTCGAAGCCTTCGCGACGCATCTGCTCGACCAGGATGGCCAGCGCGAGCTCGCCACGGCCCTGGACTTCCCAGGCGTCAGGACGCTCGGTGGGGAGCACCTTGATGGAGACGTTACCGATCAGTTCCTTATCCAGGCGGTCCTTGACCTGGCGGGCCGTGACCTTGGCGCCCTTGACCTTGCCGGCCAGCGGGGAGGTGTTGATACCGATGGTCATGGAGATGGCCGGGTCGTCAACAGTGATCAGCGGCAGCGGCTGCGGGTTGTCGACGTCGGTCAGGGTCTCACCGATGGTGATGTCTTCGATACCGGCGACGGCGACGATCTCACCGGGGCCGGCGGATTCGGCCGGAACACGGTCCAGTGCCTTGGTGGCCAGCAGTTCGGTGATCTTGACGCTCTTCAGCTCACCGTTGGCACGGGCCCAGGCCACGGTCTGGCCCTTGCGCAGGGTGCCGTTGTAGATGCGCAGCAGCGCGAGGCGGCCGAGGAACGGCGAGGCGTCCAGGTTGGTGACGTGCGCCTGCAGGACACCGTCTGGGTTGTAGGTCGGAGCCGGGATGTGCTCGATGATGGCCTTGAAGAGCGGCTCGAGGTCCTCGTTCTCCGGGGCGGTGCCGTCGGCGGGCTGCTCGAGGGAAGCGCGGCCGACCTTGGCGGCGGCGTAAACGACCGGAACGTTCAGGATCTTGTCCAGGTCCAGGTCCGGAACTTCGTCCGCGAGGTCAGAGGCCAGGCCCAGGAGCAGGTCCATGGACTCGTGGACAACTTCCTCGATCCGCGCGTCCGGGCGGTCGGTCTTGTTGACGAGGAGGATCACCGGCAGGTGCGCGGCCAGCGCCTTGCGCAGCACGAAGCGGGTCTGGGGCAGCGGGCCCTCAGATGCGTCGACGAGGAGGACGACGCCGTCGACCATGGACAGACCGCGCTCAACCTCGCCACCGAAGTCGGCGTGGCCGGGGGTGTCGATGACGTTGATGGTGATGGTCTCGCCCTGGGAGGACGGTCCGTTGTAGGCCACCGTGGTGTTCTTGGCCAGGATGGTGATGCCCTTTTCACGCTCGAGGTCACCGGAGTCCATGACACGGTCCTCGAGGTGGTTGTGCTCGGCAAAGGAGTTGGTCTGCTTGAGCATGGCGTCGACCAGAGTGGTCTTGCCGTGGTCAACGTGGGCCACGATCGCGACGTTGCGCAGGTCACTGCGCGATGCAGTGGCTACCGCGGTGTTGGTGGTGGTTTCAGACATGCGTTATTGCTCGATTCAGTGGTGAAGTCAGCTGTGGTATCGCGACATTTCCAACCGGAACGCACGACGGATACGCCCTTTCGACACAGGGCACCTGATACAAGTCTAAGGGCTAGGCTATTTATTGGCCTAAAATGCGAACGCCCGATGATCCGGCGGCCGACCCTGCCGAGGTGGACAGCGCCGGAAGGACACACGAAAGTCGATTGTTACCTGTGAGTAAAGTCACTGGATTTTCCCGCTCCCATGCCCCATCATTGCTCTCATAGCAGCAAGCAAGCCCGGAGACATTCATGCGAAACGCCTCGGCTCTGTCCCGCTTTGTCGCAACGATGATCGCCGTAGGCGTAGTTCTTGGCGGCTGCGGGCAGGCTTCTTCGTCACCTGCGTCCGACGCGGGCACTTCGGCCGCGCCACGGGCGGCCGCCCAGGCCGGTGGCGCAGCCAACGGCGCAGGCGTGCCGGTGGCTGCAGGCTCGCCGGGAAAGACCCGGGTCGGTTCCGGAATCAATCCCGCAGACTTGGCCGGCGGTTCGATCTACCGCAATCCTGCCAACGGCCGCGACGAGGTGATCGTCAAGGACACCAGCAACACCGCGGTATTGATTGGCGACTCCCAATCGGAGCCGTCCTTCGGCTGGCCCAGGCAGGGCCTGGCCGCGGCGGGGTACAAAGTCTTCTTCTGCGGCCGGGGCGGCACCGGTTACGTGGCGTCGAACGGCAAGACCGGCAACTACATTGACGCGCTCCAGCGCGGTGACTGGAAGCTCCCCTACGGCACCCCTCCCCTAGTGGTGATTGAAGGCGGCGGAAACGACGCCGCACGCGGCGCCACTGACTCGCAGATCGTCGCCAATGCCGAGCGGCTAATCGCCAGCATCCGTCAGCGCTATCCTGCGGCGCGGATGCTCATGGTCGGCACGCTCGCGCGCGGCGCCAGCTTCGGCGGAGGACGCCGGAGCCAGGTGGACACGCTGCTGGGGACCGTGGCGAGCCGGCACGGACTGCCGTTCGTCAGCGCCGGAGACTGGCTCACCCGCTACAACCTCACGGGTTCGATGGCGGACGGGGTTCACCTGAACAGGCAGGGCCATGCGGCTCTCGGCGCCGTCTTCGGCCAGCGGCTTGAGTCCATGGGACTGGAATACCAGGACGCCGGCCTTGTCTCCGGCTTGGCCCACTAACGCCGGCCCGGGTCAGGGCGGCCCGGACCACCAAGCAGCAAGCACCAAGCAGCAAGCACCAAGGGAACCTGCACGACAAAGGAGCCGGTGCGCGCCTTTACGGGCGGACACCGGCTCCTTTGTTGTTACAGACGTACAGGCGCACTTGGTGGTGCAGGCTTGCTGTTACCAGGCGCATCTGCTGCCCGGACCTGTCAGCTGTGTTAAAGGCTCAGGCGACTTCCGGCGGCAGGATGAGGCCGGCACCGGGGATGGCGTTGAGCAGGGCCATGGTGTATTCCTGCTGCGGCGCATCGAAGACGTCGTCCGTGGAACCGGTCTCCACCAGCTTGCCCTTCTGCATGACGCACACGTGGTCCGCGATCTGCCGGACCACCGCGAGGTCGTGGGTGATGAACAGGTAGGTCAGGCCCAGCCGGGACTGCAGTTCGGCGAGCAGGTTCAGCACCTGCGCCTGCACCAGCACGTCCAGTGCCGAGACGGCCTCGTCGCAGATGATCACTTCGGGGTCCAGTGCCAGTGCCCGCGCGATCGCGACGCGCTGGCGCTGGCCGCCGGAGAGCTCATTCGGGTACCGCTGCATCGTGGACTGCGGCAGCGCCACCTGGTCCAGGAGTTCCCGGACCTTCTTCTCGCGGCTCGCCTTGTCCCCGATTTTGTGGGTCCGAAGCGGCTCCTCGATGGTCCTGAAGATGTTGTACATCGGGTCCAGGGAACCGTACGGGTCCTGGAAGATCGGCTGCACCCGGCGCCGGAAGGCGAAGAGCTCCTTGCTGTTCAGCGTGGAGGTGTCCACGCCGTCGAAGATGATCTTGCCCGAGGTCGGCGACAGGAGGTTAAGGACCATCTGCGCCACCGTGGACTTGCCGGACCCCGACTCCCCCACAATCGCCGTCGTGGTTCCCCGCTTGACGCTGAAGGAGACGTTGTCAACGGCGGTGAAGTCCGTGGACTTACCCAGGCCCGAACGCAGCTTGAACACCTTCTTGAGGTCCTGGATCTGCAGGATCTCGTCGGTCTTTGACGGTTCAACCACGCCGGTCTCGGCGGAGGCGAGCATGTCGTCCGTTTCCACGCCCAGTTCCTTGGCGGCCTGGATGCGCCGGGACGCCAGCGACGGCGCCGAGGCGACCAGCCGCTGGGTGTACGGGTGCTGCGGGTTCTGCAGCAGCTCCAGCGACGGCCCGGATTCGACGACCTGGCCGCGGTACATGACCACTACCTGGTCGGCGCGCTCGGCGGCGAGGCCGAGGTCGTGCGTGATCAGCAGCACGGCGGTGCCTAGCTCGGTGGTCATCTTGTCCAGGTGATCGAGGATCTGTCGCTGCACGGTGACGTCCAACGCCGACGTCGGCTCGTCCGCGATGAGCAGCCGCGGCTGGCAGGAGAGCCCGATCGCAATCAGCGCGCGCTGGCGCATGCCGCCGGAGAACTCGTGCGGGTACTGCTTGGCGCGGCTGGCGGCGTCCGGCAACCCGGCCTGGGACAGGACCTTCGCGACGTCGTCGGGGCCGTTGGGCAGCCCGTTGGCCTTCAGCGTCTCGCGCACCTGGTCGCCGATCTTCCAGACCGGGTTCAGGTTGGACATCGGGTCCTGCGGGACCATGCCGATGCTGTTGCCGCGGAGTTCGATCATCCGCTTTTCGCTGGCGTTGGAGATGTCCTCCCCGTCGAAGAGGATCTGGCCTGCCGCGACGCGGCCGTTGCCCGGGAGCAGGCCGATTGCGGCCAGGGCGGTGGTGGACTTGCCGGAACCCGACTCGCCCACGATCGCGACGGTTTCGCCCGGCATGATGGTGAGGTGAGCGTTGCGGACAGCGTTGACCTCGCCGTTGCTGGTGGTGAAGCCGATTGCCAGGTCTTTGATTTCAAGAAGCGGGAGCTCAGTGGCGTATTCCGCTTCCTGGAGTTCAACAGAGGCGCTCATGGTGTCCCCTTTCATCGCTTGCGGGCTTTGGGATCGAGGGCATCACGCAGGGCATCGCCCAGCATGATGAAGCTCAGGACGGTGATGGACAACGCGATGGCCGGGTAGAGCAGCGGCATCGGGTTGGACCGGAGCGAGGACTGCGCCGCCTGGATGTCGTTGCCCCAGGACATGACGCTGGGCGGCAGCCCGATGCCGAGGAACGACAGCGTGGATTCGGCCACGATGAACGTGCCCAGAGAGATCGTGGCCACGACGATGATCGGAGCCAGCGAGTTCGGCAGGACGTGGCGCATGAGGGCACCGAACTTCGAGACGCCGAGTGACCGGGCGGCCGTGACGAAGTCGGCATTGCGGACCTCGATGACGGCGCCGCGGGTGATGCGGGCGATCTGCGGCCAGCCGAAGACCACCAGGATAAGCACAAGTGTCCAGACCGTCCGGTTCGTCCGGAACATCGGCAGCTGCATGAGCACGATTGCGCCCAGGATCAGCGGCAGCGCGAAGAAAATGTCATTGATGCGCGCAAGGATGGAGTCGACCCAACCGCCGTAGTAGCCGGCCACAGCACCCAGGATGCAGCCGATGAGGAGGACCCCGATGGTGGTGAAGAGGCCCACCGTCACCGAGGAGCGTGTGCCGAAGATGACGCGGGCATAGACGTCGCAGCCCTGCTGGGTGAAGCCCAGGGGGTGGCCCGCGACGGGGCCGGCGTCGGAGTTGGCCAGCTGGCATGCCTCCGACGTCGGGTCGATCGGCGAGAAGAGCGCAGGGAAGAGGGAGACCGCCACTACCACCAGGATCAGGAATGCGGAGATGAGGAAGAGCGGCTGCTTGCGCAGGTTCTTCCAGGCCTCGCCCCAAAGGCTCAGCGGTGCGGCTTCGTCCTTGACCCGGTCCGTTGCCTGGAGCGGAGTCTCGGAGACATCGGCCACGAAGTGCTCCATCCGGCGGGCCGGACGGGTGGCGACGGCGTGGCGTGCGGTGGTGTTCTCAGGAGTCATAACGGATCCTCGGGTCAAGCCAGCCGTAAAGCAGGTCAACGAGCAGGTTGGACAGGCAGTAGATCAGCACCAGGACGGTGACGATCGAGACCACGGTGGGGCCTTCGCCCGACAGGACGGCCCGGTAGAGCCGGTTGCCTACGCCCGGGACGTTGAAAATGCCCTCGGTCACGATCGCGCCGCCCATCAAGGCACCGAGGTCGGCGCCCAGGAAAGTAATGACGGGAATCAGGGAGTTGCGCAGGATGTGGACGCGGACCACCTGAAACCGGGACAAGCCCTTGGCGGTGGCGGTGCGCACGTAGTCGGCGTTCATGTTTTCGATGACCGACGTGCGGGTCAGACGCAGCACATAGGCAAAGGATCCCAGTCCCAGCACGATCGCGGGCAGGATGAGGTCCGGGATTGTAGCGGCGGAACTAACTGTGGGCTTGGCCCAGCCCAGCTGGACGCCGATGGTGAACTGCAGCAGGAATCCCAGGACGAAGATCGGAATAGCGATCACGATCAGTGAAGCGATCAGAACCGTGGCGTCAAACAACTTGCCCTTCCGCAGTCCGGCGATGAGGCCGAAGACGATGCCGAAGACACCCTCGAAGATCAGCGCCATGATGGCCAGCCGCGCCGTGACGGGGAAGACCTCGCCAAGCACTGTTGCAATGGGACGTCCGGAGAAGTCCTGGCCGAGGTCGAACGTGAAGATGCTCTTGAGGTAGAGCAGGTATTGCATCCAGAACGGCTGGTCCAGGTGGTACTGCTCCCGCAGCTTGGCTGCGACGGCCACGTTGACCGGCTTGTCGCCGAACAGTGCCACGATGGGGTCGCCGGGGAGGCTGAAGACCAGGAAGTAGACCAGCAGTGTGGCGCCGAGGAAGACGGGAATCAGTTGCAGGAAACGCTTGAGGATGTAGGTCGACATCAGCGAGTCACACCCTCGTTGGCAGGCATCCTGTCCAGGGATGCGGCGGAGTTGTTCATCAAAGAACCTTTTCACTATGGATGCAGACCGGCGCCGGTTCACTCACGGCGGCAGGGCTGCGAAAAGTTCGCCCGAAGAGTCGGGCACCAAGAAAAATTAGGCGTGCGAAAAGCACGACGACGGCGGAGGCCCCAGTGTGGGCGGCCCCCGCCGTCGCTCAGGTGTTACTTACCGGTGATGTTGTAGTACAGCGGGACGCCGTCCCAGCCGTAGTCAACGTTGGTGACCTTGTCGCTCCAGCCGCCCTGGGCAACCTGGTACCACAGGGGGATGGCCGGCAGGTCGTTCAGGAGGATTTCCTGGGCCTTGTTCATGGCCTTGTTGCCATCGCTGACGGACGAGGCGTTCAGGCCGTCGGAGACGGCCTTGTCGAACGTCGGGTTCGCGTAGTTGGCGTCGTTGGAGCCGGCTCCGGTCTTGTAGATCGGGCCGAGGAAGTTGTACAGCGACGGGTAGTCCGCCTGCCAGCCGGCGCGGATGGAGCCGGTGAGGGTCTTGGCGGTGGCGTCGTTGCGGGCTTCCTTGAAGGTGGAGTACGGCTTGCCTTCAACCTTGATGCCGAGGGTGTTCTTGAGCTGGTTGACAACAGCCTCAACCCACGCCTTGTGTCCGCCCTTGTCGGCGTTGTAGGCGATGGTGAACGTCTCGTTGGGGTCCCACTTCTGGATGGCGTCGGCCTTGGCCCAAGCTTCCTTGGCCTTGGTGGCGTCAAACCTCAGGTTGTCAGCACCCGGGATCGCGTCGCTGTAGCCGTCAAGCACGGGAGCGGTGAAGTCCTTGGCGGGCTGGCGTGCACCGTTGAAGATCACCTTGGTGATCTCGTCGCGGTTGATCGCCATGGAGATCGCCTGGCGGCGGAGCTTTCCGGCGTCGCCGCTCCACTCCGGCAGGTATTCCGGGATGGCGATGGTCTGGTTGCCGGCGTACGGCTTGTTGATGGTGCGGTCGCCGAGGTCAGACTTGAAGTTCTTCAGCGCGCTGGTCGGGATGGTCTGCAGGATGTCCAGGTTGTTGGACAGCAGGTCCTGGTAGGCGGCGTCGTCGTTCTGGAAGATCTTGAAGGTCACGCCGGCGTTCTTGGCCTTGCGCGGGCCGTTGTAGTCCGGGTTCGGAACGAGCTGGATCTGCACGTTGTGCTGCCAGCCGCCGTCCGCAAGCTTGTAGGGGCCGTTGCCGACCGGCTTCTCGCCAAAGCCCTTCGGGTCCTTCAGGGCGCCGGAGGGAACCGGAACAAACGCGGTGTAGCCCAGGCGAAGCGGCCAGTCGGATTCCGGCTGCTTCAGTTCGACGGTGAACGTCTGATCGTCAACGACCTTCAGGCCGGACATGGTGTCGACGGTGGAGCCTTCTGCGCTGGCCTCGTCGTAGCCCTTGATGCTTTCGAAGAAGCCTCCGCTGAGCTGTGCGTTCTTTGCTGCGGCCCCGAAGTTCCAGGAATCGACGAAGGTCTTGGCCGTGATGGCCTCGCCGTTCGTGAACTTCTGGTCCTTCTTGATCTTGATGGTGAAGTGCTGGCCGTCCTTGCCCTCGATGGACTCGGCGAGCTCGTTGACCGGCTTGCCGCTGGGGTCGTAGCTGACCAGACCCGCGAAGATCATGTCGATGACCTTGCCGCCGCCGACCTCGTTGGTGTCGGCCGGCATCAGGGGACGCTGGGGTTCGGAGCCGTCGGCGAGGATCACTTTGCTGGTGTCGCCGCCGTTACTGCCGCTACCGGTTGCGGAGCCGCTGGCACCGCATCCGGTCAGGGCGAGGGCGGCGATAGCCACCATGCCCAGTGCTTTGGAAGTGCGCGAAAAACGCATTCCGCCTCCTATGAGTTGTGGGAGTTCGTGAGGGAAAAACTTGTGCTTCCCCGAAGGCAGGCACAGGGGTATCCCCTGTGACGTGGCCTACATAAGGAAGTAGCCTAGCCCCAAAATGTCCAAATGTTGGAACTCCGTTGCCAAACCGTGATCCGACAACCTCATGACTGCTAGCGTCACGCGCAAAGTATTTCAAGTCACACGCTACCGGCTGGTAGTATTCGCCCGAAGTGTGATCCGGGTTACTCCGGATTAACTCGAAGTAGGCGGTTTTCAGCCCCGGGGGCACACCTTAGCTGGCCCCCGAGAGCAGCTGCGCGCGCAGCTCGCGGCGCTCGCGCTGCTTGTCCGGATCCGGCAGCGGAACCGCGGCCAGAAGCCGCTGGGTGTAGGGCTCCTGCGGGTTGCGCAGGATCTGGTCCCGGGTCCCCTGTTCGACGATTCTGCCGCGTTGCATGACGCAGATCCGGTCCGCGAGCACGTCGACCACGGCGAGGTCGTGGGTGACGAAGAGGCAGGCGAAGCCCAGTTCCTTTTGCAGGTTCTGGAAGAGATCGAGCACCTTGGCCTGGACGGAGACGTCCAGGGCCGAGGTGGGCTCGTCGGCGACCATGAGCTTCGGCTTGAGCGAGAGTGCGCGCGCGATCCCGACGCGCTGTTTCTGGCCGCCGGAGAGTTCGTGCGGGTAGCGGTTGCGGTAGTCCCGCGGAAGCTCGACCTGGTCCAGGAGTGCCTCGATCCGGTGCTGCAGCTCGGCGCCCTTCGCGACCCCCGCGAGGAACATCGGCTCGCCGATGCTTTCCCCGATGGGAAGCCTGGGGTTCAGGGACGAGGACGGGTCCTGGAACACCATGCCGACATGCCGGCGCATCTCGTGGAGCTGCCGGCCGTTCCTCTTGGCGGCAGAAATGTCCTGCCCGACGACGCGCATGGTGCCCGCCGCCACCGGCAGCAGGCCGACGGCGGCGCGGCCAATGGTGGTCTTGCCCGAGCCCGACTCGCCGACCAGGCCGACCACCTGCCCGGGGTAGATGACGAGGTTGGCGCCCTCCACAGCCCGGAAGGCCGGCACCCGGCCCTGCTTGGGGTATTCGATGGCGACGTCGTTGAGTTCCAGGACCGGCTCACCCTTTGGCTTGGCGGCCTCGGCCGCGGCCAGGGCAGCGGCGTTCTCCCGCTCCCGCCGGATCAGCTCGTCTTCCGGAATGGAGAGGATCTCGGCGTGGGTGGCGGCGGCGAGGGCGGCAGTGACATCGACGTCCGACACCGAATCCGAACCGCCCTGGCCCAGGTGCGGAACCGCGGCCAGCAGGGCCTGGGTGTATTCGTGCTGCGGGTTGTGGAAGATCTGCGCCGCGGTGCCCGTCTCCACGATGAGTCCCCGGCGCATGACGGCGATCCGGTCGGCGAGGTCGGCCACCACGCCCATGTCGTGCGTGATGAGCACAATGGCGCTGTCCAGCTTGTTGCGCAGGTTGCGCATGAGGTCAAGGATTTCGGCCTGGACGGTCACGTCGAGGGCCGTGGTGGGCTCGTCCGCAATCAGCAGCTTCGGGTCGCAGGAGAGCGACTGCGCGATCATGGCGCGCTGGCGCTGCCCGCCGGAGAGCTGGTGCGGGTAAGACCGGAAGGCTTTCTCGGGATCGGGCAGTTCGACAAGTTCCAGCATGCGCAGGGCCTTGCGCCGCGCTTCTTCCGGGGAAACTTCGTTGTGCAGACGCACAGTTTCCACAATCTGCGACCCCACGGTGTAGACCGGGTTCAGGGCCGTCATCGGCTCCTGGAAGATCACCGCGACGTCCTTGCCGCGGACGGCCCGGATATTGGCCTCATTGGTTCCCAGCAGCTCCCGGCCGGCGAGCTTGACACTTCCGGTCACACGGCTGTTACTGGGCAGCAGGCCCAGCAGCGCCATTGAACTGGCACTCTTTCCGGAACCGGACTCCCCCACGATGGCGAGCACTTCGCCGGCCCGCACCTCGTAGTTCAGGCCGATCGCAGCCGGGACCCATTTCTTGTCCACGCCGAAATCCACGCTGAGGTCCCGGACCTCCAGGACGATTTCCCCCTTGCCGTGCGCGGGTGCCGCCGGCGGATCGAGGGTAATGAAGTCAGTCATGATGGGGCCATCCTTCCGCCCGAGCCGCCGGTGCACCGGGAATTAGTGCTGCGGCTCGGAATACTGAATTATTGGGGGCATGAGCACTGCGCCGCACGCCGGAAATGTTGAAGTCTTCAAGGCACGGACGAACAAATGGTTCGCCTGGCTGTCGTGGACGGTGGCCGCGTTCGGTGTCGTCGCCACGGTTGTCATGGCAGGGCCGGGAGCGCTGGCGGGCGTCGCCCCGCTGGCCTTCATTGCGTTCATGGGCTGGCAACTGTTCTGGATGCCGTCCGTGGTGGTGCACGATTCCGGCGTCACCCTGGAAAATCCGTTCCGCTCGATCGAGGTTCCGTGGGCCGCGCTGGTGCACGTTGATACCCGCTTTGCACTCACCCTGGTGACGGCCCGGAAGAGCTACGTCTCCTGGGCCGCGCCCGCTCCCGGAATCTGGGGCGGTCGCAATGGCCGCCCGGAAGACCTCCACGGCCTGCCGGCAACCACCTACGGACCCGGCAGGTCGGTCCGCCCCGGCGACCTGAAGACCACGGACTCCGGCCAGGCCGCCATGCTGGTGCGGGCACGGTGGCATGAGCTGGTGGAAAGCGGACAGCTCGCCGCAGACGACGCTGCCGCCACCGATGCGACCGTCACCGTCCGCTGGGTGGCGATTGGCGCCGTCGTACTGCTTCTGGCGGCGAGCTACCTGGCGGTTACCGCCGGCTAGCGCGGACCTGCCGCAGGGGGCCGGCATCTACTTGCCCTGTGTTCCGTCGGCAGGTCCGTCGTACCGTGATCCCTCGGGCCCGGATTGCTCATACCCGGGACCGTCGGGGGCTGTGACAGCACTTGCCTGCACGGCAGTCCCCCTGTGGTCCACCGCCTTCTTGGCGTTGAACTTCTTCTGCCGCGGGTCAAAGGCATCGCGCAGGCCGTCGCCGATGAAGTTGATGCTGAGGCAGATGAGCACGATAAACATGCCCGGGAACCAGAAGAGCCAGGGCCGGGTGGCGAAGGCCTGCTGGTTCTGCGAGATGAGCAGGCCCAGGGAAGTGTCCGGGGCCTTGACGCCGACGCCGAGGTAGCTCAGTGCCGTTTCGGTGAGGATGGCCGCGGACATCGTCAGGGTGACGTTCACGATCAGCACGCCGACGGCGTTGGGCAGGATGTGCTTGAAGATGATCCTGGCATTGCTGGCGCCGGAAATCCTGGCCGCATCCACGAACTCGCGTTCTCGCAGTGACAGGAATTCGCCGCGCATCAGGCGGGCCAGGCTCACCCAGCTGATCAGGCCCAGGAAGATTCCGAGGGCCAGGACGCCGTTGGTGCTGGCGAAGGAGGCGAACCAGCTCCCCTGGTCCCGGCGGCCGGCGAGCTGCGCCATGACGGCGGCTAGCAGCAGGGCCGGAATGATGATGATGACGTCAGTCACGCGCATCAGGATGGCCTCTGCCCAGCCCCTGAAGTAGCCGGAGATGGCACCGACCACCGCGCCGATCAGGCCCGCGATGAGGCCGATCACGAGCATGATGGTGATGGACTGCTGTGCGCCCCGCATGGTCATGGCGAACAGGTCCCGGCCGATCCTGTCCTGGCCAAACGGATGTTCGCCCCAGGCCAGGGGCCACAGCGAGGACGTCGGTGCGCCGTCGTTGACCAGCGGGGAGACTTGCTCGTGGGTGTACTTCCACCAGCCCGGAATGCCCAGGTAGCCCACCGAGGTGAAGGCCATGACAAAGATGAGGGCGAAGACCACGAGGCCGATGATGGCGCCGGAGTGCCCGAGGAACCGCTTCCGGACGATCTGGCCCTGGCTGAGGCCCTTTGCCTCGAGGACCGGCTCAATTCCTGCCGCGGCTGATATCCGCGAGCCGTCTTCGGCCATGATTACTTCCTGCTGACTTGGCTGGCTCATGATTTTACCCTTACGCGCGGATCCAGTGCGGAGTAGGCCAGGTCCGCAATCAGATTGAAGACCATGGCCGTGATGGCGACGCAGATGAAGACGCCCATGACCGGGTTGGGGTCGACATGAGCGATCCCGTCCAGGAAGAGGAAGCCCATGCCACGGACCGAGAAGACTGTTTCGGTGATGACTGCACCGCCGATCAGTGCTCCGATATCGAAGGCGACGATCGTGGCGATCGGGATCAGGGCGTTACGGAAGGCGTGGCGCATGACGACGGTCCGCTCGCTCAGGCCTTTGGCCCGGGCCGTGCGGATGTAGTCCATGTTCATGATTTCCAGCATCGACGCGCGGGTGAACCGCGTGTAGCTGGCCAGCGAGATGAGGATCAGGGCCAGGGTGGGCAGGATCAGGTGGGTGAAGGAGTCAAGGCTCAGGACCCAGAAGTCACCCTCAATGTTCGGTGTGCTGGCACCGATAGTGGCGATGGGCCGGCCGCGCACACGGCTGTTGTTGAAGTAGCTGGGCCAGGCCTGCATGTAACGATCCAGCAGGATCAGGAAGCCGACCAGGAAGGAGGTGATCGCCGCGGCCCGCATGGACTGCCCCCGGTCGTAGCCCCCCACCACGTAGCCGATGCCCATGCCGATCAGGACAAAGGCGACCGCCAGGATCACGATCATGAGGAACGTCGCATCGTTGAGCAGCGGCTGCAGGACGAAGTACAGCACGACGCCGACGCCGACGGAGATCAGGGCCGACTGAAGGGCCTTGCGGTTTTTCAGTCCGGCGGAGAGCAGGGTGACGGCGAAGGCGATGCCCGCACCGGCGATGGCGATGATCACTGGACCGAGGCCCGGGGTCTTGAACCATTCGGTGGCGGAGAAGTAGATCAGCACCGCGGTGACGAAGGCGAAGACGATGGCACCGGTCAGCAGCCGACGCTTCATGGCCCCGCCCGCCGCGACCGTTGTCAGCGCGCCGGCGACGACGCCGATGCCGAGTGCCGTCGGCAGCGGAACCTCGGGGTTTCGCAGGAAGTTGTTGAACCCGATGGCGCCGAATTCCTTGAGCAGGACGGCCACCCAGAAGATCGGCAGGGAGAAGAACAGGAAGGCCATGAAGGTCACGCCGTAGTCCAGCGTGCTGTACTGCCGGAGCGCGGTGACGATGCCCAGGGTGATGCCGATCAGGATGGCAAGCACGGTGGCCCCGGTGACGAGCGTCAGGGTCTGCACGAGCGCGAAGCCGAGAGCCTCGGTGACGGGCTGGCCGGCGATGTTCTTTCCGAGGTCACAGGAGTTGGCGAACGGAACGAGGCACTGGACCGCGCCGCCGAACCACTTGAAATACCGCAGCGGGGCGGGGGTGTCCAGCTGCAGGAGCTCGGTTCTCGCGTCCATGAGCTGCTGCTTCTGCGGCGAGTTGCTGGCACGGAACTCCTCCAGGGGATCGCCGGACGCCGCTGTCAGGAGATACACGAAGTAGGATGCGCCGAGAAGTATGAGGGCGGCAGTCACAAGCCGCCGGAAGATGTAGGTCACCATTGGTATAGAACCTCGGAGTTCGGGCCCGGGGATTGCCCGGGCCGGTCGCGGAGTTTGGCCGGTTCCCGCCGATGTGGCGGCGGAACCACGGCATCGCCAGGGAGGTCGCCAGAAAGGCGCCGGGACCGAAAGCTGTGGTCCCGACGCCTTGCCAGCAGTGTTACTTGCGGTCGCGGGCTACTTCTGTGCCCATTCCCAGAAGTTCCACCAAACGCCGGTCTGGTTCGGCATGTACTTCACACCGGTGATGCGGTCGCTGTATGCGTCCACGCCAACCGACTGGAAGAGCGGAAGGCCGTAGGCCGAGTCCCAGATCATCTTGTCGATCTGCGTTACGAGGCCGTCCTGCTTGCTCTTGTCGGTGGTGACAATCAGTTCGTCCATCAGTTTGTCCGCTGCCGGGTCGCTGAACTTGTTGAAGTTGGAGTCGTTGCCGGTCTTGAAGATCTGCGGGACGCCGGACACGCCGACACCGGAGTTGCTCCAGCCGAAGATGGTGGCGTCGTAGGTGCCGTCACCGAGGGCCTTGCCCCAGTCGGACTTGCCGAGGCCGCCGTCAACGATCTTGAAGCCGGCCTTGGTGGCGGACTCGCTGATCAGGGAGAAAGCGTCGACACGGTTGGGGTTGTCCTTGTTGTACATGATGCGGACCGTGGGGGTGGCACCGTTGAGGAGCTTCTTGGCGCCGTCGATGTCCACGCCCTGGTAGGCGGAGGATCCGTTGTTCTTCACGGAGTCGGCATAGGGGGCCTGGTCCGGGACGAAGAGCTGCGAGTCAAGCGGAGCAGCCTTCGGGTCGAGCTTCTTGACGATCTTGTCGACGATGTCCGCGCGCGGGACGGCCTTCATGAACGCCTCACGGACGTTCTTGTCGGCAAAGGGGCCCGAGTAGTTCAGGTCGATGTGGTCGTACGCGAGCTGGTTGCCGACGTCGACCGTCACGCCCTGGCTCTCAAGCGCCTTGAGCTGCTCCACGGTGTCAGCGGACGCCTGCGGGGCGATGATGTCGGCTTCGCCGTTCTTGAGGGCCTGGACCTGGGCGGGGGCCTCACCGATGTAACGGACGGTGATTTCGTCGAGGTTGGGTGTCGGGCCCCAGTTGTAGTCCTGGTTCTTGACCATGGTCAGGGACTGGTCCTGGTTGACGCTCTTGACGATGAACGGGCCGTTGGAGAGGTAGAGGCTCGGATCGGCCGGCAGGGTCTTGGTGTCAAAGCCGGTGTTCCACAGGTCTGCCATGGCCTTGAGCTGAGCGTTCGCCGGCTTGGGGGCCTTGGCGTCGCCGCGGGGAGTGCCCTTGAGGAGGTCGACGAATGCCTTGGCGTCGGCCAGGCCCGCCTTCTTGGCGAGGACGTGGGCCGGGATGTCGACGCCGGGGCCGCCGAGGGCGATTTCCCAGTCGGCGAAGGGCTTGGAGTACTTCAGCGTCATGGACTTGCCGTCGTCGCTCAGCTCCGGGAAGTCGGTAAGCGCCAGGCCGGTGGGGTCACCGGCGTAGGAGAAGTAGGACGTTCCGGTCTTGGCGTCCGCATTGGCGTCGTTGTAGTAGCCGGAGAAGGCGGCCCACTGCAGCAGGAGGTCGGCCGAGGTCACAGGCGTGCCGTCTGACCACTTCACGCCGTCATTGATGGTGTACTTGACCGTCAGGGGGTCGTCCGAGACCTTTTCCATCTTGCCGAACTTCTCATTGCGGACGACGTTGAGCTTGTTGTCGATGTAGAAGAACCCTGAGTGCGTGGCGTAGCTGATCTTTGAGTTGATGTCAGTGTTTCCGTCAGCCGTGTTCGGGTTGAACGTGTTGAACGCGTTGACCTCGACTACGGTTGCCGATCCGCCTTGCTTGCCTGCTGCGGCCGCAGTTGACGGGGTTGTCCCGCCGCTGTTGCCTGCGCAGGCGCTGAGGGCGATGGCAGCTACTGCCGCCACGCCCACTGCTTTGGAAATACGACCCAAGCGCATTCCGCCTCCTTGTTTCTGTGGTGTGGGTGAGACCGGCGCCTACAGCGCCGGACAGACGTCCACACTCCCCCAGCGGCAGTGTGGGCCGTCTCACATGGCATGAAGCGTAAACCCCAAATGCGGCCAAGAGCCACCAAAGTTGACTCACTGTAAAGTTCGTTACCGAGCTGCAACATTGGACAGGCTCAGCAGGGCCATCGTTCCACAGAAACATTGACGGCCGGGATGGAAAAGATTAATAGATCCCGACACAGGAAAAGCCCCGATCCGAAAATCGGGGCCTTCCAGTTAATCCGCCTTTACTTGGCAGAATTACCGCACTGCCGGGCGGAGGACATCAGACGTTGAAGCAGAATTCGGCCACGTTCCGTAGCCGACTAACCTCTGCTCAACTGTCGTATGCGAGAGCTGCCCTAGATGCGGGGTGCCGTTTCGACGTGAGATGCGGACCTCAACTTTTCGGGCCGTGAATGGCGTAGGTGGTTAGAGGCCATTGTACTCGTCGTCTGTGATGTGTTCGCCCCAGGTGGTGGTCTTGGCCGGGTCCTCGCCGTCTTGCAGCATGGCGATGTGTTCCATGAAGGAGCCGGGGGCGGTGGCGTGCCAATGCTCCTCCCCCGGGCGGGGTGTAAGGCGTCTGGTCGGGATGGACTTCGATGATTCTTCCGTCCCGGGTACCGAAACGTCCTACGCCTTGGGTGACGCGCAAGTACTGGCCGTGCTAGTGGGAGTGCCAGGCCGTCCGCGCGCCGGGAGCGAAGCGGACGGTTGCGACGACCATAGTCTGGTTGCTCTCGTGGGGAAGAGCGATCGGATCCAGCCACACGTCGCCAGCGGTGAGGATCCGCAGGCCCGTTCTGATCTCGTCCCCGGCCCGTAGAGCTTGGAGGTCTTTGCGCATCCGGGCCTGGTCGGCGATGACGGCTGCGTCTTTCGCGTCTGTTTTGCCCTCTCCGCGGTAGAGCTTGGAGGCGTGGTGCACGATCCGGCCGGGGATGTAGAGGATGGTCTGGCCGTGGGCGACGAGGATGGCGATCAGAAGCGCGGGTCCGCCGTGGTTCAGGTCGGTCGCCCAGATGACGTCGTAGCCTTCGGCGAGTTTCAGTACGGTGGCGATGAGTTCGAGCAGGGCGGGTTCGTCGTTGGGGATTTTCTGCGAGAGCAGCCGGTTTCCGTCCGCGTCGATCACGACGCAGCGATTATGGGCTTTGTGGCTGATCCCTGCAGGCAAAGCTCCTCGCACCTACATAGCGGCCCAAAGGGCCAGAATGCAGCGACGCGGCCGCATACATATTGAACAGATCGATGACGACATTCTTCATGGACACGTCCAATGGGTACCCGAGTGCGACTCCAGGTCCGCTGTCCCGCTGCCGGAGTACCCGCCGGACTACGTGCCAATCCCGCTTCCGCCCCGGCCGACTCCGTCGCCAACTGCAACGCCCACGCCGGCAGACACCGTGACTTCGAGCCCGTCCGGGACGGCCGTCCCTTCCCCAACCGACTCACCGGCGGCCATGTCCATTCCTGCCCCTTGAGAAAAGCGGAGGGCGTTCTCACGCGGGAACCGGCCAGCTCAAGAAACTCTGGAAGGGCTTCGGGATCTTCGGGCGCGTTCACAGGAAGACGCTGAGACGGTGCGGTCAGCGCGGCAAGCCACCTGTAGGGTCGGATCATGATCCAGACTGTCGCCGTGCCGACCTTGTCGTCGTATCACTGGCTTGGCATCCCGATCGCCCTCGCCGGAGCGATCCTGCTGGCCCTCGGCACCCTCTTCCAACACAAAGCCGTAGACGAGCAGGGGCCCGCACCGGGGCGCGCAGCCGGGAGCATGGGCGGGGGCCGGTTGCAAGCCCTCCTGGGCAAACCGGCCTGGCTCGCCGGCACAGCCATGCTGGGAGCGGCAATCCTCCTGCAGCTCACGAGCCTGAGATTCTCACCCCTGATCGTTGTGCAGCCCATCGGGGCGGTCGCCCTTGTGGTCACCACCCTGGCTACCGCCAGAACGACCCGGAGGTCCCCGGGCCGCCGCGCGCTCACATCCGTGGCCCTGTGCATTGCCGGTGTGGGGGTGTTCGTTGCAGTCGCTGCAGTTTCCGCGCGGGATGTTGAAATCAACGACCGGCACCTCAGCACTATTCTGATACTGCTCGGCGCTGTCCTCGCCGCGCTCGGGACGGGTTTCGGTCTCTGGCGCCACCGCTGGGGCGCCGTCGTGTTCACGGCCGGAGCCGGGATCCTCTTCGGGTTTGTCGCGGCCCTGGCCAAAACCGTCATTGCCCGGCTCTTCCAGGGCGACTTCGAATGGCTGTCCCTGACCTGTCTGGCAGGGCTAATCATCGCCGCCCTGTTCGGGACATTCCTGGTCCAAAACGCCCACACCCGAGGGACATCCGAACTCGTCGTCGCAGGCCTGACAGTAATCGATCCGCTCGTCGCCGTCACCCTGGGCATTGCCGTCCTCGGTGAGGCCGACACAGCCCCGGCAGAAGCATTCATCGCATTCCTGCTTGCCGGCGCCACAGCCGTCGCCGGAGTCCTCCTGCTGGCCACTGTCAAAAAAGCACCGGCCAGCGCTACGGCCAAATAGCCCGGACCCGGCACAACTGTTTCAGAGTGGAGACTTTGATGCCTCTGGCCGGGCAGATCAGTGCGGTGTCTGCCACGGTCGGAGCCGGACCCACCTTGTGCGTTTCGCCGTCGGGCGTGAACGGAACCCTAAGGTAATGGCAACCGGGCATGGCCGCCGCGCGCTTTGCGGCCTCCTAATAGTGTCGTCCCGTGCCGGATCGCACACTCCTGAGATGCAGCAGTGAACTCGGTCTCTCGACCGCCGAGGGGGCCGAGGTCTCGCCAGACGTTAGAGCGCCAGTCTAAATTCCACCACGTTACGTAGCCGAGAACCATCACGTCAGGTGGATGTCGGCGCATACCTTGCGAGCAGGCATCCACCTCGGTATCTCCGCCCGCTCCGTCACTGCCCAAGCGCCGGGGCGTCCATTAGATGCGGGAACGCATGCGCCATCTCCAGCGCCGCAAGGGTCACCGCTGGGTTCTCGCTGATCGGCCGGCCGAGTAGCTCGGCGGCTCGTTTGACCCTGTACGCCACGGTGTTCGTGGCCAAATGCAAGGCTTGGGCTGCGGCGAGGCGGCTGCTGCCAGCCAGCAGGAAGTGGCGTAGCGTGTCGCGGACGTCGGTTAGTTTTTGATCTGTGCCCAGCAGGCCACCGAGCTGGACCTGCACGAATCTTGCGGCCCCCTGCGGGTCGGCAATGAGCAGGGCCAGCATGCCGGCGTCGTCGTAGTCCCAGAATTTCTGCCGCGGCGAAAGCCGTGCGACCCGCGCGGCCTGTTGTGCCTCAAAGTGGCTGTCCCGAAGACCGGCTAGCCCGGAGCCGGGCCGTCCGGCTGCGAGGTGGATCCAATCGGCACGTGGTACAGCACGAAGCACATTCGCCACTGAGGGATGCGGGCGTGTGTTGAACCCCCACCAGAAGAGCGTCGTGCCTTGGTACTCGACGGTCAGGAAGCCGGCGGCGCCGAGCGCCTGCGCCGCGTCGGTGCCGAATCGCTGGCGCGCCGCCTCACGGTCCGGGATGTGCCCGCTGGTGGCGGGCCAGGCCAAGGCGACCAGATGGTGCCTGCCGAGCCGGATGCCGAGAATGCGTTCGGCGTCCGCGCCGGGCTCTTCGCCGTCGAGGATTGCCGTGAGAACCCTCAGCCGTTCGGCTGGAAGCCTGCCATGCCACAGGGAGAGTTCGTCTTCGTAGCCGTGCATGAGGTCGCTGACGTAGGAGTTCACGTAAGAAAAAAGGGCTGCGTTGAGCTCCCGCACTTCAGCGACCATGCGGTCCGCTGGGACTTCGTGCTCGATGACGGCCAGCAGCGCATCCTGGACCCGGGTGTGGCAGGCCCAGACGGTGCGCAGCACGGACCCGATCGGGACGCCTTGCCGCACGGACAAACGCACATTTTCCTGAGCGCCGCGCGGAGCCACGATGTCAGCTGCCGCGGTGCCGCGGTGCAAACCGATCAAGGTTGTGAGGAGGGACGCTTCACAGCCCTCGCGCTCGGTACCGGTCATCATGCCGGGTGTCCCGGCGAGCCTGAAGTCCTCATCCACTTGGCGGACTATCTCCGCGGCAGCCTCGACGGCCCATGCCGTGGCTGGCGCGCCAATTTCCGTCTCGGCGCTGGCAATGATCTCCGGATCCGACGCCGGGCCATCCACCGCACCATCCCCTGTCGGGCGGAGACTTTCCATCCATTGCATCACTGTCACAAACCACCCTTGGTCTTGCCCACCGGAAGCCAAGTATAGGGATCCGTCGGGACGTCTTTGCTCCCAGGCGCCATACAAAGCGACTTTTCTTGCCGTCCGGCACCAAGAGCCAACCCTGTGTGCCACACCACACTTGAAGCAACCGGTGTTCGGAGTTGAACACCCGTCAAGCAACGGAGCGTGACACAGCACATGACAACATCCACCGAACTCAAATCTTCGCCGTCGGTCCTGACCCAGGCCATCGCCCGCATGACCGACGTCCTCGGCGCCGACGCCGTCCTGCTGGATGAGAGACAGGTCAAGGAGTTCCACGACCCCTACGAAGGCGCAGACGCCGGGGACTACCAGCCCTCCTTCGTGGTCCAGCCCTCCACCGTTGAGGAAATCCAGGCTGTGGTCCGGATTGCCAATGAACTGCAGATCCAGCTCTGGACCTCCTCCACCGGACGCAACTACGGCTACGGCGGCTCCGCGCCGGTGGTCAACGGCTCCGTGGTCCTGAGCCTGCGCCGGATGAACAAGATCCTGGAAATCAACGAAGCTGCCGGCTACGCCCTGCTCGAGCCCGGCGTGAGCTTCTTCGACCTCTACAACGAGATCAAGGCCCGCGGGCTGAAGCTCTGGATTTCCGTCCCGGACCTCGGTTGGGGAAGCATCGTCGGAAACACCCTCGACCACGGCTACGGCTACACCGTCAACGGCGACCACGCCAGCGCCGTCTGCGGCATGGAAGTGGTCCTCGCCTCCGGCGAAGTGGTCCGCACCGGCCTGGGCGCAATCAGCAATAGCCCCATGTGGCAGCGGCACAAACGCGGCTTCGGCCCCTCCCTGGACAGCCTGTTCATGCAGTCCAACTTCGGCATCGTGTCCAAAATGGGTGTCTGGCTCATGCCCGAACCGGAGGTATTCACCACCGGGGCAATCATCTGCCACAACGACGAGGACATCGCCCCGCTCATCGACGCGCTCCGCCCCCTCGTGCTGGATGGCACCATCCAGGGCCTGCCGCTGATCACAAGCTCACCGGAACCAGCGGACGGCCGGGCCAACCCGATGGAGGACACTGCCGGCATGTCGAAGGCGGCCAAGCTGTCCGCGACGCTGCCGCCGGGACGCTGGCACGCCCGCATTGCCTTCTACGGCCACGAAGCCATCGTGGAGGCGCGACGCCGCATTGTTACCGACGCCGTGGCCCACCTGCCCGGAGTCACCGTCGACCTACGCTCCTACCGCGGCGACGTCAGTCCCGAGGATGTTCACCCCCTGGACCTGGTCCCGGCCGGCATTCCCAACATGTTCCTGCTGGACATGATGAAGAAGCACATGGGCGAAAACGTGGGCCACATCGACTTCTCGCCCGCGATCCCGTTCGACGGCGAATCCGCCGCCAAACACGAGCTCATGGTCCGGACCATCCTCGAAGAAGCCGGACTGGTCGCGGGCTTCGGTTGGATCGCCAACACCCGCAGCCTCGTGGGCGCCTGCATGGTCTTCTTCGACGTGAACAACCCCGCCGAAGCGGCAGCCGCACACGCCGCCGTCGAACTCATGTGTCAAAAGGCTGCCGAATGGGGCTGGAGCGAATACCGCGCCCACCCCTCACTGATCGGGCACGTGGCAAAGAACTTCGACTTCAACGACCACGCCCTGAACCGCCTCTACACCTCCCTCAAGGACGCGCTGGATCCCGCCGGAACGCTCTCACCGGGCAACCACGGCATCTGGCCCTCCCCGGCCAAGAAATCCTAGAACTCCACCACCGAAAGGCACCACCATGTGGGAGACAGACAACAAATTCCTCAACGGCCCCTTCACCCCCTGGCACGAGGAAACCGACGCCTTCGACCTCGAAGTCATCGGCAAGATACCCGAAGACCTCGACGGAGCCCTGTTCCGAACCGGCTCCAACCCCAAGTTCAAGCCCCGCAACACAGACCGCTACCACTGGTTCGAAGGTGACGGCATGGTCTACGCAACATATCTCCGCGACGGCAAGGCCGCATACCGCAATAAATGGGTCATGACCGATGCGCTGAAGGTCGAGATGGAGGCGGGAGAAGCTATCTACTCCGGTTTCGTCAACGGCGGCACGGCCCCGTCACTTCCAGCCGGCGCCCCGCCCATGAAAAACGTTCCCAACACCAACGTCGGCGTCCTCGCCGACCGGCTGCTCGTCTTCTTCGAGGGCGGACTGCCGCACCAGATGAACCCGCAGTCCCTGGAAACGTACGGAACATATGACTTCAACGGCGATGTCCCATTCACCTGCACGGCCCACTACAAGCTCGACCCGGACACCGGGAACATGCTCTTCTACTCCTACATGGGGAACAACATCACCTGGTACGAGGCAGACCGGCACGGAAAGGTCCTCGACACCTTCGCCTTCAGCACCAGCGCCCCGTCGATGTTCCATGACTTCGCCGTGAGCAAGAACTACGCGATCTTCTTTGTAACCCCGGGGCTGTTCCTGGCACCCAATATCGGCCAGGGCAAGCCGGGCCTGGTGTGGGACCCCGCGGCCACGAACAACGGCGTCGAGATCGTGACCATGCACCGGACGACCCATGAAGTGCGTACCTACCGGGTCGACGAGACGTTCTTCCCGACCCACTTCTTCAATGCCTACGAGCGAGGCAACGAAATCGTCATTGAGGCTCCGCGCATCAAGGAGCGCTTTGGCACGCCGGCGGACCGCATCACCCGCCCTGTCGACTCCCACGAGTGGTTCATGAACGCAATTCCCTGGCGCTGGACCGTCAACACCGACACCGGACGCGTCACTAACCAGGCCACCAGCCACATCGCGGGTGAATTCCCGGCCATCAACCCGAACAAGGTCGGTCTGGAACACAAGTTCGGCTACTTCGCCACCACTCGTGGCCGGGATGCCGACACCATGAGCGACGGCCTGGCCAAGACGGACCTCACTAAGGAAACGGTCACGGTGATCGAGGGGCTGGATGACCTGACCAACCCCTCAGAACCGATCTTCGTCCCACGGACCGGGGCCGTGAACGAGGACGACGGCTACCTGCTCTCCATCTGGTGGAACCGCCAGACCGAGCTGAGCGAACTGTGCATCTATGACACAGCAGAATTCGGGCGTACCCCGCTCGCCCGGGTGAAGCTGCCCGGCCGCGTACCCTTCGGCTTCCACGGCAGCTGGTCAGACCGCGAGCAGATCGAAGACTCCCTCCGGGTCCTCGCCAGCGAACATGCCAACTAGTCCAGCCGCACGTCCCGCACATCTGAACAGGAGCGACACCCCATGACCACCTCCACCATCAAAGCACCGGCGAGATTCGCCGGGCAGGACACCACCCTCCAGTACATCGCCGGACAATGGCGTGAGGGTCGGTCCGTGAAGACACTCACCGTGACGAACCCTTATGACGACAGCGTAGTGACCACCATCCGCCAGGCCTCCGTCAACGACGTCGACGAGGCGTACCGCGCCGCCGAAGCAGCCCAGACCGGGTGGGCCGCCATGCCGCCGGCCGAACGCCAGAAGGTGATGCGCCGTGCAGCGCAGATCCTCGAGGAGCGACGCGAAGAGATAGTTGACTGGCTGGTACGCGAGTCAGGTTCCACCCTGCTGAAGGCCAACATCGAGGTCTCACTCGCCGTCGGCATCACCCAGGAAGCGGCCTCGTTTCCCACCCGCGTCCACGGCAGGATCTTCGACTCCAACACCCCCAACCGGGAGATGCGCGTTTACCGCAAACCGATCGGTGTGGTGGGCGTCATCAGCCCCTGGAACTTCCCCCTGCACCTGTCACAGCGGTCCGTCGCACCGGCCCTGGCCTTGGGGAACGCCGTGGTCCTCAAACCGGCCAGCGACACTCCTGTTACCGGCGCGCTCATCCTGGCACGGATTTTCGAGGAAGCAGGTCTGCCGGCCGGAGTGCTCTCCACTGTTATCGGCGCCGGATCGGATATCGGCGACGACTTCGTGGCCCACCCTATCCCAGGTCTGATTTCCTTCACCGGCTCAACCCCCGTGGGACAGAACGTAGGCACCGTCGCCACCAGCGGCAAACACCTAAAGAGGGTAGCTCTGGAGCTGGGCGGCAACGCCCCACTGGTGGTACTCGACGACGCCAACCTCGAAGCAGCCGTAGCCGCCGCCGTCCCTGGTGCTTTCCTGCACTCAGGCCAGATCTGCATGTCCGTCAACCGGATCATCGTCGAAGCCCCGGTCTACGACGAGTTCGTCACCCACTTCGCCGAGGCTGCCGCGTCGGTTGTATACGGCGACCCCGCCGCCGAAGGCACCCTGGTAGGCCCTGTGGTCAACGACTCCCAGCTTGCAGGACTCAAGCAGAAAATCGTCTGGGCCCGGGAGGCCGGCGCCCGCACCGTCGTCGAAGGCGAGATCAACGGTAGGGTCGTGCCCCCACACGTCTTCGCCGACGTCACGGCCGAGATGGAGATCGCACGCGACGAGATCTTCGGTCCCATGGTCGCCATTCTGCGAGCCGAGGACGAGACTCACGCCCTTCAGCTCGCCAACGATCACGTCTTCGGCCTCTCCAGCGCGGTCTTTACCCAGAACCTCGACCGCGGTCTGCAGTTCGCCCACAAGATCAAAGCCGGTATGACATTCATCAACGAGATGACAATCCAGGATGAAGCGCATGTGGCATTCGGCGGCCAACGCAATTCCGGGTTGGGTCGTTTCAACGGCGACTGGGCCATTGAGGAGTTCACCACCGACCACACAATCGGCGTCACCCGCCTCTAAACCAAGCGGGCACATACGAAAGTAGCCTGCCGGGACAAGCATGTCCGGGCAGGCTACTTTCGTGCTGCGCAGCCGTCGGTGAGGGGTACTGAATCAATTGGACATATTCAGGCAGGCGCCACCACCGGGTCAGGAACTATACATTAAATCTAAATTCGACGACGTCGCCGTCGGCCATGATGTATTCCTTGCCTTCGATCCGGACCTTGCCGCGGGCCTTCGCCTCGGCCATGGAGCCGGCCTCGATCAGGTCATCGAAGGAGACGACCTCGGCCTTGATGAAACCGCGCTGGAAATCGGAGTGGATCACGCCGGCCGCCTGCGGGGCGGTGTCGCCCTGCCGGATGGTCCAGGCGCGGGTTTCCTTCGGACCGGCCGTGAGGTAGGTCTGCAGCCCGAGGGTGTGGAAGCCTACACGGGCCAACTGGTCCAGCCCGGACTCATCCTGACCGTTCATTTCCAGCATCTCGCGGGCTTCTGCCTCGTCGAGCTCCACGAGATCGGACTCGAGCTTGGCGTCCAGGAAGATGGCGTCCGCCGGGGCCACAAGCGCGCGCAGTTCGGCCTGCTTCTCCGGGCTGCCCAGAATCCCCTCGTCAGCATTGAAGACGTAGATGAAGGGCTTGGCGGTCAGGAGGCCGAGCTCCTTGAGGTGCTCCATCTCCAGCTTGTCGCTCTTGATCGAGGAGAAGATGGTGTCGCCGCGTTCCAGGACGGCCTGGGCCGCCAGGATGGCTGCCAGTTCGGCCGCCTCGCGCTTTTTGATCTTGACTTCTTTTTCGATCCTCGGGATGGCCTTTTCGATGGTCTGCAGATCGGCCAGGATCAGCTCAGTGTTGATCGTCTCCATGTCGGAGCGGGGATCGACCTTGCCGTCGACGTGGATGACGTCCGGGTCGTCGAACACGCGGACGACCTGCGCGATGGCCTCGGCCTCGCGGATGTTGGCGAGGAACTGGTTGCCCAGTCCTTCACCCTCCGATGCGCCCTTGACGATGCCGGCGATGTCCACGAAGGACACGGCGGCAGGCAGCAGGCGCTGGGAGCCGAAGATGCCGGCCAGCTTTTCAAGCCGGGCATCCGGCAGGTTCACGACGCCGATGTTCGGCTCGATCGTGGCGAACGGATAGTTCGCCGCGAGGACCTGGTTGCGGGTCAGTGCGTTGAAAAGGGTTGATTTGCCGACGTTGGGCAGTCCGACGATGCCAATAGTAAGAGCCACGAGCATATATTCTACCCGCACAGGCTGGGGATCGCCGTGGCGGGTCCGGCAGGGGGTCAGGGCGGCCGGGCCGAAACCGGCAGGAGCGCAGTTCCGGAACGTTTCCGGGCGCCTTCCGGGCACCTGCCGGGTGCCTTCCTGGCGTCGTACGGGCGGTCTTACGGGCCCGTTCGGGGCGTCATCCGGGCGTCGGCGCTAAAACTGTCACAGGGGCGTGCAACAGTGAAGTCATGGATGCTTTTGCACTGATTCTTGCCCTGCTCATGCTGCTCACGGGCGCCGTTGCCGGCGCCGCCGTCGTTTTCGTTCTGCTCCGCCGGCGCTACCTCGCCGTGGAACAGGACTTCGACGGCGTATCGGCCCGGCTTTCGGAGGTCAGCGCGCAGTTCGCCGCCGCCGACGCCGAGCGGCGCCTTCTCGCGGCCCAGAACCGGGAGCTGGGCGAGTCCCGGAACCAGGACGGAAGTGTGCTCCGGGCGCTGGCACCGGTGGCGGAAAAACTCACGGCCGTGCAGCAGCAGGTCTCCCTGCTGGAACGCGACCGGCTGGAGCAGTACGGCCAGCTCGCCCAGCAGCTGCAGGAGGCCCGCCTGTCCGATGAGCAGCTCCTGCGGTCCACGCATGCGCTCGAGTCTGCCCTGCGGTCCAACAGCGCACGCGGCCAGTGGGGCGAGGTTCAGCTGCGTCGGGTGGTCGAGGCAGCAGGGATGCTGCGCCACGTGGACTTCCACGAACAGGTCCACAGCGGGCAGGCCCACAGCGCCGGGACGGACGGCAGCCTCCGGCCCGACCTCGTCGTGCAGCTGCCCGGAGATAAGCAGCTCGTCGTCGACGCGAAGGTACCCCTCGCGTCCTATCTCGCCGCCCAGGAGCTCGGCGCGGCGCCCGCGGGCCGGCAGGCCGCCCAGCCGTCCGGCAGCCAGCAGGCGCACCTCGCCGCCCACGCAAAGGCCCTCAAGGCCCACGTCGACGCGCTGGGCAACAAGAAGTACTGGGACATCCCCGGCAACTCCCCGGAACTGGTGATCTGCTTCCTTCCGGCAGAGTCCATTCTGGCCGCCGCCCTTTCGGCGGATCCGGCGCTGCTGGACTATGCATTGTCGAAAAACGTGGTCCTGGCCTCGCCCGGGAGCCTGCTGGCTGTTCTGAAGGCCGTGGCGTTCACGTGGCGGCAGGACGTGTTGACGGACAGCGCCCGGGAACTCTTCGAGCTCGCCCGGCAGCTCTACGACCGCATGGGCACACTCGGCGAGAACGTCACCAAGCTGGGGTCCTCGCTGAAGACCTCGGTGGAGCGGTACAACTCCATGGTCGGGACCCTCGAAGCCCGGGTCCTGCCCACCGCCAGGAAGCTGAACTCCCTCGAAGCCACCGGCTTGGTCACTCCCCCGGCCGTCGAGGTCACGCCGCGGGCGGTCGCAGCACCCGAGCTGCAGCCCCGTGACGAGTCGGAAGAGTCAGCGGCCTGAGCCGGGCCGGGTTCCGGGCCCGGGTTCTGGGCCCGGACCCTACGACTGCTCGGGGCGGGTGCCGCGGCCGCCGAGGGCGCGGGAGACATCGCCGGCCTGCTTCAGGGTGGCTCGGAGTTCCTTCGGCAGGGAGAAGAGGAGGTCTTCCTCGGCCGTGACGACTTCCTCGACCGATCCATAGCCGTAGTCGGCCAAGAGCCGCAGCACGTCCTTGACAAGCACTTCGGGGACGGAGGCCCCCGACGTCACTCCGACGGTGGCGACGCCCTCGAACCAAGCCTCGTCGACCTCGTTGGCGAAGTCGACACGGTAGGAGGCCTTGGCGCCGTATTCCAGCGCCACCTCTACGAGGCGGACGGAGTTGGACGAGTTGGCGGAGCCCACCACGATCACGAGGTCCGCTTGGGGGGAGATCTTCTTGATGGCCACCTGCCGGTTGGTGGTGGCGTAGCAGATGTCGTCGCTGGGCGGATCCTGCAAGGTGGGGAACCGCTCCTTGAGGAGGCGGACGGTCTCCATGGTTTCGTCAACGCTGAGAGTGGTCTGCGAGAGCCAAATGACCTTTTCCGGATCGCGGACCGTGACCTTGTCGACCTCGTGCGGGCCGTTGATGATCTGGATGTGCTCGGGCGCCTCGCCGGCGGTGCCTTCCACTTCCTCGTGGCCGTCGTGGCCAATCAGCAGGATGTCGAAGTCGTCTTTGGCGAACCGGACGGCTTCGCGGTGCACCTTGGTGACCAGCGGGCAGGTCGCGTCAATGGTCCGAAGGCCGCGGTCTTCCGCTGACTGGACGACGGCCGGTGAGACGCCGTGCGCCGAAAAGATCACGAGGGCGCCTTCGGGGACCTCGTCGGTTTCGTCAACGAAGATCGCACCCTTCTCCTCCAGGGAGCTGACGACGTGGACGTTGTGCACGATCTGCTTGCGCACGTAGACGGGCGGGCCGTAGTGCTCAAGGGCTTTTTCCACCGCGATGACTGCGCGGTCAACGCCGGCGCAGTAGCCGCGCGGGGCTGCCAGGAGAACCTTTTTGGGGCCGGCGACAGGGGCCGCTGCCAGAACGTCTTCCGGTGAACGCCGCCGGCGCGGAACGGATGGCATCGGAACGGATACAGCGGTGGAGGTCATGCTCCCATGCTACCGGTGTTCGAAGTTGCCCCGTTTGCGGGCCCCGGTCACGCGGACGGCAATTCCCGTGGCCAGCAGGGCCGCTCCGGCCACGGCGGCAGCGACGATCCACTGCCCGAAACCGGCTGAGCACGCCGCGACAAACTCGCTCTTGAAGAGCTCCGCAACATCGTTGCCGCTCGAGGTGGCGGCGACGGCTGTACCGGCAGCGTCGCTGGCAAGTTTCCATACCCCGGCGAGCACCAGCGCCCCGACGCCCATGCCTGCCAAAACGGCCCATCGGCGTCGGGCCGCAACGAACGCGATGACGAACGCGATGCAGGCGCCGACTGCGACGGCGTATCCCATCGGGGCGTAGACGGTGACCCGTTCGATGAGCTGGCGCTGGTTGGACTGCCCGATATGGATCAGCACCTGGCCGGGGCCCTCCAGCGGCAGGGTGGTTGCCTCAGAAACCTGACGTGCCACGAGTCCCACGAGCGGTGCCACATCAAGAGTCAGCGACGAGGTCACGTCCGCGTCCGGTGGCACCGTGCTGGGGTCGGCGAACGTCAGGCGGTGGCTCTTGCGCAACGTTTCTGCCCAGGCTTCGGAATAGCCGGGCAGCGCGGTCAGCGATTGTGCCGCGTTGTCCAGGACCGGCCGGGCAAGCTGGGTGAGGGCTTCGGGGATGTTGGCGCCTGAGGCCAGGGCGTCGACGGCGGCCGTGGCCAGCCGTTGCTGGAAGGCCGGGTCCTTGCCCAGCGGCGCGGTCAGGGCAACGAAACCGTCTTCCTGGACGATGTTCCGGTCCACCCACATGGCAGGAACGGCGACGGCGGCCATCAAGAGCCCGACGAGGGCGGCGGCAGCGGAGACAAAAGTGCGCAAGGGATTCCTAGGAGGTCGTTGGGGTCCCACCCATCCTATGGCGGTCCCGCGCATGACCATAAAGTCAGGCCCCGCTGGTAAAGCTATGGACAGTGAGGCTATGGATAGAGTTGAAAGCGATAACTTCCGGCTGCCGGCCGGCGCTCCCCGACGGGAAGCGGGTGCCGGCAGTCCCGCCCGGGCAAAGGACACGCGCGCATATGCACAAGGCATTCCACGAGGCACTCTCCGCCACGGAGCCCACGCATGCCTGAGGAAGCGGCGGCGGCCACCACGCTTCCGGCCACCGCGGCCCAGACCAGCCCGGACAATCCCTGGCCGCTGCAGTTGCTGTCCCAGAAGCTCAAGATGCATATCGACCGCGCACCCTCGGCTTGGGTTGAGGGGCAGGTGATCGAGCTGAACCGGCGGGGCAGCAATGCCTATCTGACGCTGCGGGACATCGACGCCGAGATCTCGTTGCCGGCGTCGGTCTGGACCACGGTCCTGGACCGCCAGGACGCCCCGCTGGAACGCGGGTCCCGGGTGGTGGCCTTGCTCAAGGCCGAATTCTGGCTCAAGACGGGCCGGCTGAACATGTCCGTGAAGGACATCAGGCCTGTGGGGCTGGGCGACCTCCTCGCCCGGATCGAGCGGCTGCGGCAGGCCCTCGCCGCCGAGGGGCTCTTTGCCGATTCCCGCAAGAAGCGGCTCCCGCTGCTCCCGCACCGGATCGGCCTGATCACCGGCCGTGATTCCGATGCCAAGAAAGATGTGCTTCGCAATGCTGCCCTGCGCTGGCCGGCCGTTGAATTCGAGATTCGCGAAGTCGCGGTCCAAGGCAACACCGCCGTCGCCCAGGTGATAGCGGCGTTGCGCGAGCTCGATGCCCATCCCGAGGTCGACGTCATTGTCATTGCCCGCGGCGGAGGCGCCCTCGAAGACCTGTTGCCGTTCAGCAACGAGGAACTCATCCGGGCGGTCGCGGACGCGTCCACCCCCGTGGTGAGCGCCATCGGACACGAGGCAGACCGGCCGATCCTCGACGATGTTGCCGACCTCAGGGCTTCGACCCCCACCGACGCGGCGAAGAGGATCGTTCCGGACGTCGTCGAGGAGCTTGCCCGGGTCCGGCAGGCGCGCGATCAGCTCCGCCGCGGGGTCGTCCGGCTCGTCGAACGCGAGGGCGACCGGCTGGCGTCCCTGCGCTCCCGCCCGGTGCTGCTGTCCCCCGACGTCATGATCACCCAGCGCCACGACGACGTCGAACGGCTCAAACTCCGCTCGCACTCGGCCATCAGCACAGCTGTGGTCCGGGCCGCGGACCAGCTGGTCCACCTCAAGGCCCAGGTGCGGGCACTCTCGCCGCAGAAGACGCTCGATCGCGGCTACGCGGTGGTCCAGCTCGCCGACGCCGGCGCAGCCCCCGGGACCCGCCGGGACGTCGTGCGGCACCCCTCGCAGGCGCCCGCTGGCACGGACCTGACGGTCCGGGTGGCCGGGGGCCGCTTCAGCGCACAGTCCACCGGCGGCCAGGTACCGGCCGAGGAGTGACCCGCCGGAGCGACTCCGCGGAGCGACTCTGCAGAGCGCATCCCCGGGCCCCGGAACAACCCGACATTGCTGTCAGCAGACACGGCAATCATCAGACATTGCACTAGCCAGATTTCGCACAAAACCAGACCCCGCACTAACCAAGGAGCACCATCCGCATGGCAGCAGAATCAATCCCCAACGCCGACATCGAGGCCCTCAGCTACGAGGACGCCCGCGAGCAGCTGGTCGGCGTGGTCGGCAAGCTGGAAGCCGGCGGCGCCAGCTTGGAGGAGTCACTCGCGTTGTGGGAGCGCGGCGAGGCGCTGGCCAAGCGCTGCGAACAGTGGCTCGAAGGCGCCCGCAAGCGGCTCGCCGCGGCCCGCGACCAGGCCGTGGAGGAGAGCTAGGAATCCGCCCCTGAGAGACCGCAGTTCAGGACCGCAGCACCAATTCGCGTTCCATGTCGACGTCGAGGTCCGGAACCGGCCACTGAAGTTTCAGGCTCTCGAGGGCTTCCAGGAGCAACTGCTGCACGGCGATGCGGGCGTACCATTTCTTGTTGGCCGGCACCACATGCCACGGGGCCAGCTCGGTGCTGGTCTTGTCGAAGGCCTTCTGGTAGGCGTCCATGTAGTCCGCCCAGAAGGCCCGCTCCTTCAGGTCCCCGCCGCTGTACTTCCAGAGCTTGGCGGGGTCGTCCAGACGGGCCAGGAGGCGCGCCTTCTGCTCGTCGCGGCTGATGTGCAGCATCACCTTGACGATCTTGGTCCCGGCCCCCGTCTGCCGTGCTTCAAACTCGTTGATGGCGCGGTACCGGCGCTCCAGCTCCTCGGGGCTCGCCCAGCGGTGGACGCGGTGAATCAGGACGTCCTCATAGTGGGAGCGGTCGAAGACCCCTACCATCCCGGACGCAGGCACTTCCTTCTCAATCCGCCACAAGAAGTCGTACGACTTTTCCGCCTGGGTGGGTGCCTTGAAGGACTTCAGCTGGACGCCGTGCGGATTCATGGCGCCCATGACGTGGGTGACGATGCCGCCCTTGCCGGCAGTGTCCATGGCCTGCAGGACCAGCAGGATCCGTTTGGTGCCGCCGAACCGGGACTCGGCGAAGAGCTGCTCCTGGAGACGGGCGAGTTTGTCGTCCAGCCTGTCCAGCAGCTCCTCGCCGTCGGGCTTCTCGCCGGCGTAACCGGGGGTCGAGTCGGGGTCCAGCGCCTTCAGGCTAAAGCCCTTCCCGACCTTCAGGAGTTTCGAGGGGTGGTCATCGAATGTCGCGGAGCCTGCCATCAACGCCTCTTTCCGGTTGGCGCAGCGCGGGCCGCGGGGGCGAGTGCCCCATTGCGCTGCTGACCGAAGCCTAGTTCCCCTTGTACCGGCTCAGGAAGTCCGCCATCCGGTTAATCGCTTCCTCGAGGTCCTTGACGTTGGGCAGCGTCACCATCCGGAAGTGGTCAGGCCGGACCCAGTTGAACGCCCTGCCGTGGGAGAGGAGGATCTTCTGCTCGCGGAGCAGGTCCAGGACGAATTTCTCGTCGTCGCGGATGTGATAGACCTCAGGGTCCAGCCGCGGGAACAGGTACATGGCACCGCGGGCTTGCTGGGTGCTGACGCCCGGGATGGCGTTGAGCATGTCGTAGGCCTTGTTTCGCTGCTCCAGGAGCCGCCCGCCGGGCAGGATCAGGTCATTGATGCTCTGATAACCGCCGAGGGCGGTCTGGATCGCGTGCTGCGCCGGAACATTCGCACAGAGGCGCATGTTGGCGAGCAGGTTGATGCCCTCAAGGTAGTCCGCCGCGGCCTTCTTCGGCCCGGAGATGGCCATCCAGCCGGCCCGGAAGCCGCAGACCCGGTAGGCCTTGGAGAGCCCGCTGAAGGTCAGGCACAGGACGTCGTCGCCCGTGAGCGAGGCGAGGTTTACGTGCACGGCGTCTTCGTAGAGGATCTTCTCGTAGATTTCGTCGGCAAAGAGAACCAGCCCGTGCTTCTCGGCGAGGGCGACGATCTTCTTCAGCGTCGCCTCCGGATACACCGCACCCGTGGGGTTGTTGGGGTTGATGACCACGATGCCCTTGGTGCGCGGCGTGATCTTCGCTTCCAGGTCCTCGAGGTCGGGCTGCCAGCCGGACTCCTCGTCGCAGAGGTAGTGCACGGGCTTGCCGCTGGCCAGGGCGACCGAGGCAGTCCACAGCGGGTAGTCCGGGGTAGGGATCAGGACTTCGTCGCCGTCGTCGAGCAGGGCCATGAGCGACATCGTGATGAGTTCGCTGACGCCGTTGCCCAAATAGATGTCATCAACGTGGATGTTCTGGATCCCGCGGGTCTGGTAGTACTGCGAGACCGCGGTGCGGGCGGAGAAAATGCCGCGGGAATCGCTGTAGCCCTGGGCATGCGGCAGGTGGCGGATCATGTCCACCAGGATCGCGTCCGGCGCTTCAAACCCGAACGGGGCCGGGTTTCCGATATTCAGTTTGAGGATCCGGTGACCCTCTGCCTCCATCTGCTGGGCGGCCTGAAGAATCGGTCCACGGATGTCGTAAAGGACATTATGAAGCTTGGTGGACTGCTTGAATTCTGCCATCCATC
>NZ_BAAAQB010000012.1:18319-34423 GCF_039531445.1 Arthrobacter humicola | reverse complement strand
GGTGGCCGGGCTTCTGGCCCGTCCACCGGCGTCGCCGGTATGTCATCACGTCGGCATCAAGTCGCCGTCAGTTCGTCGACGGCCCGGCGGGGGTCGGGCGGGTCCGCTTCCGGCATGTTGCCGCCGCGCTCCCCTTGCCTCGATTCCCTGCCGTGCCGGCTACTGCTTGACGAAGCCCTTCTCCTTCAGCCACGCGTCCGCGGCGTCCTTCGGGTTCTGCTTCTGGCTGCCGCTGACGGCACGGTTGAGGTTGATGAGGTCATCCGTGGTGAGGACCTTGGACACAGCGTTCAGGGTTTCCTTGGCCTTGTCCGTCATCTTGGCCGAGTTGTACAGCGGCAGGACCTGCTGGGCGATGAAGTTGTTCTTCGGGTCCTCCAGCACCACGAGGTCGTTGTCCGGGATGGACGGGGTGGTGGTGTAGATATCCGCAACCTGGACCTGGTCCGAGAGCAGCGCCTTGAGCGTCACCGCGCCGCCGCCGTCGCTGAACGGCTCAAGGCTCTTGGGCACGCAGTTGTAGTTCTTCTTCAGGCCGGGCAGCCCGTACGCGCGCTCGGCGAAGGTTGCCGGGGCTCCGATGACAAGGTCTCCGCAGACCTTCGCCATGTCCTCGATCGACTTCAGCTGGTACTTCTCGGCCGTGGCCTTGGTGACCACCATGGCATCCTTGTCCTCGGCCTTGGAGGCGTCGAGCACCGCCAGGCCCTGCGGCAGCTTGGTCGGGAGTGCCTTCGCGATGTCCTCGGCGGAGACCTCGGTGGCGTCCTTGTTCACGTAGAGCAGCAGGTTGCCGCTGTAGTCGGGTACGACGTCCACGGATCCGTCCTGGACCGCTTTGATGTAGACCTCGCGCGAGCCGATGTTCGGCTTCGTGCTGGCCGTGACGCCGGCGGCATTCAGGGCGCCGGCGTAGACCTCGCCCAGGATCTGGCTCTCGGGGAAGTCAGCGGAGCCGATCACCAAGGCGCCGCCGGAACCGGAGGCGCCGCTGCTGGCCGGGGCCGAGCTCAGCGGATTGGATGAGCCTCCGCAGGCGGACAGGGCCATGGCCAAGCCCACGCCTGCGGCCAGGCCGCCGAATGCGCGCCGGCCGAGGGCTCGTTGGCGGGATTCCTTCATGACATACCTCCTTGAACAACAGTCCCCGCGAATACGGGGTCTGTGAGATCAACCGCAGCCTGCTGGCTGCGGTCTGGCTGGGAAAAGGCGCCCCGTGACAGGAAGAGCCTCTGAATCAGGGCAAGGACAAGGTCGACGGCGATGGCGAGGGCCGCGATCAGCAGGGACCCGCCCAGCATCTGCGGGAAGTCGGAGAGCACCAGCCCGTCGAACAGGTAGCGGCCCAGGCCGCCCAGATTGATGTAGGCCACCACCGAGACGGTGGCGATCACCTGGAGCACGCCGGTCCGGAAGCCGCCGTACATCACGGGGAGCGCGTTGGGGAATTCCGCACGGAACAGCACTTGCATCTCGGTCATGCCCATGGCACGGGCGGCATCCACGACGTTGGCGTCGACGCTGGAGATCCCGGCGTACGTGCCGGCCAGCAGGGGCGGGACCGTCAGGATCACCAGTGCCCAGATCGGCGGCATCAGCCCGATCCCGGCGACCAGGACGAACAAGGTCAACAGGCCGAGGGTGGGCAGGGCACGCAGCGCACCGGCGAGGGCCACGATGGCCACCCGCCCGCGGCCGGTATGGCCCACGAACAGGCCCACCGGCACAGCGATCGCGATGGCGATCACCATGACGAGCCCGGTGTACGCCAGGTGCTCGGCAAGCCGCACCGGAATCCCGTTGCTGCCGCTCCAGTTTGCGGGATCGGTGAGCCAGTTGATGGTGTCCGTGACGACGTTGCTCATGCGGTGCCCCCGGCCTTGGACTCAGAGAAGCGCCGCGCGACGCCCCGCCGCCCGGGCGCTTCATCGCCGGCTCCGGGTTTGGCGGCTCCTGCCGGGCCGGCCGCCCGCGTCCACGGCGTCAGCACCCGTTCCAGCAGCACCAGGACCGAGTCCATGAGGAGCGCGAGGACCAGGATGGCGATGATGCCCACCACGACTTCGGTGACGAAGTCCCGCTGCAGGCCCGAGGTGAACAGCATCCCCAGGTTCCCGATCCCGAGGAGGGCGGCGACGCTGACCAGCGAGATGTTGCTGACCGAGACCACGCGCAATCCGGCGAACATGACCGGCAAGGACAGCGGCAGGTCGATCTGGAAGAACCGTGCAACCGGCGTGAAGCCCATAGCGACGGCGGCCTGGCGGAGGTCCTCGTCTACCGAATCAAAGGCGTCCAGGGCGGCGCGGACCAGCAGCGCCACCGCGTAGATGGTCAGGGCGACCACCACGTTGACCGGATCCAGGATCCGGGTTCCCAGGATGGTGGGCAGGATGATGAAGAGCGCCAGCGAGGGGATCGTGTACAGCAGCGAGGACCCGGTGAGCACCACGGACCGGAGTCCCCGGTTCTGCCGGGCAAATTGGGCCAGAGGGATGGAAATCACCAGGCCAAATATCATCGGCAGGACCGCGAGGACAAGGTGCTGGCCTGCGAGCGTGAAGACCTCCGCGCTGTTGGCCAGGAACCACTCCATCAGAGCCCTCCGTGCCGGACATTGCGGTCGGACTCGATCACGGCGAGGACTTCGGCTGCGGCGATGACCCCGGCTACCCGGCCGTCGGTGTCGACCGCGACGCCAAGGCCCGACGGGGAGGACAGGGCCGCGTCCAGGGCCCGGCGGAGGGTCTCGCCCTTGCGGAAGAGCGAGCCGCCGGGCACCATCGCCGGGGCGGCACCGGCACCGGTGCGGGGGCCGGCCCAGCCAAGGGGACGGAGCTCGCCGTCGACCACCAACTGCCAGTCGTCGGAGCTGCCCTCCTGCCGGAGCTGGTCCGGCGTGACTGTGCGGATGGGGTGGATGGTGACGCCGTCGGACGGGCTGAATCCCAAGTGCCGGAATCCCCGGTCCCGGCCCACGAAGGACGCCACGAAGTCGCTGGCGGGGGCGCGCAGGATTTCTTCCGCGGCGGCGTACTGTGCCAGCTTGCCGCCGATGCCGAACACGGCCACCTTGTCGCCCAGGACGGTGGCCTCGTCGATGTCGTGGGTGACAAAGACGATGGTCTTGGCGAGGTCGCGCTGGAGCCGGAGGAGCTCCTGCTGCAACTCGTCGCGGACCACGGGGTCCACGGCACTGAAAGGCTCGTCCATGAGCAGCACGGGCGGATCGGCTGCCAGCGCCCGCGCGACGCCGACGCGCTGCTGCTGGCCGCCGGACAGCTGGGAGGGGTAGCGCTTGCCGAGTGAGGAGGCCAGCCCGACGACGTCGAGCAGTTCCTGCGCGCGCCTGCGGGCCTCCGTTTTGGATACCCCGTTGAGCCGGGGCACGGTGGCGATGTTGTCCAGCACTGAGCGGTGCGGCATCAGGCCGGAGGACTGCATGACGTAGCCCATGGACCGGCGCAGCTGAGCGGCCGGCACGGAGGTGACGTCGGCGCCGTCGACCGTGATGGTGCCGGATGTGGGCTCGACCATGCGGTTGATCATCCGCAGGGAGGTGGTTTTCCCGCAGCCGGAGGGTCCGACGAAGACCGTGATGGCGCCCTTGTCGATGGACATGGTCAGCCCGTCAACGGCGGCCTGGCCGCCCTGGTACTGCTTCGTGACGTTTTGGAACTCGATCATGGCTTCGGCCATTTCCGGGCTTACCTAACTGTTGGCGCAACATCGAACGGACCAGCCTACTGTTCGTCAGTGTGCCGGCCATAAAGCAGTTAGCACTTAGACTAACCAGCACTCATGACAAAGTCATGGAAATGTGGCCAGCGGCGCAGCGGCTCCTGTAAGGCTTCGGAACCACAGCGGCGCCGGATGGGTGGCGGGCCGCACAAGCTTCCGGCCCGCCACCCGGTCCGCGGCGGCAAGCCGCGGTGCACGTCAGCGGGGGCGCCGGCCAGCTTTGCCGCCCTTACTGCTGACAGTGCCGTCCTTGCCGCGGGCGCTCTTGCCGCTGCGGTCCCGCGCTTGCTCGTGGCTGTCCCGTTCGGCCGACCGCTGGCTCTTGCCCGCCGTCGCGATCTTCTGGTGCCATTCACGCTGGTAGGCCCGCCGCGCGGCCGCGTCGTGGCGCCGGGCGAGGGCGGCGAGTTCGCGCTGCAGCTTGAGGTAGCTGGACCAGCGGCGGTCATCGAGGACGCCGTCGACGAGCGCGGCCTGGACGGCGCAGCCGGGCTCCCGGCCGTGGGCGCAGTCTGAGAAGCGGCATTGCCCGAAGAGCTCCTCGAGGTCGCCGAACATCTCCTCCATTCCATCCCCGGCGTCGAAGATCCCGAAGCCGCGCACTCCCGGCGTGTCCATCAGAACCGCGCCGCCGGGCAGGGGAACGAGCTCGCGGGACGTGGTGGTGTGCCTGCCCTTGCCGTCGCCCGCCCGGACTTCCCCGGTCTCCTGGGCCGCAACGCCGGCGAGGGCGTTGATGAGCGTGGATTTTCCGGCCCCCGAGGGCCCCAGCAGCACCAGGGTGCCGCCGGGCGGCACATGGCCGAGCAGTTCGTCGAGGCCGTCGCCGTGCTCGGCCGAGGTGGTGACGACGTCGACGCCGGCCGCCTGGCGCACCACCGTCCCCACGACGTCGTCCGCCACGTCCGCGAGGTCCGCCTTCGTGACGATTACCAGAGGTGTGGCCCCCGAGTCCCAGGCCGCGACGAGAGTGCGTTCCAGCCGGTTGTGCGTTAATGGCCGATCCAGCGGGACGACGATGCCCACCACGTCGATGTTGGCGCCCAGCACCTGCGCGTCGGAGGATGACTCGAAGGCACGCTTGCGGCTCAGCTCCGAATGACGCGGCAGGATGCCCACGATGGCGGGCTCCCCCGCCGTGTTCGGACCGATCCAGACCCAGTCCCCCGTGGCGGGAGGCTCCCCGCCGCGGGGGTAGGCCAGATGGGCGGTGCCGCCAGCCTCGGCCACCAGGACGAGGTTGCGGTCCACCCGGATGACGCGGCCCGGGCGGCGGCCTCCCGGCACGGGATGGGCCGCGTACCGCTCCGCGACGCCGGCCGTGTAGCCGTAGCGGACAGGACCCGTGTCCGGTGACCTGGTGTCCAGTGAAGTGGTGTCAAGCGACGTGGTGCCGAATGAGTTGGTGTCAAGGGCGCCACGGGCGCCCGGGAATGCAGCAGGATTGGTCAACGAAAACCCCTTGATGGGGCCCCGTGGTACGGCACATGGGCGCTCGCTGCGGCGTGCGGAGCCGAGCATGCGTGGGAGACTAGCGGGAACGGCTAGGCTGCGCCGTGGGACGGGGCAGGAATAATGACATGGCTTGTATCGGCGCGCTGTGCGCTCAGAAATATCGCGTTCATTGCTTCCACCTCCCCGTCCTTTGCCGGCTATCGGCGGCTTTTGATTCCGGCTACTCAATCCGGCTAGTTCCCGGACCAAGGGCCGCCCGGCGATTTCTACACAATAGCCAAGGGGCCCGCGCCTGGCTAGGGAGTCAGCCGGAAAGTTTGCCGTTCAAGGGCCGCTCGCGGTACAGGCGCAGTCCGGCATCCACCAGCGAGACCCTGTTGAGCTCTGCCACCTCATCCAGCGGAATCCATGCCGCGTGGGTGGTGCTCCCGTTCACCTCGTGGCGGAGTTCTCCGCCGGTGATCGTCGCGTCGTAAACGAGCCGCAGCGACTGGAAGTCCCGCTCGCCGCCGTCGAGCCGGACCTCGGAAGGCCAGTGCCCGACGTCGATCCCCAGCATGGCGCCGATCTCGGCGTCGTAGCCGGTTTCCTCCTGGATCTCCCGGCGGCACCCGTCGACTGGATGCTCGGCCAGGTCCAGGCCCCCGCCGGGCAGTGTCCAGCCCTCTCGTCCGTCCTGTTTCCAGTACGCCAGCAGGATCTCGGCGTCGCGGATGATGACGGCGTAGGCGGCGGGCCGGGTATCGAATTGCATGCTCATCCCTCCAGCGTAGTAGCCGCCGGTTTTCCGCCGGCCGACCGCTGCTCTGCCTAGTCCTGCTCTGCCACCAGCTGCAGCACCCCGAACACGGGTTCCTGTTGCAGGACCCGCACATCGGTGATTCCGGCGGCGGCCAGTGCCGTGCGGAACGACTCCTGCAGCCGTGGCACGTTCATGCCGAGTCCGCTCCCCAGGATGACGGGTCCGTCGATGCCGAGCTGCCTGACGGTCTGCTCCGCCAGGTCGGCGAGGTCGCGCCCGGCCTGGTCCATCAATGCCTGGCTCGGCAGATGGCCGGCATCCGCGGCCTCCACCACCAGCCGGGCCTGCTGGGCCCAGAAACGGCGTCCGGTCTCCGATGAATGGAACAACGCGATCAGTTTGTTCGGGTGGTCCACCCCGCAGGATGCCAGGAGGGCCTTGGTGAGTTCGTCCGGTTCCAGCCCCTGGTTCATCCGGCGCAGGCTGTGCCGGACGGCCTCCCGGCCCAGCCAGTAGCCGCTGCCTTCGTCGCCGAGCAGGTAGCCCCAGCCACCGGCCCGGGCTTCCTCGCCGCGGCTGTTCCTGCCCCACGCCGCCGAGCCGGTGCCGGCGATCACAGCGACACCGGTTCTGGCCCCGCCTGCGGCGAGCAGCAGCCGGGAGTCATGGACCACCGTGACCCGGGCCCCGGGCACGTGCGGGGCAATCAGCGCGGCGAGCGCCGCCGCGTCGTCGTCGGTGTCGATGCCGCCGGCGCCGGCGTAGACCTGGGCGACTTCTCCCCCGCCGATCCGGGCGAAGAGTTCGGCCAGGTTGCGGGCGGCTTCCTCGGGGGTGACGTTCTGGACGTTGGAGCTGCCCACGGATTCGTCGGCGACGGGGATGCCGTCCTCGAACCGGACGCCCCGGGTCTTGGTCCCGCCGATATCCAGCCCGATCACGGCACCCTTCGCCGCCGGTGCGGCGTCCGTTGCCGGGACGGTCGCACCGGCCGCAGTGCCGGTCGAGGTGGTGGAAGATGGGACGGAGTCCGCCGCCGGCGGGTTGTCAGTGTTAGTCACTGGAACAGAGTACTGAATCGCTGCAAGGAGCCCGCAATGCCCCACGACCTTTTCGGCACCCCCGTCATTGCGGCGCCCATGGCCGGGGGTACGTCCACGCCCGCATTCGTTGGGGCCGTGCACCGGGCCGGCGGCCTCGGCTTCCTGGCGGCAGGCTACAAGAGCGTAGCGGCCATGCAGGCGGACGTCCGCACCACCCGGGAATCCGGCGCCCGGTTCGGCATGAATGTGTTTGTCCCGGATCCGGCCCAGCTGACGCCGTCCGCGGCGGTGGTGGCGGAGCTTGAGGAGTACCGCCGGGAGTTGCGTACCGATGCTCTGCGGTACGGTGTGGAACTCCCTCCGTTGCGGCTGGATGATGACGACGAGTGGCAGGCAAAGATTGATGCCCTGCTGGCAGATCCCGTGGAGCTGGTCAGTTTCGCCTTCGGGCTCCCGGGCCCGGACGTGGTCCGGACCCTGCAGCGGGCGGGGTCGGCAGTACTGGCTACTGTCACCACCGCGGCCGAGGCACGGCAGGCGGCCGGACAGGGTGTGGACGCCCTGGTGGTGCAGCACGCGAGCGCCGGCGGACATAGCTCGGCGTTCCTTCCGGCGCCGGCGCCGCCAGCGCGGCCGGCCGGTTCCCCGCTTCTCGGCTCATCTCAGGGCGGGTCATTGCATGACTTCTCCCGGCAGGGCGGCACGACGGCGGAGCTGCTCGCGGAGGTCCGGTCCGCCGTCGACCTGCCGCTCGTGGCGGCCGGCGGCGTGATGGACGCGGCCGGGCTCGACGCCGTGCTGCGCGCCGGGGCCGTCGCGGCCCAGCTGGGCACGGCCTTTCTCCGCACGGACGAAAGCGGGGCCCGGCAGCTGCACAAGGATGCCCTGGCGGATCCGCACTTCACCCGGACCCGCCTGACGCGTGCCTTCACCGGCCGGGCGGCGCGGGCCTTGGATAACGAATTTATCCGCGACCATCCCGGGGCGCCGGAGGCCTATCCGGCTGTCCACCACCTCACGGCGCCCCTCCGGGCTGCGGCGGCCGCCGCCGGGGATGCGGAACGAGTGAACCTGTGGGCGGGCACGGGCTGGCAGCAGGCAGAGGCCGGACCGGTGGCCGGGGTCCTGGCGCGTCTTCTGGGCTGAGCGGGCCGCCGCAGCGCCGAGGTCACCCCAGTTCGCACCGAGTTCGCCGGAAGCGCCCCATTTCGCCGTAACCTTTCGGCGACTTCGCAGCCTTCCGGCGAACTCGCGCCCGCAGGACCGGCACCCGGCGGCCGGGCACCCCTCGGCCAGGCTCAGCCTTCCGAGCGTTCCCGCACGAAACCGGCCAGGAGGGCGGGCCCGTCGCGCAGCACGAGTTCGCGGAACAATCGCACGGGGTCCGGCTCGGCGTCGGCCCCGCCACGGCGTTCCCGCCAGGCAAGGCCGATCTCGCGGAACGCCAGGGCCGAATCCAGGGGAATTTCCACCCACCCGGGGCCGCCGTCGTCGACGCCGTTGCCCGCGGAGGGGACGTGCGGCGCGGGTCCCCGACCGCCGTCGTCGGCGCCGTTGCCTTGGCCGTTGCCGTCTGACGGGTAGCGCCGCCCGGGCGCGGAGCCGCCAGGGGGCAGGATGCTCACGCCGAGCCCGGCCGAGACCAGCCCGCGGACGGTGTGCGAGTCCTGGCTCTCGAAGGCGATACGGGGACGGAATCCTGCCTCCCGGAACAGCGCGTCGGTCAGCGAGCGCATGCCGTAGCCGGTTCCCATCGCCACGAACGGCTCGTGCCGGATGTCGGCAACCCGTGCCCGAAGGCGGCGGGCCAGCGGATGCCGGTGGTTCACCACCAGGCGCAGCGGTTCCCGGTACAGGGCAGCCGAGCCGATGCTCCTGCCCGGTGCGGCAACCGGGGCCGTGAGCGCCAGGTCGGCGGAGCCTGCGGCCAGTTCCGCGAGGCAGCCGTCCCGGGCCCCCTGGCTGAGGTCAAAGGCAGTCTGCGGATGCCGGCTCCGGAACGCACTGATGAGCAGCGGCAGCATCGCCTCGCCGAAGGTGTGCTGGAAGGACACGGCAATCCTGCCACGGACCACTTCCGATTCGTGCCGGACAACATCCAGCCCGGTCTGGAATTCTGCCAGGGCGGCATCGATGTGGGGCAGGAGGGCCTTCGCGGCAGGAGTCAGCCGCACCCCGCGGCCGTCCCGGATCACCAGGTCCGTACCCACGATGGCACTGGCGCGGGCAATCGCCCGGCTCACGGTCGACTGCGGCAACCCTAGGATCTCGGCGGTCTCGGTGATGTGCTCGGTCCGGCCGAGTTCTGCCAGCAACGGCAGGAGGGGCAGCAGCTGCACCAACTGCCTGTGTTCTACATCCACGCCCTGCCCGCCTTCTTCCGCTCTCTTCGGGATTTCTGCCATAAATGTTCCATATTTGCTATCTATCCTATGGAAATCATGCATTGGAAGCATCCCTCAGGCACGTTCTACCCTGAAGGCATGCCTCGCGTTTCCCCGGCTTCCGTAGCCGGTCCCACTCCCGCGGCCATCTCTGCTGCCAAGGCTGCCCCGTGGGCGGGTCACCCGAAAGGCTCCGAGGCCTACCGCCGGATCCTCGCCGGACTTGCCTTCGCCGGCGTCGCAACGTTCGCCCAGCTCTACTCCACCCAGGCGGTCCTCCCCATTTTGGCGGCGGATCTGAAAGTCTCGGCCGCCGAAGCCGCACTGACGATCTCCCTGGCCACCGTGGGGCTGGCCGTGACGGTGCTCCCGTGGTCCTTCCTGGCCGACCGGATCGGCCGCGTCCGGGCCATGATGTGGGGCATTTCCGCGGCCACGGTCCTGGGCCTGCTGGTCCCGCTGGCCTCCAGCTTCCCCATGCTGCTGTGCCTGCGGATGCTTGAGGGTATGGCCTTGGGCGGCATCCCGGCCATCGCCATCGCGTACCTCAACGAGGAGGTCAACAAGGCCCATGCCGCGCTCGCCGCCGGAAGCTATGTCGCCGGGACCACCCTGGGCGGCCTCGCCGGCCGGCTTGTCGCGGGCCCGGTCGGCGAACTGTGGGGGTGGCGGGCCGCGGCCCTGGCCGTCTCCGTACTGGCCACCGCTGCCGCCGTCCTGTTCCTCGTGCTCGTGCCGCGGGCGCAGGGGTTCACGGCCGCGGCTGCGGGCGGCTTCCGCGGGGCCGTCCGGACCCTGGCCGGCCATGCCCGCAATCCCCGGCTGCTGGCCCTGTACACCCAGGCATTCCTACTGATGGGTGGCTTTGTGGCCGTGTACAACTACCTCGGGTTCCGGCTTTCGGGGGAACCATTCAGCCTGCCGGCCACGGCGATCAGCCTGATCTTCCTGGCCTACCTCTCCGGAACTGTTTCGGCGAGGTGGGCGGCAGGGCTGACCCTGCGGTTCGGCCGGCGCACCGTCCTGATCACCGGGACGGCGCTAATGGCCGGCGGCCTGGCCCTGACGCTCACGCAACTGCTGGTCCCGATCCTGATCGGGCTGCTGCTGTTCACCGGCGGCTTCTTTGCGGCGCACAGCATCGGTTCAGGCTGGACCGGACTCATCGCCACGACGGGCCGGGCGCAGGCGGCCTCGCTGTACAACCTCGCGTACTACCTCGGCTCCAGCGTGCTCGGCTGGGCCGGCGGCCTGCTCTTCCAGGGACTCGGCTGGACGGCCCTGGCACTGGCCGTCATCGGACTGGCCGGCGCGACGGCGGTGATCACCGCCGTCGCGCATCCTGCGTAGGCCCCGGCACCCGGAGGCACGGCAACCGTGGACGCCGCAACCGGAGCCGCCCCAGCCGGGAGCACGGAGGCACCCGGCGGGACGGCCGCGGTCGGCGGCCAGGCGGCCGTACCCCGGTAGGCACCAGAAGGCCGCACCCTACCGGGTTGCCTCGATCGCCTGCACGAGGTCGGCGATGATATCCGCCGGGTCTTCCAGCCCCACAGAGATCCGCAGCAGGCTCGCGTGGGGCTTGGCCGAGGCTTCGACCGGCCGGTGGGTGAGTCCGGCCGGGTGCTGGATAAGGGTATCGATGCCGCCGAGGGAGACGGCGTGCGTGATCATGGCTACGGCGGCCGGGATCCGCTCGGCGTGCTCGGCGGTGGCGAGCTCGAAGGCCATGAGCGATCCCGGGCCGGACATCTGGGTGCCGATGAGGCCCAGCGGGTCGCATTCGGCCAGGCCCGGGTAGTAGACCCGATTGACGAGCCCGTGCCCTGCCAGGGCAACCGCGACCTTTCCGGCGCTGGCCTGCTGGGCGCGGACCCGGACGGGAAGCGTAGCCAGTCCGCGGTGCAGCAGATAGGCCGGCCACGGGGTCAGGATTCCGCCGGTCACGGCCCTGATCTGGCGCAGACGCACCGCCCAATCGGAGGCCGTGGCCACCACGCCGCCCATGGCGTCGCCGTGGCCGCCCAGGAACTTCGTCGCACTGTGCAGCACCATGGCGGCGCCGTGCCTGAAGGGCTGCTGCAGCACCGGGCTGGCGAACGTGTTGTCCACCAGGAGCGGCACGCCGTCGGCAGCGGCAACCACCCGGGCAATGTCGACGAGCTCCAGGGTCGGGTTGGCCGGCGTCTCCAGGATCACCAGGCCCGTGTCCGGACGGAGGGCCGCACGAACGCCATCGGGCGTCGTGAACGTGACCTCGTTGCCGAGGACCCCGGAGGCGAGCAAATAGTCGCTGCCGCCATAAAGGGGCCGCACGGCCACGACGTGCTTCTTGCCGGCCGCGACCACGGCGAGGAGCACCGCGCTCAGCGCCGCCATGCCGGTGGCAAAGGCGACGGACTCGGGGGTGCCTTCCAGGACGGCGACGCCCTCTTCGAACCGTGCCACCGTGGGATTCCACAGCCGCTGGTAAACGGTACTTTGACCCTCCACGTGCGAGCCGCCCGTGGCCATGTGCTCGTAAGCCAGGCCGCCGTCGTGCACGGAGGGAAGGGGCGCGGTCGTGGACAAATCGATCGGCACCGCATGCACGCCCAGTTCGGTGAGCCCGTCCCGGCCTGCATGTACCGCCATTGAATCTTGAGAGAGCACCTTACTCCTTACGAATATTCACCATTGAATGCCGCAAGTATCTGGCAATAATTCGAGGTTTAGTAGGGGTTCTGAATGGAACTGTTGGATTGTGCCGCTTATGATGAACTGACAACACTTCAAGGAGGATCCGTGAGCAGCAGTGCGAAGAATGTTCGGCCGGGAGCGGGTGCCAGCGAGCCGCTGGACGCGATCGACGAGCGCCTGCTAGCTGCCCTCGTCGCGGATGCGCGCATCTCGAACAAGCAACTGGCAGAGCTCGTGGGGATCGCGCCGTCGACGGCCCTGATGCGCACCCGCGCCCTGTCGGAGCGCGGCATCATCGAGGGCTTTGAGGCCAAGCTGAGCCTGTCCGCGATCGGGCGCTCGGTCCAGGCCCTCATTGCCGTCCGGCTCCGCGCCCACGACCGCGAACAGATCGACCGCTTCACGGCCCGGGTCCCCAAGCTCCCGGCAGTGCTATCCACCTTCCACACCTCCGGATCAGTGGACTACCTGCTGCACATCGCCGTGGCCACCACCGAGGACCTCCGGGACTGGGTGCTGGATAACCTCGCCACCGATCCCGTCGTGGGCCACACCGAGACCACCCTGGTGTTCGACCACATCCAGGGCAACCACGGCCCGCTGCCGTAAGCTGGCTGCCTCCCGGGTTGCCGGGGCCTCCTGCCGGGCCCTTCCGGGCCCGTTTCCGGCCCGGCCCCTGGCCGCTAGGCCCGCCGGCGCAGTGCGCTCCGCAGGGTAACCGCCGCCAGGGTCAGCGCAGCGGCAGCGCACACCACGACAAAGCCGGCCACGGCACTCTGCAGCCCCACCATCCCGGTCGCGAGTCCCAAACCGATCACCGGGATGGCGCTCCCGAGGTACGTGATGACGTAGACAGTGCTGATGATCTGAGCATGCCGGGCGGCCTCCACCTTGCCGGCAACATCGTTGAAGACGGTCCGGAATGCCACGCCCTGCCCCACGCCGGCAGTGATGCTGGCCAAAATGAGCAGCCACGGGCTGCTCCATGCGGCGGCTTCGGCGATCATCAGGACTGAAATGCCCAGGACGGCCAGGCCCGCGGGCACGGCGAACCTGCCCCGGACGGCCAGCAGCTGGCTCAGGGCTGAGGAACCCAGCGTCAGTCCGGCCAGCAGCCCGATCAGCGGCCGTGAATCCGCGTGGACAATCTGGGCAAAATAACCGGGCGCGAGCGAGAGGCAGAAGCCGAAGACGGTGAAGCTCAGGAAGCCCACGGACGAGGCCAACCAGAAAGCGCCCCGCGCCTCGCTGGAGACGGACGGACGCCGTGGCGCCAGGACCCGCAGCGGCTGAGGACCCGCATGCAGGCTGATGGCGGGCCGCGCTTTGAGCAGGTAGAGCGGCACTAGGACGGCGGCGAGGACCAAGGAGTGCACGTAGTACGGCGTCGAGGTCGGCCCGGGCAGCAGCGACAGCACTCCACCGATCGCAGGGCCGGCGGCAACGCCACCCGCCGAGGCCAGGAGCGTGAACCGGGAGGCCCACTCGGGCCTGCTGGGCAGGAGTTCGCGGAGCGCGGCAGAACTCGCGCCGGTGGCAAGCGCTACGGCGATGCCCTGCAGCGCGCGCCCGACGGAGAGCGCCACGAGGCTGCCCGCGGTGGCGAAGACAAAGCCGCCGGCCAGGCCCACCAGGACCGCCAGCATCAGTGCGGCGCGTCGTCCGATGTGGTCGGACCAGTGGCCGGCCAGGACGAGCGTGGCCACGAGCGCCAGGACATAGGCCGAGAACGCCACCGTGACATCGAGTGACGTAATTCCGAGCTTTGCCTGCAGCAGGGGGTACAACGGCGTGGCAAGATTCGCGCCGACGAGCAGCGTGAAAATCACGACTCCGGCCATCACGAGCCGTGCGGTGGTGGACGCGTCCCAGCCCCAGCGGTCAGCTGTGGCCGGGCGCATGCGGAGTTCACTGAAGACTGTCATGTCCGTGCCCTTGCAAAATATCGGGCCAGGCGTTCCCTTTGTGGGGGAACAGCCCGGCCCGGTCGAAGATTGGTATGTATAGGATGCGATACCAGTGAGCTGCATGGCCAAGTTTTGTGCCAGAATTGAGCAAAACAGTCATTCTCAGGCTGTCGAAGTGAACCGGAGTGATGATTTGAACAGTCTGGACCCCACCGACCTGAAAATCCTGCTGGAACTGATCCGGGATCCGCGGATCCAGATCGGTGACCTCAGTGACGCCCTGGGCATCGCGCGGAACACCGCCCAGTCGCGGGTGCGGCGCATGCTGCGCTCGGGCATACTCCACGACGGCGGCCGCGAGATCGACCTCGAAGCGGTGGGCTACGACGTCGTCGCCTTCGTGACGATCGAAGTCAACCACCGGGAACTCGACGGCGTCGTAGGGGCGTTGCGGCTGATTCCCCAGGTGCTGGAAGTCCATGAGATCTCCGGGCGGGGCGATGTCTGGTGCCGTGTGGTGGCGACCGATACGCATAACCTTCAGGCAGCCCTGCGGTCGATCCTGCGGATCCGGGGGGTCATCCGCACTGAAACCGTGCTGGCGCTGCACACCCATATCCCCTACCGGACCGAGCCGCTCATCAGCAGGCTTGTCCAAGGCAGCGCCCTGGCTCCCGGCCGATCCGCGTCGCGCCGGGGCGGTGCCGACGAACTCCAGGTGAACACTGGATAATGTCCCGGTGACTATCATCGACAACGCCGTCTACGTTGACGGTATCCGTGCCGTCGAGCCGCGGAACCTCGAGCAGACCTTCGAGACCCTGACCGAGCACGGCGGCATGGCCTGGATTGGTCTCTACCGGCCCACGCCGGAGGAGATGGCCGCCGTCGCGGCGGAGTTCGACCTGCACGGCCTGGCGGTGGAGGACGCGATTTCGGCGCACCAGCGGCCCAAACTGGAGCGCTATGACGACAACCTGTTCACGGTGCTCCGGCCCGCCCGGTACCTGGATGAGACCGAAACCGTGGAGTTCGGCGAATTGCACGTCTTCACGGGCCGGAACTTCGTGGTCACCGTCCGGCACGCCGAGACGGGGGTGGTGGGTCAGGTCCGGCGCCGGATGGAACGCCGCCCGGACCTGCTGTGCCACGGCCCGGAGGCGGTCCTGTACGCGCTCATGGACCAGGTGGTGGATGACTACGGCCCCGTGGTCGCCGGACTGGAAAACGACATCGACGAGATCGAGGACCAGCTCTTCAGCGGCGACCCTCTGGTCTCACGGCGCATCTACGAACTTGCCCGGGAGGTTATCCATTTCCAGCGCGCCATCCATCCGCTGCCGGCAATGATGCAGCAACTCCGGCGGGGCTTTGAAAAGTACCGGGTGGACACGGAACTGCAGCACAGCCTCCGCGACGTCGAGGACCATGTGGAGCGGCTGATTTCCCGCGCCGATTCCTTCCGTGACCTGCTGCAGAACGCGCTCACCCTGGACGGGACCCTGACCGCCAACCGGCAGAATGAAGCCAGCGCGGAGCAAAACGAGCAGGTCAAGAAGATCTCGTCCTGGGCCGCGATCTTTTTCGCCCCGACCTTCGTGGCCGGACTGTACGGCATGAACTTCGACCACATGCCGGAGCTGCACTGGGCGCTGGGCTACCCGATGGCAGTCGCTCTCATGGCAGGCACGGCGGCGCTGATGTACGCCATCTTCAAGAAGAAGGGCTGGCTCTAGGAAGATCCGGTTCTGCGAACTACCGGAGCTAACCCGAAGTCCTTCTGTTCCGAGCCTGGGCCACGAGCCGGCGGAACGCCAGGACGAAGATCACCTCTATCACCACCATGAGCCCGAGCAACAGCCACTTCCCGCTGCCGATGAAGACGATGGCTCCGGTGAGGACCAGAATGCTGCCGAGCGCCAGGGAGTAGACGGCAAATCCGAAGGCCACCCGGGCGCTGCGGACGCCCGTCCGAAAGCCGAAGCCTTGGGGTTCCCCGCCGGGGTAGCCGGCAACGCGGTCCGGGCCAGCCGGCTTGAGGCTGTCGAACTCCTCCCACGGATCGCGGTCCTGCTGCTGGTCGGTCATGCTTCCATTATCCCGCGGACCCGGCACCGCGCGCCCGGCGGCGGGCCTGCGGTGTCATTTTTCCG
>NZ_BAAAQB010000012.1:0-18182 GCF_039531445.1 Arthrobacter humicola | reverse complement strand
CCCCCGCTTTGCAGGGCTTTCTAACTAGTCGTCGTGGCCGTGGCTACCGGAGCCGCCGTGTTCGTTGGACGTGCCGGCATGGTCGCCGCCACCGTCGCCGCGGTGTCCGTCAGCGTTGGCCTGGCCAGCAGCGCGGTGTGCGTCAGCGTTCTGGTGTGCCCATCCGCTGTTGCCGTTCCCTTCGTGGGAACCGTCAGATTCCGGAGCGTCGGCGGAACCCTGTCCGTCATCTTCGGCCGGTGCCGAGGGAGCAGCAGGTGCCGGGGCAGCCGGCGACTCGGGAGTGGCGGGGGCCGCCGGAGCAGAGGCGGGTGCACTCGGCGCAGCGGAATTCTGCTGGTCTTCGCCCTGGTCGTCGCTGCCCTCGTTCCCGCTCTGGTCCGTACCCTGGTCATCCGCTGCCGGAGTTTCCGAGTCAGTGGGATCGCTCGGCGCGGCGGACTCCTGGCCGTCGGCCCCGGGCGTCTGCGACCCGGCCGGATCGCTCGGCTCGGAGGTCGCGGTGTCACTGGGCTCGGACGTCGGGGTGTCGGTCGGGGTGTCGCTCGGCTCAGATGAGGGGCCGTCGCTGGGCTCCGCAGTCGGGCTGTCGCTCGGCTCGGACGTCGGGGTGTCGGTCGGGCTGTCGCTCGGCTCCGCCGTCGGGGAGTCGGTCGACGTCGTCGACGTGGGGTCAGCCGGGAAATCGGCGGTCGCGGCAGCAGCCGCCGCGCCTGCCCCGCCGGTGACGACGACGGATGCAACTACTACTGCCTTGCCGGTGGTGCCCAGTGCGCTGAGCCAGCCGAAAATTCCTGCCATGGGAGATTCCTTTCACAACGGATAGTGAGACCGCTGCCGGTCCCCCACCGGCAGCCAGCGCCACATTACCCTTCAGGATCAGCCGTTTTGCGGCTCATCAGCCGCTTCTGCCCCATCCTGAGCCAATGCTGGGCAAACGCTGAGCTTCCGTTCATCTCCGCGTTCCTTAAGTCGCGTTCTTTGGCCGGCGTCCACTCAGGCGGCGCGGACGTCAACCTCGCCGGGCTGCGAGCCGTCACCGCCGAAGACCAGGTGACGGTTGGCGATTTTCTCACTAAAGAAGCGGTCGTGACTGACCACCACCACCGCCCCGGGGAAGTGGAGCAGTGCCCGCTCCATCACTTGGGTGCTGGTCATGTCGAGGTGGTTGGTGGGCTCATCCAGGAGCAGCACCGAGGCCCCGGACAGAAGGCACTGAGCCATGGCGACGCGTGCTTTCTGTCCACCGGAGAGATTCCCGATCTTCTGTTTGAGGTCGGCCTCGGAGAACTGGAACATCGCGAGGAACCTGTTGACGGACTTCTTCGTGGCGCTGAAGGCGAGGCTGTCCGGCAGCGCGTTGACCGCGTGGGACACGGTGTCGGCGTCGTCGAGCTCATCCAGCATTTGGTTGTATGACACAAAACCCGGCCCCTTGGCCCAGGCCACGTCGCCGGAATCCGCCTGTTCCTCGCCGGTCAGGACTTTGAGCAGCGTTGACTTGCCGCTGCCGTTGGAGCCCAGGACCACAATCCTGTTGCCGCGGCGGATCTCAAAGCTCAGGTCTTCGAACAACACTTTGTCGCCGTAGGACTTGCCCAGCGCTTCGACACGGCAAAGGACATCCTTCACGTGCAGGCCGCCGTAGATCTCCGTGACGATCTGGTCAACCGGCCGGGGCGTGCGCGATTTCTTGATCTTGGCCAACTGGTTCCCAAGCCCGCGGCTGGCGGCCTTGGTGGCCTCGCGGCGGTCGGCGATGCCCTCTGCTTCGAAGGCCAGAAGCTCGGATTCATGGACGAACTGCGCCTCAAGCGTCTTGAGCCGGAACTGCTTCTGGACAACGTACTCGGCGAAATTTCCCGGGTACTCGTGCAGGTGGAAGTTCTCCACCTCGATGATCCGGGTGACGACGGCGTCAAGGAATTTCCGGTCGTGGGAGACGATGATCGCGGCGCCCTTGAAGTCGCGGAACCAGCTTTCCAGCCATTCGACGCCGGCCACATCCAGGAAGTTGGTGGGCTCGTCGAGGAGCAGGACATCCGGGCCCTCCAACAGGATCTTGGCCAGGGCGGCGCGGTTTCGCCAGCCGCCGGACAATTCGTCAATCGAGCAGGTGCGGTGGGCCTCGCTGAACCCCAGCGTGGTCAGGACGGTGTCGATGCGCCGCGTGTAGTCCCATCCGTCGAGGCGGTCCATGTCCTCGAACAGCTCGGCCTGACGCCGGATCAGCCGGTCGAGTTCGGCGCCGTCAGGATCCGCGGCAATGGCAGCGTCAATGGCCGCGAGCTCGGCCTCGGCAGCCTTGATGTCGACGAACAGGCCGTCAAGCACCTCAAGGATTGTTGCCTCGCCGTCGAGCTCGGAAAACTGGGAGAAGTACCCCACCCTTGTTCCCTGTTCCACGGTGACCGTTCCGGCGTGCGGGGAAACCTGGTCCAGGATCAGCTTGAGGATAGTCGTTTTGCCGGAGCCGTTCTTGCCAATCAGACCCACCCGGTCTCCCGGTTCGAGGCGGAAGAACGCCTCGCGGAGGATTTGTGCGTTCTCGAAGCGGACCCCGACGTCGTGCAGCCGGATCAGGCTCATTGCTGCGCGAGACGGTTGCGCACGATTTCGCTGACGGCCTTGCCGTCAAAACGTCCGGCCACCTTGGCGGTGACAGGCTTCATGACTGCCCCGAGCTGGCGAAGAGACAGTTCGACGCCCTCGGCCTTGAGCGCGGCGATGGCCTCGTCCACGATCGTCTCGACCTCCGCCTCGGTGAGTGCCTTGGGCAGGTAGGCCTCGATCACCTCGGCCTCGGCGATCTCGGCGGCGGCACGTTCGGTTTCTCCGGCTTCGGTGTAGATGCGGGCCGTGTCGCGGCGTTTGGCGGCTTCCTTTTGAAGGAGGGAAGTCACCTGCGAGTCGTCCAGGACGATCGGCGTCTTGCCCGACTTCTCCCGGGTTTCGATCTCGCCCAGGACGTTGCGCACAGTGGTGAGGGCAACCTTGTTACGGTCCTTCATGTGGCTCACGACGTCGGCGTGCAGTCGTTCTTTCAGGGTGGTCATTGTTCTCCTCGTGTCACCTACAAGGCTAACGGCAGAACCCGTTGGCCCCGATCGCCGAGAGAATCCGCTGGGCTTCCTCGTCCGAGACAACCGGGACGTCGCCGCTAGTGAATGCCGCCTTCGCCGCGGCGATGAGCTGGTCCGCCGACGATTGCCCCAGCAGCCGGCCGCAGAGGCCGCGGGCCGTCTCGACTGCGTGATCGTTCGACAGGCGCGGGTTGATCTGGGCGAAGGCGGCCAGGAGCGCATCCTGCTGGGCCGGGTTCGGTTTGGGAAGCGACGCCGCCAGCCCCGTGGACGGGCTGCCGGCGGTCGGTTCTGAAGTGGGGGCGGCGGAGCAGGCGGCCAGCAGAAGAGTCAGCAGAACCAGAGCGAGCGAGAGGGTGTTCTTCATGATTCGTGGCCTTGTCTACAGTGGATTTCCGCCCTGGTTTGCGGCACTGGATTCCGGCACTGGCGTGGCTGTCGCGGGCTGCAACGTTCACAGGGCCAGCACGGCAGCTGTTCCGCCGGGCCCCTTACAAGCTGTGGAGCTAAGGAGATTCGAACTCCTGACCTCTTCGATGCGAACGAAGCGCTCTACCAACTGAGCTATAGCCCCGAAGCAACGCCGGTCCTGTCGGAACGGCGTTGCCGGTGTCCCTAGGCTACAAACTATCTGCGCGGTTTGCCAGCCAGCGACGGAATGTCTCGGTGCCGTGTCGCGCTTCCGGCACCAGATTGAGCCCTGCGCGCAGGTAGCGGCCCATCGCTCCCGGCAGCGGCAGGCGCAGCAGGCGGCCCTTCGCGCCGGTGGCCCGTTGCCATTCCCGGGCGAAGTCGGCCATGTCCTTGGCTTCCGGGCCGCCGATGTTCAGCACGCGGTGCCGCGGGCGCGCCGGTTCGGGCACCGGTGCCGTCGCCGTCTCCGGCTCCGGCGCCGGGCCGCGCCCCGAATCCGGTGCCGGCTCCAAGGCGGCCTCCAGGAGCATCGCAGCGACGTCGGCCGGTGAGACGGGCTGGAACCGGGCGCCCCTCACCACGGGGATGACCCTGACCTTTGATCCGGCGCCGAACATCATCGCCAGCAACGAGTGAAACTGGGTGGCCCGCACCACCACCGTCTCGAGCCCGGACAGCTCGTAAACATGCTCCTTCGCCGCCTTCGAGCGGTAGAAGGCATAGCTGCTGTGATCACAGTTCACGATGGAGAGCATCACGGCCCTGGCCGTGCCCGCCTCCTGGGCGGCGGCCAGAAGCCGCGCGCCGCCGTCGGCGAAGTTCTTGCGCGCTTTCCCCGAGCGTCCCTCCAGGCAGTCGACCACGACGTCGGCCCCGGCCAGCGCAACCGCGAGCCCTTCGCCCGTCGTCACGTCCGCGCGGAAGTACTCCGCTCCCCCGCCGCTGCCGGCGGTGCCGGCCGCCGGCGGGTGGCGGCTCAGCACGGCCACGGAATGCCCGGCGTCGAGAGCCTGACGCACCACCTCACGGCCCACTTGGCCGGTTCCACCGGCGACGCAGATCCTTGTCATGACCAGAGGCTACCGCAGCGGCCCGTGCAGCGCTCCCTGCCGGGGCGCTGCGGGGAAAGGAAAACCCCGGACAGCCATCACTGGCTGCCCGGGGCGAAGACTCCAGAAGAACGCAACGGGTCAGGCGCGTCGCCGCTGAAGAACGTCATCGAGGTTGCTCAACGCGCTCTGGGCCTTGCTGAGCTGCTTCGTCTCGGGGTCATCGGCTATCCGGGGATCGGAGACGGCCGGCCGAGCCGAGGCCTGCTTGAGCGACGGCTTGCCGACCGCCTTCGGTGCCTCGGGCAGGTCCAGCGGCTTGGGGGCCGCGCGTTCGGCCTTCGGCGCTTCGACATACGTGGGTTTGGGAACGTCCACGGGCTCCCAGCTGGAGCCTTCCGCCGGTGCCGCCGGTGCGGCTGCCACAGCTGCCGCGGTGTCGCCCGAGGCTGCCGCTTCGGCTAGGGCTGCCTGGCGGAGATCCAGTGCGGTGAGCGGCTTGGGCGACGGTTCCGGTGTGGAGCGGTCCGCTTCGGCGTCGAAGAGCGGATTCTCGGGCCGCACGCCGGGGCGCTCCGCAGGAAGGGTCGGGGTCTCTTCGGGCACCGACGGCCGCACAGGCCTGTGCGCCGGGCTGCCCATGGCTGCACGGAATGCGGCGTTCATTTTCCGCCGGCGGTCGCGGATAGCGAGACGGCGGAGCATTGCCACGGACGCGACGGCGCCCACCAGGGCTGCCACCGGCAGCCAGCCGGATCCGACGCCGAACAGTCGAAGCAGCGCGGACACCACGCCGGTGAGCAGGGAGAGCGTCCCGGCCAGCGCAAGCACCAGCCGGCCCCAGCGAATCCTGAACGCCGGGGAGGCGGCAGCGGGCAGCGGGCTTGCGCCGCGTGTTTCCCTTGGCGTATCCCCGGGCTCTGCGGTGCCGCCGGCAGGTTCTGCGCGCCGGGTGATATTCATGGGCTTCTCCTGCTGCGCCGCCATTTTCATAACCTTCCCCGCTTGTGGGTCTACTGGTTCTATGTCGATGACGTCCGCCAGGAATTCGCCTGCAGGCTGCAGCTGGTGGCGCCCGTTCCGCAGAACGTAGGGTGCCACCCACACGATCCAGAGCGCAACAGCAATGACAAGGATCACAGAGCTGCTAAGAGGGAAGTCCACACTCAAAACCGTATGAGGTATATGGGGTGCTAGGCCGCATTGTCAGGGGTGTGTCGCGGGCGCGCCGGCAATTGGTGGGGGCCGGGGCGTAGTGGCTGGTCAGGCGGCTATCAAGGGCTCACGCCGGCCGGCTCCGCAACCACCGGGCGAGAAGGCCTTCCGGCACTTCCTCAGCCGTGAGCGCGAAGGTGCGGTGGTCGGCCCATTCACCGTTGATGTGCAGGTATCGGGGCCTGAATCCTTCGTCGCGGAACCCGAGTTTTTCCACCACTCGCAGGCTCGGCCCGTTTTCCGGCCTGATGTTGATTTCCATCCTGTGCAGGCCAAGGGTTCCGAAGCAGTAGTCCGTCGCCATGGCCACGGCGGTGGGGGCAATCCCCCGGCCGGCCCGGTCCTGATCGACCCAATAGCCCAACGTCGCCATCATGGCCGATCCCCAAACGATCGAGGACACGGTCAGCTGTCCCACGATCACTGGCTTCTCGTGCCCAGGCCTCCATTCGGCGATCACGAACGGCAGGGCCGTGGCCTGTGCGGCCTGGGCCTTCAGCGACCGCACCATCTGCCGGTAATCCGGCAGGCCGCCGCCGGGGACCGGGTTTGATGCCTCCCAAGGGGCAAGCCACTCGCAGTTGCGTGACCTAAGCGCTGTCCACTCTTTGCGGTCCCGGTACCGGATAGGGCGCAACACGATGTCGCCGCTCTCCAGAGTCACCGGCCAGGTGAAGCTGCCCCCCACGGGAATTACTTGGCGAGGCTGGGGGTAAGGCTGGACGCGAAGCCGGGCAGCCATTCGCGCAGGCCCGGGCCGAGGTCCTCGCTGTCGCAGGCGAGCTGGACACAGGCCTTGAGGTAGCTGAGCTTGTCGCCGGTGTCGTAGCGGCGGCCGCGGAAGACGACGCCGTACACGCCGTAGCCCTCGCCGGTGCCGGTGGAGAGTTCCTGCAGTGCATCCGTCAGCTGGATTTCGCCGCCGCGGCCCGGCGCGGTGCGCTCGAGCACTTCAAAGACGGCCGGGTGCAGGACATAGCGGCCAATGACCGCGAGGTTTGACGGGGCGTCCTCGACGTCGGGCTTCTCCACGAGCTGCTTGACGCGGACGTACTCCTCACCGGCGATCGCCTCGACGTCGGCGCAGCCATAGGCGCTGATCTGGGACGGGTCCACCTCGATCAGCGCGACCACCGACCCGCCGGTCTTGGCCTGTACTTCGATCATGGTGCTGAGGAGCTCATCGCGGGCGTCAATCAGGTCATCGCCCAGGAGCACGGCGAACGGTTCCTGGCCGACGTGCTGCTTGGCCCGGAGGACCGCGTGGCCGAGGCCCATGGGGTCGCCCTGGCGGACGTAGTGGATGTCGCCGAGGTTGCTGGCGGCCTGGATGGACTCGAGCTTTGCCGTGTCACCCTTGGCTTGGAGGGTGGCTTCGAGCGTGGGAACGCGGTCGAAGTGGTCCTCCAACGCCCGCTTGTTGCGGCCCGTGATCATCAGGATGTCGTTCAGGCCGACATTCACGGCCTCCTCGACCACGTACTGGATGGCCGGCTTGTCAACGACAGGCAGCATTTCCTTGGGCATGGCCTTCGTGGCCGGAAGAAACCTGGTACCAAGGCCCGCGGCGGGGATGACGGCCTTGCGGACGGAAGCATTGGGTGTATTCACTCGACTAATCTAACGGAGGGACCAATCATTGCGTAATTATTCGGCCTGCCCCGCGGGCCCCCTGACGTTGCGGAGCAGGCTGCACGATGCAGAGGACGGACCAGTCATGGCGTCAAAAGACGAAATACGCTCCAGCCACAGGGCAAGGCGTGCGGCGCTCCCGTTGGACGCGCTCGATGCCGCAGCGGCAGGCATCACCCGCCACGGACTCGAGTGGGCATCCGATCTGACCGGCGGCCGCCGGGGTACCTTCGCCGCGTATCTGGGCGTGGGCGCCGAACCGCCCACGCTGCCGCTGCTGTCAGCCTTGGTCGATGCCGGGCACCGGGTGCTCCTTCCCGTCTGCGAACCCGAACTCGAACTCAGCTGGGTGTACTGGACTCCGGAATCCGGGTTTGTCCGCAGCCGGTTCGCCCCCATCCAGGAGCCTGTTGGCGAGCGCCACAGCACCGCGGTGACGCTGGACGCCACCGCAATCTTCCTGCCGGCCACTGCAGTGGATTTCTCGGGCAACCGCATCGGACAAGGCGGCGGCTACTACGACAAGTTCCTTGCCACATTGGCCGCCCTGTCCTCCGCGTCCGGCTCGTCCGCGGCCGGCAGGGCGTCCGACGCCGTACCGCTGCCGACTGTCGCCGTCGTCTACGACACTGAGGTACTGCCCGCGGGCAGTATTCCCGCCGAGTCCTTCGACCGGAAGGTCGACGCGGCGCTGACACCGGGCGGGATCATCCGGCTCCGCTGATCGGGGGTCCTGCGGGGGTGATAGAATTAGCACTCAGGCCCTGCGACTGCTAAGACGGAACCCGCCGACAGGTATATCGATAGATATATCGACCGGTCCCGACTCGACAGCACGGGACCTGCTCGTTTGTCCCAGAGGAGGATTTCCAGTGCCCACGTATGCATATGCCTGCAAGGACTGCAGCCACGCCTTCGAGATCGTGCAGTCGTTCAGCGACAACTCCCTGACGTCCTGCCCCGAGTGCCAGGGCACGCTGCGCAAGAAGTTCAACAGCGTCGGCGTTGTATTCAAGGGATCCGGCTTCTACCGGACCGATTCGCGCGACACCAAGGGCAGCACAGTTGCCCCGGCCCCCGCTGCGGCTCCCGCACCCGCAACGGCGCCTGCCCCGGCCGCCGCCAGCTAGGGTCCCAAGGCTGCCATCCGTGCAGCCCTGGTGCACCGTCTCCGGACGGAACCGTCCGCCTAGCCTCCGGCCGCCGCCCCGGAGCGTTGTTCGCGAAAGACACCGCTGCCAAGGCAGCACCGTGGCCGCAGTCCCTGTGCCGTGCAATCGCGCACTAATGCCGGCATGCCGCAGCCTACACAGTCCTTCCTGCCTCCCGTTGTCCACATAAGCAGTTCCGCGACTCCCGCGAGCATGCCAGAGTCCGTAGCGTGGCGGCCATGGCACCCTCACTCAACCCGGCTTCCTGGCCGTCTTTCAAGGCCTCTTCGCTGCCGCCCCGGCCCGGGAACGGAGCGATGCCCGCCAGCTGGGCACGCTCCGGGATCCGCTCCGCTGGCCTCCTTCCGCCCACGTTTCCTTCTGCCGGCAGCTCCATCCGGAATTACACCCGGCCCGGGAGGCCGCCCCGGCAGCGGTTGCCGCGCGGCAGGCCGCCGCGACGCCGCCTGGGCAACTGGTTGAGCCGGAACCGCCGGCTGCTGGCGGCGCTCATGTTGTGCATCGCCGCTGGCCTGACTGTTCAGCAGCTAACTCCTGCGCCCGCCGACACCGCCACTGCGTTCGCAGCCGTAGCGGATCTTCCCGCCGGAAAAACCCTGGAACCAGGCGACGTCCGCATGATGAGCATCCCGCCCGGCCTAGTGCCGGCCGGCAGCCCGGGCGGCGAAAACGCGTTCGAGGGCAAGCAGTTGGCCGCACCGCTGCGCCAAGGCCAGCTCCTCACCGACGCCCAGATCCTTGGCCCTGGCCTGCTGGCCGGAAGCCCGCCCGGTTCCGCAGCCGTACCGCTCAGGATGGCGGATCCTGCGTCTATCCGGCTGCTCTCCCCCGGACAACTCGTGAACGTGGTGCTCACCGCCGGCAGCGGCTTCGAACAAGCCGCTGAAGGCCAAATCCTGGCCGAAGCCGTCCCTGTACTGTGGACCTCCGTGCAGGGCGGCAAGACGGGCCAGTGGTTGCCCGCAGCGGACGCTGACGCGGACGGGCTCATCGTCGTGGCAGCCGCGGCCGATCAGGCGCGGCGATTGGCCGGCGCATCAACCCAAGGCAAGCTGTTCTTCGTGCTTGTGGCGGCAGCGCCGGGGTGAGTGGCTGGGTGACTGGCGTGCACACTCTCGCCATGGCGAGCGCCCGGCTAAGTCCCCGACCGCCGGCCGGTAGTCCCTGAGACCGATTGCGGTCGCCGGCGCCGCCGGCTACTCGGCACCGGCCTTACATCTCAACCCCAGTGCGGAGGCTTCTGCTCCTGGAGCCACGCATCGTGGTCGTAGTTCTCGGGCTGGTCGCCCCAGCGCCGCGGGTCGTCTTCGGCCGCCTTGTTCGGCAGCACTGCCCCGGCAGCCGTTGCTGGCGCCGCCGCGCGCCGGGACTTCTCCTTTGGCGTCGCCTGCTCCCGCGCTTCTCCGGCGGGCTGCCCCGCTGCCGACTCCCCCGCCGCCGGTTCCCGGGCCGCCGACCCGGAGTCGCCGTTCGCTTCAGCCGCGGTAGCGCCGCTGCTGTTCTGGATGTCGCCGTCTGCACTCATGGCGCCGGACTCCTTACTGCCTGTACTGCCTGTCATACCATTGTTGCCGGTCGTGGCTGCACCGTTTATGGTCCCAGCCTCTGGCCTCAGCAGGGGCGTAGCACCTGACTCGTGCGCATCCCCCGGCCGCGCTGCAGACTGAGTGGACGCGGCCTCGCGCCCATGAAAATCATCTCCCGCCGGTGCGTGCCCTGAGAAGACGTGGCTTTCCTGGCCCCGGGCGTCGTTGATCGCCAGGTTTTCAATGTCGTCGTCGAAGAACCCGTGGGATGCCCGGAGCCGACTGGACACGGCAGGCTTCTCCAACCCGAGGTAGCCGCCAATCCGGTCGGCGCAGGCCGAAGGATCAGTGAAGACCTCAATGGTCCACAGCGGCATATAACGCCAGCCAAGCCGCTCAAGCAGTTGCGGCCGGAGCCGGCTCCGTTCGCGGACGCTCATTCGCCGGTAGTGGCCGGTGCCGTCGGACTCAATCGCCACTGGACGGGGAATCTCCGCATCCTCCTGGCCGATCGTGGTCATCGGATCGGCGGCGGCCACCATGTTGAGGACGCCGTCGTACTGGTGCCACACGCGCGCACCGCGGGCCCGGAGCCGGTCGCCCAGGTCTGCCACGAGCGGATCAGCGCCGAGCGCCTGCTCGCTGGCGGCCGCCCGGGATGCGGGGCTGCCCAGATCCGTATTCCCCGCGATCTCGCGGTCCAGTAGTTCGTAGAAATCCACGGCACCATGGCTCAGGCGGCTGACGTCGAGGTCCTCGGGGCGGAAGCAACTGAGCACGTGCAGGGATCGCCGCGCACGCGTCATCGCCAAGGCGAATTTAGCGCGTCCGCCGTCGGCGGAGAGCGGGCCAAGGCTGTGGAGCGTGCGCCCGTGCGGCGTGCGCCCATAGCCCGGGGAGAAAATGACGTGGTCGCGGACTAGCCCCTGGGCCCGTTCGAGATCCACGACGCGGAAGGATTCCTCCCCTGCTGTGAAGAAACTGCCGAGCATCGGGTAGTTGGGCAGTTGGGCCCGGATGGCTTCGCCGATCCGGGCGGCGTGACGGAGGCTGCCGGTCACCACAGCCAGCGAGGTCCGGGGACGGAGCCGGGCGTGCTCGAAGACTAACTCCACCGCACGGTTCACCTCGGCAACCACCGATTCAACGCCGTCGTGGTCGGCGCTGGGCAGCCCTGTGCCATCGGGAAGGTATTCCACGCTGAGGGCACGGTCGAGGCCTGTGGCGGATTGCCCTTCCGGGAGCCGTGTGAGTTCCCCGCCGTAATATCCCTTGCTGAGCTGGCGCACCAGGTCTTCATCGACCGCGCGGTACACGGTCCTCAGGTTCCACACGGGCAGTACGGCAGTCAGCGCACGGTAAGCACTCTCGACGCTCTGGTAGGAGCTCTCCCCTGCGGCGAGCCGTTCGACCCCCACGGTGAAGGTTCGCGGGCTGGCGATCTGGTCATCGCCGAAAGCTATGACCTGCCGGGCCCGGGCGATAGCCGGGAGGACGGCCTGCAGCGATGTTGTCTCGGCGTCCAGGATCACTACGGCATCAAAGGTCTGCTCGATCGGCAGGAGGCCCGTCATGAGGTACGGGCTGACGGACCATACAGGAACGAGTGTGGGCAGCAGCTCCTGCGCCTGGCCGCTGAGTGCCGCAAGGGTAACCCTGCCGTCCTTCAGCAGACTGCGCAGCAGCTCGGCCTGGCGCGGGTATGCCTCGATGGCCGTGCGCCAGCGCTCGGACAGGTTCCACCGGAGCCGGGCAGCGCCGCTGGCGATATGGGCGTTGTCAGCGAGCCGGTACTCCGCTTCCAGCTGGCGCAGGGCGTCGCCGTCGGACATGGCGAGGTAGTCATCGCCGCTAATCATGGCTTCCAGGGCCGACTGCCACCAGGCCAGCTCGAGTTCTGCGGTCACAGATCCCTCGGGGACCTCACGCTCGGCCAGGTCGGCGAGCAGCTCGCCCAACCCGTGCTCGCGCATGCTCTCGACCAACAGCGTACGCTCCGGGAGGGTTTCGAGTGTCGCGGTGTCGGCGACGAGTCGCTGAACGCGGGTCAGGAGATCGGCATAGGGCACGCGGTCCAGATCGCCGCCTGCGGCGGTGTGCTTGACTGCCTGGCCCAGTTCGGCCAGTTCTGACTCAAGCTCCCGGTAGAGGCCGGAGATTTCGGCCAGCCCGGACGGCACGGCAGGGTGCCGCTGCGTCGTGGCATACCCGGCCCACGCGGCGCGCTGCTCCTGCACGAGGACCAGAGAGCTGTGCAGGTCCGCGATGTGCACGCCGGGACGGACATATTCCTTGGCCACCCGGCGCAGGCGGGACCGCTGCATGGAGGGCATCTCGATCCCCCGTTCCCGGCGCCAGACGGAGGGCGCCGTGGCCGAGATGAGGTCATGGACGGGCCGGTCAAAGATGTCGGGAGTGAACTTGTCCAGGCTTTCGCGGACGGCCACGAGCAGTTCGATCTGTTCGCCCCATTCGGTGAAAGTCCCGCCGAGGCGAATCTCGGCGTGTTCTGCCACCTCGTCCATTCGCCCGCGCAGCAGCGGCAGCTTCTCCGCGACGGACCGTGCAACCGCCTGCGCTTCCTGCGTCTCCTTGCGGGTCAGGAGCCGTGCTCCGTGCCAGGGGCTGGTGGTCGACGCACGGCTGAAACCGCCGAGTTCGGCAGCGCGGCGGAGCCTGCCGGCGAGCTCCTCGCGGTCCCGGATGTTATCCAGCACGCTGCGCTTGAGCCGGACCGTCGTGGCTGGCGCCGGCTGGATGGAGGTCAGTTCGGCCAGCGACTGCATGGCCTCGTACGGGGAACAGCCCCAGCGTTCCCGGACGTTGTGCAGCGAGGCAACATGGTCCATCAGGGCGTGCCGGTGCCCCGTCAGCGTGGCGTGCAGGTTGCTTAGCTGCGGTTGGAGCGACTTCTCGTTGCGGACGATCGCCCGGACCAGTTGGCCCTTGAGCTGCAGCGGGCTGGCATTGCCGGCGAGCTGCAGCAGTACGGAATCCAGGCCAAGGCTCTCCAGCTGGGCGGAGATTTCGGCGAGGCTGGCGCGCCTGTCGCCCACTACCAGGACGGTCTTGCCCTCGTCGACGAGGGCGCCGATGGTGTTGATGGCGGTCTGGGTCTGGCCGGTGCCCGGCGGGCTGCTGACCACCAGCGAGTCGCCCGCCCGAACGGCGTCGACGACGTACTGCTGGTCCGTGTCGGCGTCGAGCAGCAGAAGCTCATCGGCGGGGTCCCGCTCATCCGTGCTGGGGAAACGCCCAGGTTCAAGCACGGGCACCTCGACCAGTTCGCCGGAACCGGACCGGGCCAGGGCGGTGACGAGGGGGTTGTTCGGGTTGATCCACGGGTCATCCAGGTTGCCGGAGAGGTCGGCAAACGTGGAGACGAGGAGGTTGTGCTCTATCTCGGCACCGGCAATCGGCTGGATCAGCGTGCCCAGGCGGTCCAGGACCGGCTGGGGGTCATAACGCGCCGTGCTGTAGGCCATCCGCGTGACCGCGCTGACGTCAAAGACGATCCCGTGGACTGACTTGAGGTGCCGGACCAGTGCGGGGTTGATCTGCGCCTGTTCGGTGAGTTGCAGTTCGTAGTCGTCCTCGCCGGGGCGCACCGTGAGGGAAATGGCGGTGAGCATGACCGGGGCGGAAATTCGCTGCGGTTTACCTCCGACGGCGGACGTCCAGACGACCGTGCCGGCCGAGAAATAGCCCGCGTCAATGCCGCGGTCGTTGGCGAGTTCGAAGATTTTCGAGCGCAGGTTGCGCGAGGCCCTGGCGGCAATCACGTACTGCTGGCGGTCCCGGATCAGGGTTGAGAGCCGGGTGCGCCGGCCTGCCATGAGCTGGGCAAGCCCCGACGGATGGGCATGGGTCAGGTCAATCGAGCCTTCGGGCGTCTTGGTGAAGCGCAGCATCGTATCTGCTCCGGTGACGGGTTTGAGCCCCGACAGCCATTTCCTGAACTCCTCGGAGCCCTCGGGGTGGCCTTGACCAACTGACACTGCTGCCTTCTTTTCTATGCTCGACTTCTCTGTGCTGGATGTCTCCATGCCGGACTTCTCCGGGCTGGATTTCTCCGGGCTGGATTTCTCCCGGCCGGATTCCTCCATGCCGGACCGCGGCGGGCTCGCCTTTAGCGCGTTCGACGTGTCAACGCGTGTCTGTGTTGCGTCCGCGCTTTCCATGGCCGCGTTTTGTGTGCTCGCGGTTGCCTGGCTCGCGCGGGACGCCTTGGACCATACCGGCATGCCTTCGAGGGTAGCCCGAATCAGGGGCACCTGCGGGGCCGCAACACTGAGCGGTGCGAAATTCAACCCGAATTGCCAGAAACAAAATGAAATGGCCGGCCTCGAAAGGCCGGCCATTCACACTGCTATTCCCACTCGATGGTTCCCGGCGGCTTGCTGGTCACGTCCAGCACCACACGGTTGACGCCGTCCACCTCATTGGTGATCCGGTTGGAGATCCGGGCCAGGAGATCGTAGGGCAGCCGCGACCAGTCCGCCGTCATGGCGTCCTCGGAGGACACGGGACGGAGCACGATCGGGTGTCCGTAGGTGCGTCCGTCACCCTGGACGCCTACGCTGCGGACATCCGCCAGCAGCACGACGGGCATCTGCCAGACCTCGTTGTCGAGTCCGGCCGCGGTCAGCTCGGCGCGGGCGATCGCGTCGGCCTTGCGGAGCAGGTCGAGGCGTTCCTTGGTGACGTCGCCGACGATCCGGATGCCCAGGCCGGGTCCGGGGAACGGCTGGCGGCCGACGATTTCCTGCGGGAGGCCGAGTTGAGCGCCGACCGCGCGGACCTCGTCCTTGAACAGGGCGCGCAGCGGCTCAACGAGTTCAAACTGCAGGTCCTCGGGCAGGCCGCCCACGTTGTGGTGGCTCTTGATGTTGGCTGCACCTTCGCCACCGCCGGATTCGACGACGTCGGGATACAGGGTGCCCTGGACGAGGAACTTGATCTTTTCGCCGTGCGCCGCTGCCTCGGCGATGATCGCCAGTTCGGCTTCCTCGAAGGCGCGGATGAATTCGCGGCCGATGATCTTGCGCTTGGTCTCGGGATCGCTGACACCGGCCAGGGCGCTCAGGAACCGCTCCTGCTCGTTGGCGACGTAGAGCTTGACGCCGGTTGCGGCCACGAAGTCGCGTTCGACCTGTTCGGCCTCGCCCTCGCGCAGCAGGCCGTGGTCCACGAAAACGCAGGTCAGCTGGTCGCCGACCGCGCGCTGCACCAGGGCGGCAGCCACTGCAGAGTCGACGCCGCCGGACAGTCCGCAGATGACCCGGGCATCGCCGATCTGCTCACGGATCCGGTCAACCTGTTCCTCGAGAATGTTGCCTGCAGTCCAGTTCGGTTCCAGCTTGGCGCCCTTGAACAGGAAGTTCTCCAGGACCTGCTGGCCGTAGGCCGAGTGCTTGACCTCGGGGTGCCACTGCACGCCGTAGAGGCATTTCTCTTCGTTGGCGAAGGCCGCCACCTCGGCGCCTGCCGTCGTCGCGAGAACCTCGAAGCCTTCAGGGGCCTCATGGACGGAGTCGCCGTGGCTCATCCACGTGCTCTGGTGCTGAGGCATGCCAGCCAGGATGGACCGGCCTTCACCCAAGGTGGTGGTCTCGGTGGCACCGTACTCGCGAAGACCCGTCTGGGCTACCTTGCCGCCGAGGGCATTGGCCATGGCTTGGAAGCCGTAGCAGATGCCGAAGACGGGGACACCGGCTTCGAAGAGATCGGCGCCAACGCTCGGGGCGCCTTCGGCGTAAACGCTTGCGGGTCCGCCCGAGAGGATGATCGCGGCGGGGTTTTTGGCCAGCAGCTGCTCGGTGGTGAAGGTATGCGGAACCACTTCCGAATACACATTCGCTTCCCGGACGCGGCGGGCAATCAGCTGCGCGTACTGGGCACCGTAGTCAACAACCAGAACCGGCCTGTGGGACGTCTGGGATGCAGTGGGAGTAGTCACCCCACTAGCCTACTTTGCGCCGCTACCCGCCCGCACATTGAGAAGCCGCTGTGGGCCTCGAATCACGCCCCGGGTAAGCGAACTCACACGCCCGACGGCGGCTGCTGCCGCTGTTCGCGGCATCTCCCCGGCTCAGTAGCGCTGGGGAGCCTGGGGGTTCGCCGCGAGTTCGGCCTCGACCTCTGCGTGGAACTTCTTCTCGACGAAGAAGGACAGGAACGGCACGACGCCGCCGAGGGCCAGGATCACCAGTTTGCTGAACGGCCAGCGCATGAGCGACCACAGCCGGAAGTTGGAAATCAGGTACACGACATACATCCAGCCGTGCACGATCAGCACCGTTATGGAGAGGTTGACGCCCCCGATCACTCCTGGCGGCTCGGCGTCGGCGAAGCCCAGGCCGAACGGCTGGCCGGTAACGGCGTCGGTGCCGCCGACGTAGAGATACTGCCCGAAGCCGTACCGGGCGATCAGCTCGGCGCACAGCAGAAGTAGCATCGAGCCCGTCAGGTAGGCGAGCACTTTGTAGAACTTCAGGGCGGACCGGATTTGGGCCTCGGTGCCGCCGAAGCGACGCTTCTTGCCGGTTGTCCCCGTGCCGTTGGTTGGCTGCGGTTGGATGGCGGGTTGGGGCTCGATCATGATTGCACTCTCGGGTCTGTGGGATTGGGGGCTGTGCGATGCGCTTCGGCTGCCGGCGGCTGCGGGTGTTCGGAGGTGCCGGGCACCTGTCCGGCCCGTTCCTTGACCGACTCCTCGGCCGGGTCCGAGTCCAGTTGCGCCACCGGATCCTTGTCCGGTTGCGCGGCCGATTCCGCGGCTGATTCCGCGTCAAGGGCGTCTTCGAGGTCGCGGCGGTAGTCGTCTTTGACCAGACGCCACCAGATGAACAACGCGAACCCGGCAAAGACCACCCATTCCACGGAATAGAACAGGTTTAGCCAGTTGACCTGCTGCGCAGGCGGCTGCGGGCCAATCAGAAGGGGTTTGACGTCGCCTCCGGTGGCAAGCGCACCGACGTCGGTGCTGCCGGAGAGTTCCGTCTTTGCCGCGACAAATCCCGGGTAGCTGCTGACGTTCCAGTCGTTGATGAGTTCGGCGACCGAAACGGCACTCGCGCGGCCGGGTCCGGGGTCGGTATTCGCCAGCGGAGATTCGGACGGCAGTAGCCGCCCGGTCAGTGCGATGGTGCCCGACGGCGGCGCGACGGCGTCCGAGGGATCAGCGATCCAGCCGCGGGCGACCGGAATCCAGGTCTGCGGTGTGGCCCCGCCGCCCTTCAGGACAGGAGCATCCTTGACGGCGAAGGCGGAAACGATCCAGTAGCCCTTGGCCCCGTCATTCAGTCGCCCCGGGACGAGGACCTGTTTCTGGGGGTCATAACTTCCGGTGGCCGAGACCATCTGATCAGCCACCGAACCAGGGAAAAATCCGCCCGGCTGCAGGACCGACGTAAGTTGGCGAGTTTCCTCGGTTGTGGTGGAGACCGGGGCTTCGGGTTGTGTTGAGCGGCCAAACTGCCACTGGCTCAGCAGCACAAAGACCCCGGAAATGGCGATCGCGAACACGAGTCCTGCGATCCAGCGGGGTTTGAGGGCAGTTTTCAGCACCTCTTAACCGTACTTCGTCCCCCTGTAGAACAACGAAACGGGCCGACGCCGGACCCAGCCCTTTCTGACCAGCCAACGACGAGGTCGCCACGACCGGACCTAGTTGTGGTGATGCCGAGCTTGCCGTCCCCCGGGCGTCGGATATGCGGCCGTCATGAGGAGCCGCCTTCGCCAACCGGGCCTCGATCGCAGGCCGTCGTCAGGTTCCCTGGCACCGGTTGGGACTCGGTCGTAGGGCCGTCATGAGGAGCCGTCGTCTCTGTCCCGGCCACTGTCGTAAGTCCTGGTCACGTTCACTGGCCACAGGAACAGGGCGGGACTCGGTCATGCCGCCGTCGTTAGGAGCCGCCTTCGCCGCCCTGATCACGCCGTCACTGCCTGGTCCACTTGGCTGGCACGTTAGCCCGGATCACGCCGCCACCGCCGGGTCCGTGATTACACGGCCGGCACGTCAGCCCGGATGACGCCGCCACTGACCGGTCTGCCGCCATAGGCCGCGTTGAGGTGCTGCGGTGCCACTCT
>NZ_BAAAQB010000011.1:0-1667 GCF_039531445.1 Arthrobacter humicola | reverse complement strand
CTATTTGTTGATATTCCACCCGTGAGCACCCGCCGCAGAACTTGCGTCTGCGCAACGGGCGTACTCCTGACAACCCCGCCACACTCAAATGCATGAGGCACGGTGGTTGTAGGTGCTCCTTAGAAAGGAGGTGATCCAGCCGCACCTTCCGGTACGGCTACCTTGTTACGACTTAGTCCCAATCGCCAGTCCCACCTTCGACAGCTCCCTCCCACAAGGGGTTAGGCCACCGGCTTCGGGTGTTACCAACTTTCGTGACTTGACGGGCGGTGTGTACAAGGCCCGGGAACGTATTCACCGCAGCGTTGCTGATCTGCGATTACTAGCGACTCCGACTTCATGGGGTCGAGTTGCAGACCCCAATCCGAACTGAGACCGGCTTTTTGGGATTAGCTCCACCTCACAGTATCGCAACCCTTTGTACCGGCCATTGTAGCATGCGTGAAGCCCAAGACATAAGGGGCATGATGATTTGACGTCGTCCCCACCTTCCTCCGAGTTGACCCCGGCAGTCTCCCATGAGTCCCCGCCATTACGCGCTGGCAACATGGAACGAGGGTTGCGCTCGTTGCGGGACTTAACCCAACATCTCACGACACGAGCTGACGACAACCATGCACCACCTGTGAACCGGCCCCAAAGGGGAAGGACTGTTTCCAGCCCGGTCCGGCCCATGTCAAGCCTTGGTAAGGTTCTTCGCGTTGCATCGAATTAATCCGCATGCTCCGCCGCTTGTGCGGGCCCCCGTCAATTCCTTTGAGTTTTAGCCTTGCGGCCGTACTCCCCAGGCGGGGCACTTAATGCGTTAGCTACGGCGCGGAAAACGTGGAATGTCCCCCACACCTAGTGCCCAACGTTTACGGCATGGACTACCAGGGTATCTAATCCTGTTCGCTCCCCATGCTTTCGCTCCTCAGCGTCAGTTAATGCCCAGAGACCTGCCTTCGCCATCGGTGTTCCTCCTGATATCTGCGCATTTCACCGCTACACCAGGAATTCCAGTCTCCCCTACATCACTCTAGTCTGCCCGTACCCACCGCAGATCCGGAGTTGAGCCCCGGACTTTCACGGCAGACGCGACAAACCGCCTACGAGCTCTTTACGCCCAATAATTCCGGATAACGCTTGCGCCCTACGTATTACCGCGGCTGCTGGCACGTAGTTAGCCGGCGCTTCTTCTGCAGGTACCGTCACTTTCGCTTCTTCCCTACTGAAAGAGGTTTACAACCCGAAGGCCGTCATCCCTCACGCGGCGTCGCTGCATCAGGCTTGCGCCCATTGTGCAATATTCCCCACTGCTGCCTCCCGTAGGAGTCTGGGCCGTGTCTCAGTCCCAGTGTGGCCGGTCACCCTCTCAGGCCGGCTACCCGTCGTCGCCTTGGTGAGCCATTACCTCACCAACAAGCTGATAGGCCGCGAGTCCATCCAAAACCACAATAAAGCTTTCCACCCCCCACCATGCGATGAGGAGTCATATCCGGTATTAGACCCAGTTTCCCAGGCTTATCCCAGAGTTAAGGGCAGGTTACTCACGTGTTACTCACCCGTTCGCCACTAATCCCCGGTGCAAGCACCGGATCATCGTTCGACTTGCATGTGTTAAGCACGCCGCCAGCGTTCATCCTGAGCCAGGATCAAACTCTCCGTTGAAGAAAAACAGACACAAC